>JANXPB010000175.1 GCA_025357545.1 Holophagaceae bacterium
TCACCAGAGCCATGGCATTGGCGGGCAGGTCCGACTGGATCTCCAGTTTGCGGTTGTCCACCACGTCGAAAACGGTCTGGCCGGAAGTGAGCACGTCGCCAGCCTGGATCAGCCGCCGGGCCACCTGGCCCTCGAAGGGCGCCAGGATGCGCGCCTTCTTCATGCGCACCTTGGCCATTCCGGCCTGGCTCTGGGCGGCCTGGACCGTGGCCGCGGCCGCATGGTTGGCGGTCTCGGCCTGCTGGGCGGCCTGGCGGGTGATGCTGCGCTTTTCCAGGAGCATCTCAGCGCGGTCCGCGTCCCGCTGGGCCTGCAGCGCCTGGGCCTGAGCCTGGGCCAGCTGGGCCTCCGCCGCTTGGGTGGCGAGCGAGAGGTCATCCTCATCCTGGGTCGAAAGGACGGCGCCGGCCTTCACCGTGTCGCCCTCCTGCACCAGTACCCGGGTGACCCGGCCAGGCACTTCGGCCTTGAGTTCGGCGCGGTTCACCGCCAGCAGGTTGCCCGTGAAGGGGATGCCGGGATTAAAGGCGCGGTTCTCCACGGTCACCACTGAGACCGCCACCAGCCCCTCTTCCTTCACGTTTTTCTGGCTCGCCAATTCCGCGTTGCGCTGGCTCCGGTGGTAGGTGCGGCCACGGCGATGACCACCACGACCACGGCGCCAGCGGCAAGTATCTTGTTCTTCATGTTCAGCTCCTGGAGGGCGTCGGCACGCCGTCAATCATCGGTCATCAAGCGGCTGGATTCAGGGAAGGGGCGGAAGGCCGAGGCTGCGCCGTTGCTCGAAGAGCGCGGACCAGACTCCAAGCTGGGCGCGGATGCGCTGGCTCTCCATCTGCCGCTCGGCCCGCTCGGCCTGCAGCAGGTCCAGCGAGGTGATCAGGCCCTGGTCGAAGGATTCCCGGCTCACGCGCAGGGCTTCGTCCCCGGCATCGTGGGCTTTCGTGGCAGCCTCCAGCAGGGCCACCGCCTTTTCGATCTCGCGCCGGGCGGTCTGCTGCTGCACCTGGACCTGGCGCTCCAGGTCCACCTTCTGCTGCCGCACCTGCTCCAGCACCGCGCGGTTCTGGGCCCGCTTGCCGGAGCTGCGCAGTCCATCGAAGACCGGCACCTTCAAGGTCAGGCTCACCCGCCAGGTCTCGTAGGGCTCATGGAACAGCTTGTCCGTGTGGCCGGCCTGCCAGCCATAACTCGCGTTGAGGTCCAGCTTGGGTCTGAGGTCCGAGGCGAGGATCCGATCGTTGACGCCGAGTGCCTTCTCCTGCTGCTCGAGCTGGTTGACCTCGCTGCGGGCGACTCCGCCCAGGGCCTTCGGGATCTCGGGGACCGCCAGGCCCTCCAGCCGCAGCGCCGTACGCGGATCGAGCCCCAGCTGGCCGTCCAGCACCTCCACCGCCCGGGCGAAATCGGCCTTGGCCTGAAGGACTTCCGGCAGGACCCCCTGCCATTCCGACTGGGCCCGCAGCAGGTCCAGCTGGGTGGCGCTCTGGGCATCCAGCTTGGACTTCACATCCTCCAGGAAGCGTTCGGAGGTCTTGAGCCGGACGCCCACTACATCCAGCTGGGCCTTGGCGCCGAGTACCGCCAGGTAGGCCTTGGCCACGCCGTGCAGGGTATCGAGTTCCGCCGTCGTGAAAGCCGCCTGGGCTTCGAGCTCGCCGAGCTTCGCCACTTCCAAAGTGCTGTTCAGTTTCCCGAAGTAGTAAAGGGGTTGGCTGAAGTTCAACTGCGTGGTGTAGACACTCCGGGCTCCCACCAGGCTGTTCTTGTCGAAGCCGAACTGCGCGGCCGAATCCCCGAAGCTGCTGTTGAGGATGGAGACATCGCGGTTCCGGGTGAAGTCACCCAAGGCATTCAACTGGGGCAGCGCGTCCGCGCGGGTGGCGGTGATGAGCCCGCGCCGTTCGTCCACCCGGGCCGCGGCGGCCTTCAGCAGCGCGTTCTGTTCCTTGGCGCGGAGGAGCGCGCTCCGCAGATCAAAAGCCAGCGGTGTCTGGGCGGGTGATTCGGCCATCTGGGCCGGGGGCATGGGCAGCATCTCAAGCTCCTTGCGGCGCGACGCCTAGGGCGCGCAGGGTGTAATCGGTGAGGAAGTCGGCGAGTTCCACCGGGTCCGGCGGGAAAACCGCATCCGAATTGAGTTTGATGGCCGCCGGGATGAACTTGTAGATCATGGCGCTGCCATGGATGGCCGCCATGGCGAACAGGGTTTGGGATTCCAGCCAATCGGGACGGAGGATCCGCACGCAATCGCGCAGATGTGTGAAATAGGGATGCATGAATTCGCGGTTGAGTTCTTCCAGCAAGGGGCCGCCCACCGCCAGTTCCCGCATGAGCAGGACGCTCGAGGCATGTCTGAGCGGGTCGCACTGCGGCAGCAGCAACTCGCTTACAAATACGCGGATGTGCGCCTGGAGGCCCGCCAGCGCCAATTCCCGCGCCTGGGGATGGCCAGGCTCCGGGATGGGATCCAATTCCGCCACCTGGCTGGGGCAACGCAGGAAACCCGCCCGGAGCACCTGCAGGTAGAGCCCCTCCTTGCCGCCAAAATGGTAGGCCACCATGGCGCTGTTGGCCTGGGCCTTTGCAGCGATCTCCCGGATGCCCACCCCATCGAAACTCTTTTCCGCGAAGAGCAGGGTCGCCGCCTCGACGAGTCGCTGTTTCACTTCCTGTGAGAGATCGGGAGGAGGAGCCATGGGTACAACCTGTCAATCAATCGGATGATTAGTTCGTGGAATTCCATGTTAATCAATCGATTGATTGGGTCAATCTCTTTTTTCGTGGGGCCCCCAGGCTCAGTTCCAGCGCCCTTTCCCAGGCATCTGTGCTATTTCTGTAGGGCTGGAGAAGCCGATGTTGCTCTTTTACGTCTTCTATTACCTGCTGTCCGCTCTGCTGGTCTTCCAGGGGCTCCATCTGGCTGCCGAGGTGAAATCCCCCTTGGGCACCCTGCCGGAGGAAGTCGCCCAGGCAGCCGACCCCAGCCTGAAGTGGGGCAGTTTCCTGGTGGCCTACGGGGCCCTCTGCCTGGTGGTGGGCATCTTCAGCCACCATTACGAGTATTTGGCGACGGCTCTGCTGCCGCTACGAAACGTCGGCGCTCTGGTTCTGGCCGTCTTCGGCACCTGGGTGATCTTCAAGGGCCGCACCGTGAAGTACCTGGGCGAGCCCGCCATGGACCAGGGGCACGGGCAACACTAGGAGGCCGCTTGTGGCCTTGCACCCGCCATCCGAAAAGGCAGCTTGAAGGCTGCCTTTTTCGTGATCTAAGCTAAGTTGACCGATTAAGTCGGTTTTGGAGCCCCCTTGGCCACTCGCCTAGTCAACCTGGAAAACACCGCAGCAAAGGCCAGATTTGAAACCTGGATCGCGGGCATCGACGCCCGCCTGCACGACCCGAAAACTGACCGCAACGAACTATGCATCGAGCTGTGCCGAGGCTTCTATGGCATGCCGGACACGCCGCGCAGCCTCCACGAGGAAATCCTGCTGCTGAATTTCGATCCCCGCAACGCATCGCTGGAAGCCGAGTACTACAGCGAACTGATTACCGAAAAGTGGGCGCCGGTCAAGCCCCTCACCTGGCTCTGGCAGATGTTCGACAACTCGCCCCTCAACGCCAACGTATGGCTGGGCCTGAAGTTCCGCGGCATGCTGGCCCAGCACATCTTCGCCAGCTGCGGCCAAAACGTGAAGTTCTTCACGGGCGTGGAATGGAGCTTCGGGTACAACATCCGCATCGGCGAAGACAGCATCATCCACCGCTTCGTGCTGCTGGACGACCGCGGCTCCATCACCATCAAACGAGGCGCCAGCATCAGCGACTACGTCAACGTGTACAGCCATTGGCACGATCTGGTGGACCCCGCCATCGTGAACCTGGGCGATACGGTCATCGGCGAAGGGGCCCGGGTGGCCTATCATTCCACGGTGCTGAGTGGCACCCAGGTGGGCGATTTCGCCATGGTGGGGGCCTATGGCCTCACCACCAAGGACATCCCCGATTACAACGTGGCCATCGGCATGCCCGCCAAGCCCCAGCGCCTCAAGCCCAACGCGCCCGACGAGGTGGCCGCCAGGCATCCGAACCTGAAGCGCTGAGGACCGGGAGGCCTCAAGGGTAGTTGATGAGATAGCCGGTGGTGACGACCTGCAGGTTCGCGAAGGCCGGGTCCCAGGGCGTGGTAATGCTGAACATCGGCGAATGGTTGGTGGAGGCGGCGAAGATGCGTCCGGCGGTGAAGCTGCGGCTCAAGCCGACCTGTTCACTGGCGCCCCCGGCCTTGAAGGATTCCGCATAGACCGTCGTGAAGGTCTGCTGGTTGTTGACGTACCAACGCAGGGCGACGAAGCCGTCCAGGGAGCCCGTGTAGCCGAAGGGCGCGTAGCTCTGCATCGAGACGTCAGTAATGACCAAAGCTTGCCCGGCGGGAATGGTGAAGACGGCGCCGAACGTGCCGTCATTGCTGATCTGCACCATGTTGGAGAATACATTCGTCGGGTCGCCGGCCTTGTGGGTGAACGTGACCTGGACGAACTTCCCCGGCGCCACGTTGAGGTGGCTCTGGGCCAACGCGGGCACCGCGGCGAGTGTGAGGGAAAGCATGAGGGCGCGTGTGCGCATACTGGCTCCTGGGTTGAAGATCCAGTGTCAGCGCGCCGGAATTGCCACCAGGGTCCGGTTTTGCAAGTCGCCCATGGACCTGTTGCGGATCGCGCCCGGGTCACAGCCCCCAACAGGCGAGGTGGCTGTCCGCCCACCGCTTCCACCCGCCGGGCACCTTGCCCCCCGCCTCGCAGTGCCCAGCGCCCGCCACCACGGTGAGATCCGGGTGCGCCCTCGCGATTTCCTGAACGCCCACCAAGGGCGTGATGGTGTCCGCAGCTCCCGCCAGGAAAGCCAGGGGAGTCCGGAGGCGCATGCTGGCCTTCAACGGCGACACCGCGTCCGGGTCAAAGTGGGCCATGCGCGCGGCGCGGTGGAGCGCCACAAATTCCGCAGGCCGCGCGAGGACCTCCACCCAGCCGAGGGTCCCCTTCAGGTGGTTGCGCGCCGCATCCCGAAGATCCACATAGGGCGATTCCAGCAGGGCGCCCGCCAGGGGCACTCCATTGCGTTCAAGGTCCGCCAAGGCCAGCAGGGCCACACCGGCCCCCTGACTGGTTCCCACGATCAACATCCGCTGCCGGGGGATCCCCTGCCCTTCCAGGAATCGCTCCACACACACCACATCCTGCCCTTCCCAGGCACCCAGGGTGGAGGGAACCTCCGGGTGGCGGTCCCGACCACGGAAAGTGAAGACCACGGCATCCCACTCCAGAAGATCCCGGGAGCGCGGAGCGGTGCCCCAGGCATCGTCGCCAAAGCCGTGAAGGAAGATCACGACGCCCTTGGGTTGGGCGCGGTGCAGCCACCAGACTTCCAGCGCACACCCCTCCCCGCCCCGCACCGCGTGCTGGGTCCAATGGCTTCCAGCCACCGCGAGGGTGCCGCGGATTTGCTCCCGCTGGAGCTCCGTGCGGGTGGGCTGGGGACACCGGAGCAACTGCTCCGGCAGCAGGAAGCCCGCCACCGCCGTGAGTCCGGTCCACAGCAGCAACAGCGAAAGGAACAGCCGAGCAAGGAGGCGCATGCAAGCCCTACGCCGGCCTTGCTCCGCGGATTAGAAGGGCGGCGAGGATCAGACCCGCATCAGCTTCCGGTAGGCTTCGAGGAAATCAGCGGCCTGGGGCAGGATCTCATCCTCTAAATGAGGTTGATAAGCGACCCAAGTGTCTTTGGCCGCCACGCGGCGGACGGGGGCGTCGAGGTGGAAGAAGAGTTCGTCGGCGATGCGGGCGGCGATCTCGCTGCCGTAGCCCCAGGACAGGGTGTCCTCGTGGGCGACGATGACGCGGTGGGTCTTCTTGACGGTCTTTTCGATGGCGGCCCAGTCGTAGGGATTGAGGCTGCGCAGGTCGATGATCTCCACATTCAGGCCTTCCTTCTCGGCCTCCCGCGCGGCCTGCACGGCGCGGTGGACCGTGCAGCCGAAGGTGATCACCGAAAGGTCGCTGCCTTCCCGCACGGTGCGTGCCTTGCCGAAGGGGATCATGAAATCCGCCGGCGCTTCCGGGCCCTTATTATGGGTCTGGCGGTAGAGGTGTTTGGGCTCCAGAAAGAGCACCGGGTCGTCGCAGCGGATGGCGGTGCGCAGCAGGCCCGCGGCGTCCAGCGCCGTGCTGGGGCAGATGACCCGCAGGCCCGGGATGTGGGTGAAGGTGCTTTCGCCGCACTGGGAATGGTAGGTGGCGCCGCCCATGAGATAGCCCGCGATGGGCACGCGGATGACCATGGGGCTCTTGAACATGCCGTTGGAGCGCCAGCGGATCGTGGCCAGCTCGTCCCGCAGCTGCTGCATGGCCGGCCAGATGTAGTCGAAGAACTGGATCTCCACCACGGGCTTGAAGCCCCGGGCCGCCAAGCCGATGGCCCTGCCGACGATGGTGGCCTCCGCCAGGGGCGAGTTGTAGACGCGGTGGTCGCCGAAGGCCTTCTGCAGGCCGTGGGTGGCCTTGAAGACGCCGCCCTTGCCCTTCACTTCGTCGAGGATTTCCGAACGCGAGGCGTCCGCCACGTCCTCGCCGAAGACCAGAATCTTGTTGTCCCGCGCCATCTCCAGCTTCAGCACATGGTTCACGGAATCGATGAGAGTCTTGGAGCCGGTGGGATCCGCAACGCTGGCTTCCGTATCGAAGGCGGCGGAGGTGGGATCCACGTCTTCGCTGTAAAGGTGCTGGTAGAAGCTGCCGCTGGCGGGCAGCGGCGCCTGCTCGGCGGCCTCCCAGTCCACGTCGATCTCCATCTGGATCTCGGCCTTCAACTGTTCGAGGGCGGGCTCGGTGAGATCGCCCAGCTCCACCAGCTGCCGGGCGAAGGTGGCCACCGGATCCCGCAGGATCTCCTCCTTGCGCTGGGCGGAGGATTTGTAGAGCTGCTCGTCATCAGACAGCGAGTGGCTGTAAGGGCGGATGACCTTGGCGCGCACCAGGGCCGGCCCCTTGCGGGCGCGGGCATAGTCGATGGCCAGCTTCAACGCGTCGTAGCTGGCCAGGGGGTCGCAGCCGTCCACGTCGTCCACGATGAGCAGGCCGTGGGGCTGGTACCCCGCGAGCAGCGCCGCGATGTTGCCGCCGGGATACTGGACCTCGGTAGGCACCGAGATGGCATAGCCGTTGTCCTCCACCAGGAACACCACCGGCAGCTTCAGGTTCACGGCGTTGCTGATGGCCTCCCAGAATTCACCTTGAGAGCAGGTGCCGTCGCCGGTGGTGGTGAGCACCACCTCATCGGAATGGATACCCATCTCCTGCTGAAGGCCCGCGGCCTCGGCGCGCAGGATGGCCTCGGCGGCGCCCACGGCCTGCAGGAACTGCGAGCCCGTGGGGCTCGAAGTGGTAAAGATATTCAGGGATTTTTCCCCCCAGTGACTGGGCATCTGCCGACCACCGGAGGCCGGATCCTCCACGCTGCCCACGCTGCCCAGGAACATCTGCTTGGCGGTGTAGCCCAGGCCGTAGCTCAGGGCGCGGTCCCGATAATAGAGGAAGAACCAGTCGTGGCCGGGGCGGAGCAGCATGGCGGCGGCGGCCTGGACAGCCTCGTGGCCCACCCCGTTGATTTGGAAAAAAACCTTGTTCTGGCGTTTGCCGATGATCTCCTTGTCGTCGATCCTCCGGGCCGCGTAGATGGTACGGAACAAGGCGAGGCGCTGCTCGCGGCTGAGGGTGGCCGACGCCTTGGCCGGGGCTACAGCATGGGTGCTGGCGGGGCTGCTGGCGGGGGTCACGGGCGCTCCGATTCAAGGCATCTCGAATCCTCAAACTACCATGTATGACGGGGTTTTCCGAGGGCTAAACCCGCGCCGGCCATGGTAAGTTGAAGCATTGACCTGGTGCCCGAATGAAAACTCTCAACGAGATCCGCGCCATCCATGGCCTGCCCTTCCCGGAGCTCTTGTTCCGGGCGGCCACCGTGCACCGGGAGCACTGGGACGCCAGCGACATCCAGTTCTGCACCCTGGATTCCATCAAGACCGGCGCCTGCCCGGAAGATTGCGCCTACTGTCCCCAGTCCGCGCGCTACGCCACCGAAGTGAAAGTCGAGCCGTTGAAAGAGGTAGGCCGCGTGCTGGCAGGCGCCCAGATCGCCAAGGAGGGCGGCTCCACCCGCTACTGCATGGGGGCAGCTTGGCGCGAAGTCCGGGAAGGCGCCCAGTTCGACGCGGTGCTGGACATGGTGCGGGGCGTTTCTGGCATGGGTCTGGAAGTCTGCGTCACCCTCGGCATGGTCACCGAGAAGCAGGCCCTGCAACTCAAGGAAGCTGGCTGCCAGGTCTACAACCACAACCTGGACTCCAGCCGCGAGTTCTACGAAAAGATCATCACCACCCGCACCTACGATGACCGCCTGGCGACTATCGCCAATGTCCGCGCCGCCGGCCTGGAAGTGTGCAGTGGCGGCATCCTGGGCATGGGTGAGACCCTGGAGGACCGCGTCCATTTCCTCCACGAGCTGACCAAGCTGGAGCCGCCGCCGGAGAGCGTGCCCATCAACCAGCTCGTGAGCGTGGAAGGCACGCCCATGGAAAATGCGGAGCCGGTGCCGCCGCTGGATTTCATCCGCATGATCGCCACGGCGCGCATCCTGTTCCCCAAATCGCGCATCCGCCTGAGCGCGGGCCGCACCCAGATGAGCGACGAGCTGCAGGCCCTGGCCTTCTTCGCAGGCGCCAACTCGCTGTTCACCGGCGAAAAGCTGCTCACCACGCCGAACCCGGGCGAGACCCACGACCATCGGCTCATCGAATCCCTGGGCATGCGGATCGAGACGGTCGCCACCTAAAAACCCACCCGGCGCAGGGCAACGAAGAAGCCGAGGGCAGCGGAGAAATTATTTCTTGCCCAGTTGCTGTCCATTCCTCCGCTGCCCTCCCCGTGGCCGCTTTTCAGCTTTTTGATTGTTAGGGACACCCTATGCGCGAAATGGACAAGGCTTTCGATTTCAAGACGGCGCAGGGGCGCTGGTACGCCACCTGGGAGGCCGCGAAGACCTTCGAGGCCAAGCCCGCCAGCGGCAAGCCGCCCTTCTCCATGTCCCTGCCGCCGCCCAACATCACCGGCAACCTGCACATGGGCCACGCCCTGGCCTACTCGCTCCCGGACGTGCTGGCGCGGCTCAAGCGGGCCCAGGGTTTTGATGTCTGCTGGGTGCCCGGCGTGGACCACGCGGGCATCGCCACGCAGATCATCGTCGAGCGCAAGCTGAAGGAAGAGGGCACCGACCGCCACCAACTGGGGCGCGATAGATTCCTGGAACGCATCTGGGCCTGGAAGGACCAGAACCAGGTGGACATCGAGAACCAGCTGCGCCGACTGGGCGCCAGCCTGGACTGGTCCCGCAAGCGCTTCACCATGGATCCGGACCTGAACCGCGCCGTCCGCAAGGTCTTCGTGGAAGCCTACCGGCAGGGCCGCATCTACCGCGGGCCGCGCATGATCCAGTGGGACCCGGTGTCCCGCACCGCGCTCTCCGACTTGGAAGTGAAGCACGTGGAGCGCAACGGCCACCTCTGGCACATCAACTACCCCTTCGCGGACGGCAGCGGCCACCTCACGGTCGCCACGACCCGGCCCGAAACGATGCTGGGCGACACCGCCGTGGCGGTGCATCCCGAGGACGCGCGCTACACCCACCTCATCGGCAAGCTGGTGCGCCTGCCCCTGACGGACCGAGAAATCCCGGTGGTGGCCGACGGATTCGTGGACCAGGACTTCGGCACAGGCTGCGTGAAACTCACCCCGGCCCACGATCCCAACGACCATGCGGCTGGCCTGCGCCTGGGCCTGCCCGCCATCGTCGTCATCGGCTTCGACGCGAAGATGACTCCGGCCGCGGGTGCCGCCTACGCGGGCCTAGACCGCTTCGAGTGCCGCAAGAAAGTGGTGGCGGAGCTGGAAGCCCTGGGCCTCCTGGCCAAGGTCCAGACCCACATTTCTCAAGTGGCCACCAGCGACCGCACTGGCGCGGTGCTGGAACCGCTGGTCTCCGAGCAGTGGTTCATGAACGTGGCGGACGCGGCCCAGAAGGCGCTCCAAGCGGTGCGCGACGGCCGCATCGCCTTCACGCCCCAGCACCATGTGGCGGTGTGGGAGCACTGGCTCACGAACATCCAGGACTGGTGCATCTCCCGCCAGCTCGTGTGGGGCCACCGCATTCCCGCCTGGACCTGCGCCGCCTGTGGCCATCTCCATGTGGAGCTGGAAGCGCCGACCGCCTGCTCGGAATGCGCTGCCGCCAAGCTCGACCAGGATCCCGACACCCTGGACACCTGGTTCAGCTCGGCGCTCTGGCCCTTCAGCATCCTGGGCTGGCCGGACGAAACCGCCGACCTGGCCCGCTACTACCCCAACGATGTGATGTGCACGAGCTACGACATCATCTTCTTCTGGGTGGCGCGCATGGTGATGAGCGGCCTCACCTGGACGGATTCGATCCCCTTCAGGCAGGTCTACTTCAACAGCCTCGTGCGGGATGCCTCCGGCGCCAAGATGTCCAAGTCCAAGGGCAACGTCATCGATCCCCTGGAAGTCATGGACGAGTTCGGCACCGACGCCCTGCGTTTCACGCTCATCTCCATGTCCGCCCCGGGCACGGACATCGCGCTGAGCCCCGCCAAGCTGGAATCCTCGCGCAATTTCTGCAACAAACTCTGGAACGCCGCGCGCTTCGTGCAGATGAACCTCACGGACGAGGTGACACTGTCGGTTGAGCCCGAGCTGGGCGAAGCCGAATACTGGATGATCCGCCGCCTGCGCGAAGTCCTTGGCAAGGTCACGACGGCCTTGGACGAATTCCGCTTCCACGAAGCCGCGGACCTGCTCTACCACCTGGTCTGGGATGACTTCTGCGCCACCTATATCGAGCTGGCCAAGATCAACCTGATGAACGGCACCGTCGGCCAGAAGGCAGCCATCCTGCAGTTCTTGGACATCCTCCTCCTGACATTGCATCCTATGGTCCCCTTCGTCACCGAGGAGATTCACGAAGCCGTGGTGGTGGATAGGCTTCCGCCCGGCGAGCCCCGGCTGCTCGCGGAACGCGCCTGGCCCCTGACCCACCCCCTCCTTGCCCGCGAGGGCGGGGACATCTCCCTCGTCCCGCGGTTCCAAGACCTCCTCACCGCGTTCCTGCGCCTGAAGGCGGAGTACGGCGTGGACCCGGCCAAGCGCGTGGCGGCGGCCTGCACCGTCCTGGAGCTGAAGCCCTTCGCCGAGGCCCTCAAGGCCATCGCCCGCCTGGAGAACGTCGACTTCACTGCCACCGAACTGGCCTCCCCCACCCGGGTGGTGGCGGTGGTGAGCGGCGGCACCATCGCCTTGGAAATGGCGGGCCTGAAGGACCCCGTGGCGGAACAGGCGAAACTCGAAAAGGAACGTGAGAAATTGCTGAAAGAGCTGGAGCCTCTGCGTGGCCGCCTGGCCGACGAGAGCTTCGTCACCAAGGCCCCCGCAGCCGCCGTAGCCAAATTGCGCGGCCAGGCTGAGGAAAAGGAGGCACGGCTGAAGCAGATTGTGGCGCTGCTCGGGTGATGGGCCCTTCGATGCGCCGAAGCAAGCCGGCGAGCCGGATTTTCTGCGTTAACCTTGAACCATGATCAAGACCTACTATGCCGGCATGGACCTCGACGCCCCTTGCGGGCGCTGCAAAGGCGAGACGCAGCACCGGGTGCTCACCCTCACCAATGGCGTGCCCGACAATCTGATTTGCGCGAACTGCAAATCCGTCCATAAATTCCGGGCGGAGAAGCCCAAAACCGAATCCGCGCCACGGGTCGCGCGGGGCTCCGCCAGCGCGGGCGGCCCGCGTCCCAAGGCCTCCGCGTCGCCTTCGCGGTTCCAGGAACTGATGACCCAAGAGCAGGCGGGCAGGGTCGCCAAGCCCTACAGTGTGCAGTCCCGGTGGGAGGAAGGCCAATGGATGGACCACCCCAGCTTCGGCCTCGGCAAGGTGCAGAAGCGCATCGCGAAGAAAGTGGACGTGCTCTTCCGCGATGGCCTGAAGACCCTCATCAGCGCCTGATCCGCGCGCGCCTCCATGTCTGAGCAGGACGCAAGCCTGTTCCCGATGCCGGAGCCCATGCCCCTGCGCGGCCTACGCTTCGCTGTGATCGACCTGGAGACCACCGGCGGCAGCCCCAAGGCCTTCTGGGACAAGAAGGAGCGCTTCCATGCGGCCTCGGAGATCACCGACGTGGGCCTCGTGAAGATGTGCGGTCCGGTGATCGAGGGGAGCTTCGAAATGCTCGCCGCCATCGAAGGCGACTACCCGCCCCTCATCCAGAAGCTCACAGGCATCACCCCAGCGATGCTCGCGGATGCGAAGCCATGGGAGCAGGTGGCGCTGAGCCTGCCCGCCGAACTCGAAGGCCGAGTCTGGGTGGCCCACCACGCGCCTTTCGACGGCTCCTTTTTGAAGGCCTGGCTGCCCCATGGTCTGTGGCACCGCCACCGGCTCATCTGCACCCGGCGTTTGGCCATGGCCCTCCTCCCGGAGGCCAAGAGCCGCGCCTTGCACCAGCTCTGCCTGCTGCTGGGCATCCACAACCGCCGCGCCCACCGGGCCCTGCCCGACGCCGAGGCCACTGCGGAATTGATGCAGCACCTTTTGCAGCGCGCCGAGGAACGGAGCCTGGATGCGGAAGGTTTCTTGGCCCTGGGCGAAGTGGCCTGGGCGAAACTCTGACGTGAGTTGTCGCCTCAGCGCTTGAGGATGAACGAGACCCGGAACCACGAATGACGCGAATGGACGCGAATAAAGTGCGAGGTAGCGAGTCGTTTCGGGTTCTCGGGGCTGGTGACCGAGTCACGCATTGCCTGGTGGCGAGCCTAGGGCCTGTTAACACTATCGAAGCGCCTCAATAATCAGGGCTACGACTACGAAAGCAGCAAACATCACGTCGAGCTTATCGAAGCGGGTGAACACCCTTCGATACCCCTTCAACCGCCTAAACACTCGCTCGACCTCATTCCGACGCTTGTACAGTTCTCTGTCGTATTCCCAGGGATCTACCCGCGTGCTGATCGGAGGTACGACCGGGAGATAGCCCAGGTCGACGGCGAGTCGCCTTGTTTCATTGCCCTCATACGCTCGATCCATGAGCAGGTGGGTTGGATGGCCTGGTGGTCCGAGGTTGTGCAGCAACTCTCGGCCACGGGGCCCATCCCCGTCTTGTCCGGGAGACAGTTCAAACTTCAGGACCGTTCGAGCATCTGCGGCAACCAGATGAATTTTGGTGGTCCATCCTCCCCGGGATCTCCCGATTGCCTGGGGTTCGTTTTTTTGAGCGCTCCCGTGCCATCCGGGTGGACCTTGATGTGGGTGCTGTCCAGCGAGACAACATCGACTTTGATACGAAGGATTTGAGCGCGCTGCAATTCTGTGAACACTCTGTCCAACACGCCCTTCTTGGCCCACCGGTTCATCCGGGTGTAGACGGTGTGCCAGTTTCCGAATCGGGGAGGCAAACCTCTCCATTTGCACCCATGCTCGGCGACATAAAGGATCGCATTGAGTAGGTTCAGGTTCTCCATGCTCACGTTGCCCCGCTGAGTAGGAAGGCAGTGCGCAATGAGTTGGAATTGAGCTTCTGAGATTTCCATGACCTGAAGCATCGGGCATCGGCCAGGGAAAATCAAGTAGTGTTAACAGGCCCTAGGCCTTCTCTGTGGCATCCAGTCCCTTCGCGTCCCTTCGCGGTGTCAGCTTTCCCTTTAGCGCGCTGGCCGCCCTGGACGGCTGTCGGGGGTTGCCTCCAGTTTTTTGGCCAAGCCCGGTTGCAGCAAGTCCATTTCCAGGGCCAACTGGCGCAGTTCCTCGGTGCGGCCGAGATTGCGCAGCGCTTCAGCGTAGGGCTGGAGGATGCGACGGAAGGGCATGTCCAGAATGAAGCGCTGGATCTGTGGCGGGATCTCCTTCATCCCTGGCATGGGCTTGAGGTAGGCCGGCAGAGCCTCCCGCCAACCCAGATCCCAGAGGGCCCGGCACCAGTCCGCGAGCCCCTCCCAATCCTTTTGGCTTTGGAGGAACGCCGTCACCAGCCCGGTGGCCTCTAGGGGCAGCGGACCCGCTCTCATGATGTTCCGGCTCTGCTCCACGTTCTTCCAGATGGCGAGGGTGCGCAGCAAGGCTCCGGGCCGGGGATGGGCGGGATGCAGCGCTGCCCAAGAGGCCCAAGCCGACCATAGTTCGCCCGAAGCGGGCCAGTGGCGCAGCTCCCCCTCGATCAAAGGCAGGGCTTTCCGCGCTGCCGGGGCCCACAACTCTCCGTCCGCCTTCCAGTCCTTCGGGAAAATGGCTACCGCCCCGAGGCGGGAGCGGTCCGCCAGCAGCCGGTGCTCCAACCCCAGTGTCTGTGTCCGGCCCAGGACTTCGGCGATGCGCTGCCCGCGGGCCTCCAGGTGCTCCGGGTGGGCCTTGATGAAGGCATCCAGCTCCGCCAGATACGGCAGCCCCTGCCCCCGCACCAGATCCGTAAGGGTGCCGAGGGCCGGCAACTCCCCGCCGCTGGCCAGCAGGTCGTTGCCCCGGACCAGCATCCAGCGCGCCTCGCCCCCCTCGCCGCGATCGTGGAAGGCGCGGGCCTCCGCGTCCGTGAGGCGGTTCCACACGAGATCGCGGCCGGGCTTCCAGGCGTCGAAGGCGCCGTCCTTTTGGAGCTTCATGAATTCGGCTTCCCAATAGGGCTTCCCTTGGATGGCCAAGCGCAGCGGCGGCGCAGCGGCCGGGGCCACCGCTTCCTGAACTCCCGGCTGCCGGAGGAATTCCTTGATGGCCCGCCGCTCCTCCTCATTGAGCACCTTTTCCAGATCGCCGCCCAGGCTGATGTGGCCAAAGGCCTGCTGGACCCGGCGCCAGGCTCGACCACTCAGGGTGCGGCATTCCGCGAGCGTGGCCATGGCGTCCTGTTTGCGCCCCAGGTGCAGCAGAGCCTCCACCCGGTAGGGTCCCCACGCCGCCGCCACGGAGGCCCGGTGCCACAGAGCGGAGCCGTCGTCACTGGCCTGAACCACCAACGGCTGCAGGGCCTGGACCATGGCCGAAGCAGCGCAGCGCTCCAGTCCCACCCAATCCGCGATGCGCCGGTAGGCCAGAGCCACGGGCTCCGCGGCATCCAGGGGAGGCCAGGGTTGGCGGGGGGCGGGATCGAGCGACGCCAGCAGCGCTTCCGGCGAGTCCCGGGGGCCCGCCAGTTCGGTCCAGGCGCTCCACAGCCGCCAGTCCCCGGGCCGGGCCTTGAGGGCGGCTTCCACCCCGGTGCGCATGTTGGTGGTGGAAGGCTGCAGCAGCGGCGAGGCGGAAAATCCCTTGGCGCTTTCATCCAACCCGATGCGGAATTCAAAATGGTCCACCCAGCCGTTCACCTCCATGAGGCCCCGGAGCGCCCGGTCCACCTCGCCGAAGCGGGCCTGGTCGGAGGCCGCATCGGGCGGCGGTTCAGCGCTCGCCGGTTCGCCGGCCTTGTCGCCTGCGGCATCCCCGCCCTTGCCCCCCGCCCCGGGAGAAGGCGTGTTCGGATCCCCCGGGGCCAGGGCGACCTTCAGGGATTCGGTGAAGAGATCCTGCCAAGCCTCGCCATTGTCGGGGTGTTCCCGGAGGAACGCGTCCCGCCGTTCCGCCAGGGGTTTCCACCCCGCGTCCCGCAATGTCTGGAGCAGGGAGTCCACCGTGAAGGGGGCGTTGCCGCTGGCCGCGACCTCGAGGTTCGGCCCCAGCAAGGCCCAGCGGCTCTCCCCCGGAGACCAGCGCTGCCGGGCCCAGAAGGCCTTGGCTTGGCCGTCGTCCAGCTGCATGAAGCTGAGCTCGCCGGAAGCCCGCAAGAGTGTGATCTGCCGGTCGAAGCGCCAGGTGCCCTCGAATTCCTGCCCCCGGGTCACGAGCTGGTAGGCGCCCTGGTCCTCGGGGCGGAAGCGCTGCCGGGCCAGCAGCTGGTCCCAGGCATCAGGGGTCTGGGCAGCCAGCGGCGCCAGAGCCATGGGGAGCAGGAACAGCGGACGGAGCGAATGGAGGGACATGGTGCCTCCATAATGCCGGATCCCGGCGGACCGTTCCGACAGATTCCTGGACCGCTGCCCCGGATTCGCCAAGCCCCGCAGGTTCCAGGCACACTCTTCCCATGGATCTCACCCGTTTCCTGGATGTCGTGCGGAACAGCGGTTGGCAGGGCATGGCGCTGTGGGGCGTGCTGCTGGCCCAGGCCCTGCTCTGGGTGGGGCTCGTGCGCCTGCAGCTCGCGGTCCACCGGGAAGAGGCCCCGTGGGAGGAATGCGTCGGCAAGATCCGCTCGGCCTTCCTGCGCAAGCTCAACGGCGAGGATGAGATCGCCGAGCTGAAGGTCCACCGCTACGCGCCGCTGGTGGACCGGCTCATCGCCCTGCATTTCAGCGAGCAGAAATCCGAGGCTTTCATGCGCTGGCTGTTGCTGCGGTGGAAGGCCAAGGAGGGGCTCCGGCCCTATTGGATCCGGTGGGGCCATCTGCTCATCGGCTTCGGCATGGTGGTCTGGTTCCTCCAAGGCCTACGGCTCGACATCGGCACCGAAGTGCTCAAGAAGACCCCCTGCGACCCTCGCCTGCTCTGGGTCTGGCTGGGCTACGCCATGTGGATCGCCTGGAAGCTGGTGCGCCTCCAGGGCAATCTCGAGCGCGTGCAGCGGAGCCTTATCGCGCCCCGCCAGGACGAATAGGCCGCATCCCGGCCCAGGACTGTGACGGAAGTCATATTCGGATTGAGTGGTCTTTTTCATCGCGGATACTGGTCGGACCGCTGCAGTCCCACGGACGTTTCCGCTCGGCGGATCGCGCCGCTCCACCGCCCAGGTTTCATCCTCGAGGATCCCCCACCGTGAAAGGCCCTTCGACCCTCCTCTTCTCCGGTGTGCTCGCGAGCCTCCTGGTGGGCGTGTTCCTGGGCTCTGGAACCTTCACCTTCGTATCGGCCCAGGGCACCTCGTACCTCTCGAACGACCCGGCGGTCTGCGTGAACTGCCACATCATGCGGGAGCAGTACGACGGGTGGAGCAAGGGCTCCCACCATGCCGTGGCCACCTGCAACGACTGCCACCTGCCCCACGACAACGTGGTGCACAAGCTGTTCGTCAAGGCCAGCAATGGCTACCACCATTCCAAGGCCTTCACGCTCCAGGATTTCCAGGAGCCCATCCGCATCAAGCCCGGCAATGCCCAGGTGCTCGAGGAGAACTGCCTGCGCTGCCACGGCGATCTCACGGACGAAATCACCGCCCACGGCACCCTGGGCGTGCCCACGGACCCTTCGCTGAAGGCGGATCTCTACGGCTGCGTCCGCTGCCACCAGGAGGTGGGCCATGGCCCTCGCCGCTGAACATCCTTATTCGGATCCGTTGTTCTCAAACAAGCTGCCTGCTGTCCCCACCGGAGGTCTCCCATGACCGACTCCAAGCCCGCCCTCCTTGCCCGTCCCGCCGTGCGCATGGGCCTCATCGCCGCGGGCGCCGCCCTGGCCACCGTGCTGGTGATGGCGCTCTACTCCAACGTCACCAAGCGCAAGGCCGAAGCTCGCCAGACCAGCTTCAAGCTGATGGATCTGGACGAGAAGACCGTCGATCCGGCCCAATGGGGGAAGAATTTCCCCCGGCAGTACGATGCCTACCAGCGCACCCTCGAGAAGTACGGCACCAAGTATGGCGGCGGCGGCAGCGAGGGCTTGCTCAGGAGCAAGATCGCCGAGGACCCGCGGCTGGTCTCGATTTTCGACGGCTATGCGTTCTCCATCGACTACAACCAGCGCCAGGGCCACGCCTACATGCTGGATGACCAGCGCGTCACCAAGCGTGTCACCGAGCGCAAGCAGCCCGGTTCCTGCCTCCATTGCCACGCATCCAATACCGTGGCATTCCGGGAGCAAGGCCTGAAGCAGGGCGCGCCCGGAACCCTGGACGAGGCCTTCACCAGCCCCAACGCCCAGGCCCAGCTCATGGCCGGCTTCGAGGCGGTCTGCAAGCTGCCCTACGGCGAGGCCACCAAGCTCGTGAAGCACCCCGTCGCCTGCATCGACTGCCACGACCCCAAGAGCATGCAGCTGCGCGTCACCAAGCCCGGCTTCATCCGCGGCATCGACGCCCTGGCCCGCAGCGGCGAGCCCGTGCCCCACCTGCCCTCCATTGAGAAGTGGCGCAAGGGCGACAAGCTGGCGAACTACGATGCCAACCGCGACGCGTCAAGGCAGGAGCTGCGCTCCATGGTCTGCGGCCAGTGCCACGTGGAGTACTATTGCGGCCCCAAGACCACGCTGTTCTTCCCCTGGAACAAAGGCCTGAAGGTGGAGCAGATCGAGGCCTACTACGACGATTACAAATTCCCCGACGGCCACCGCTTCTTCGACTGGAAGCACGGCAAGACCGGCGCCGAGGTGCTCAAGGCCCAGCATCCGGAATTCGAGATGTGGAGCCAGGGCATCCACGCCCGTTCCGGCGTTTCCTGCGCCGACTGCCACATGCCCTACGTCCGCGAGGGCGCCATCAAGATCAGCGACCACCAGGTGCGTAGCCCGCTGCTGAACATCTCGCGCTCCTGCCAGACCTGCCACCGCTTCCCCGAAGAGGAGCTGAAGGCCCGGGTCGAGGCCATCCAGGACCGCACCAAGGCCCTCATGAACCGGGCCGAGGATGCGGTGGTGCAGCTCATCGCCGACCTCGAGGCCGCCAAGAAGGGCGGCCTGGACGAAGCGAAGCTCGCCCCCATCCTCGAGTTCCAGCGCAAGGCCCAGTGGCGGGTGGATTTCGTCAACGCGGAAAACTCCATGGGCTTCCACGCCCCCCAGGAAGCGGCGCGCATTCTTGGCGAGGCCATTGACTACGGCCGCCAAGGCCAGCTGGCCCTGCGGGACTTGGCGGGAACCAGCAGTGGGAGCGCAGCCAAAGGCCGGAAGTAGCCTTCCGCGGGAACCTACCCATGACCCCGAGCGATGGGGAGGTAATGCCCCAGCCAGGAAAGGGTGGGGCTCTGCCTTCGTCGGGTCCGCTGAGCTGGGGCCACGTTTTCAGCGGAGGCTTCACGCCGGGTCACAGCGCTATCCTGTTCCCAGCGAGGCCTTGTTTCAGAGACCCGTCGCAATCCTCCCACCGGCGGCACCGTGAACCCCTACGAAACCCTCGACCTCCAACCCGATGCTTCAGCCGAACAGGTCAAGGCAGCCTACATAAGGCTCGCCAAGGAATCACACCCGGATCGCTTCACCGGAGCCGACCGCCTTGCGGCCGCTCTGCGGTACCGTGAGTTGACCGAAGCCTTCTCGCAACTGAAGGACCGGGGAGGGGCCGCCGCCGAAACCACCGAGCCGGTTCCTCTGGCCTTGGATCAGGGCATGCAGATCGACCTTGCTTCCTACACGCCCCCCGCCAAAAATCCGGTAGGTAGGGCCAAGGATGCCCTGGAGAAGGCGGACTATGCGGAAGCCCTGGCCTGCATCGGCGCTGCCTTGAAAGAAGACCCTGACAAGCATGAGTACCATGCCCTCCATGCCAAGATCCTGGATGCCAGCGGTGGGGATCGCCGCACGTTGGTGGCAGCTCTGGAACATTGCCTGCGGCTTGATGAAAGGGATGCAGACTCCGCCATCCGGTTGGCGGAAACCTACCAGACCCTGGGCATGCCCAGCCGTGCCACCCGCTACCGGGAGTGGGCCTATCATCTGGCGCCCCAGCACCCCCACTTCCAGCAGGAGACCGCCTTAAGCAAACACGAGTCCGTGGAAAGCGGCAGGGATCTGGGTGGATCGATCCGGGGGCTCTTGGCAGAGACCAAGGGCCTGCTTGGACGCTTTGGCAAGAAGGGCTGACGGTTTGAAGCCCGAAGGGGTCCTGAAGCCCAGTCGAAGGCGCGGCGGCGCCGCTTGGCGATGGGGCCGGCGCTGCGAGCGCATGACGCTTTGGCTGCTCTGGCTGCGAGGCTGGGACCTGGTGGCCTGGCGCTTCCAGCAGGGGCGCTTTGAGCTGGACCTGCTCATGAGCCGCGGCGACGAACTGCGGCTGCTGGAGGTGAAGGCCAGGAAAGCCGGGGCCTGGGTGGGCGGCAACATCGCCTTGACCCATGAGCAGCGGCTGCGCCTCCAACTGGCCCTGGCCCGCTATCTGGACCGCGTCCCTTGGCCCGGCGCCGTCACCTTCCAGCGGGTGAGCTGGGCCGGCTGGCGCTGCCGCTTCCATCAGCCGGAGCGCTGGGATGGGCTTAGGTAGGCTAGGAGCCATGGGCTGTGGGCCAGACACGGCAAGAGCTCCACCCCATAGCCTACAGCCCACTTGGCATCTTCCTCGCCCTTCACCGGACTGGTGTCAACATGCCGACCCTGGCCTTCCTAGACGTGTCGATGAGTTTCGCGGTTGCCGTTCCGGCGGGCTCTGCTGCCGCACGGCCAGGGCACATCTGACATGGCCGGTCCCCTGTCCCTTTTTCGCGCCCGGGTGGTGGCGGTGACCAGCGGCAAGGGCGGCGTGGGCAAAACCAACGTCGTGGCAGGACTCGCCACGGCCTTCGCCATGGCCGGCCAGAAGGTCGTGGTGCTCGACGCCAATTTCGGGCTGGCCAACCTGGACGTGCTCCTGGGCCTGACCCCGCGCCACACCCTGGAGCACGTGCTCAGGGGCGAAAAAATGATGGAGGACATCCTGCTCAAAGCGCCCGTGCCCGGGGGCCGAAGCCTGTGGGTGATCCCCACCAGCAGCGGCGTCCATGAGCTGTCCCAGCTGGACGCGCCTTCCGAGCTGCGCTTGGTGCAAAGCCTGCAGCGGGTCTGCGAGGATGCCGACTGGCTGCTCATCGACACGGCGGCGGGCATCCATGACGCGGTGCTCAAGATGCTGGCTGCTGCGCAAGAAGTCATCCTGGTCACCACGCCGGAACCCACCAGCCTGCTGGACGCCTACGCCATGGTGAAGGTGCTCAATGCCCGGGAGCCCCGGAAGCCCATCCAGCTGGTCGTGAACAATGCCCAAAGCCTGGAGGAGGCCACCGAGGCCGTGGACCAGTTGCGCTCCGCCGCGCGGCACTTCCTGGGCCGTGATCTGGACGTCCTGGGCCTGGTGCCCTCGGACCGCCACCTGCTGCAGGCCGTGCGCGAACAGCGCAGCGTGGTGGCCCTCTACCCCGAAAGCCCCGCGGGCACCGCCTTGCGGAACATGGCCGAAAGCCTGGTGGGTCATTCCCCGACTCAGGATCCAGCGCTGATCTGGTGAGGTGCCACCACAGGTGTGGCGTTTGGGTAGCCACGCTGTGAGGCCATTCCACCACCTTGGTGATGGGCGCATCATCCGTTAGCGTTCGGAAGGCGGCAGGACGGAGTGGAGGCTCTATGTGTGGAATCGTGGGTTACATCGGACAGTCGGGCGCGGCGGCGATCCTGGTGGAAGGCCTGCGTACGCTGGAGTACCGGGGCTACGACAGCGCCGGCGTGGCGCTGGTGGCCGGCGACGGGCAGTTCCGCATCACCCGCGCCAGCGGCAAGCTCATCAACCTGCAGGCCAAGATCGACCTCCAGGATCCGAGCCCCCTCGGCATCGGCCACACCCGCTGGGCCACCCACGGTCGCCCCACCGAAGAGAATGCCCACCCCCACCGCAGCAACGACGGCAAGGTGGTGGCCGTGCACAATGGCATCTTCGAGAATTTCCTGGAGCTGCGCGCCGAGCTGAAAGCCGCGGGTAATACCTTCGTCAGCGAGACCGACACCGAATGTTTTCCGGTGATGGTGTCGCACCTGATGCAGGGAGGGCTCGGTTTTGTGGAGGCCTTCCGCCAGGCCGTGGGCCGCATGCGCGGCATCTACGCCATCGCCTGCCTCCACGCCCATGATCCGGACCGCATCCTGGTCGCCCGCAGCGGGCCGCCCCTGGTCGTCGGCCTGGGCGAAGGCGAGAACTTCCTGGCTTCGGACGTGGTGCCCCTGCTCCGCCATACGCGGAAAGTCATCTACATCGAGGACGGCGACCTGGCGGAGATCACCCGGCAGGGGGCGCGGTTGTTCCGGCTGGATGGCAGCGAGGTCCAGCGCACGGTGCACACGGTTCCCTTCGACCCCGTGGCTGCCGAGAAGGGAGGCTTCAAGCACTTCATGCAAAAGGAGATCTTCGAGCAGCCCCAGGCGATCTCCAACACCCTGCTCAATCGCCTGCCGGTGGAGGCCGACGAGCCCATGCCTTTGGACCTGCCCTTCACGCACGACCAACTGCGCGCCTTCGACCGCATCGCCATCCTGGCCTGCGGCACCAGCTGGCACGCGGGGCTGGTGGGGAAATTCTTCCTGGAGCAGCTGGCCCGGATACCCGTGGACATCGACTACGCCTCGGAATACCGCTACCGCGATCCGGTGGTGCCGCCCCACACGCTCGCCATCGGCATCACCCAGAGCGGCGAGACCGCTGACACCCTGGCCGCGCTGAAGGAGGCCGGCGCCCGGGGGGCGCGCACCCTCGTGATCTGCAACGTGCAGGGCTCCACCGCCACCCGCCAGGCCGGCGCCACCCTGCTCACCCATGCGGGGCCCGAGATCGGCGTGGCCTCCACCAAGGCCTTCACCACGCAGCTCTGTGTGCTGCTGCTGCTGGCCCTGCGCATCGGCGAGACCAAGGGCACCCTCGACCCGCAGCTTCGCGCCGAACTGATCCAGGGCCTGCGCGAATTGCCCGCAGTGCTGGAGCGCCTCTACGCCCTGGAACCTCAAATCGCGAAGTGGGCCCAGGACTGGCGCGAGGCCAGGGACTTTCTCTACCTCGCCCGGGGCCCCCTCTATCCCATCGCCCTGGAAGGCGCCCTGAAGCTGAAGGAAATCTCCTACATCCACGCCGAGGGCTATCCCGCCGGCGAAATGAAGCACGGTCCCATCGCCCTGATCGATCGCCACCTGCCCATCGTGGCGCTGATGCCCAATGACGCCCACCGCGAGAAGACCCTGAGCAATTTGCAGGAGGCCGCTGCCCGGGACGGCCGCATCCTGGGCCTCGTCACCGAAGGGGATGAAGGCCTGGACCACATCGCCGAGGATGTGCTCCATCTGCCCAAAATGCACCCTTGGCTGACCCCTATCCTCTACGTCGTACCGCTGCAACTCCTCGCCTATCACATCGCTGTTCTCAGGGGTTGCGATGTGGATCAGCCCCGGAATCTGGCAAAGAGCGTGACCGTGGAGTGAGGCTGGCAGGTGACCTACGACGGCCATGAAAGCCGCTCATCCAGCTTCGTCCACCCCCACCCTGGGCAGAGTTTTTGACAGCGTGTCGACACAGGGATCGAGAGGGAAGGGCCAAGAACTCCGCATCCAGGCCTTGTTTGATTGCGTGGTTGGCGCGGGCGGCGAGGGAGGATGTGGGTCGCGGTTTGGGAGGACTGGATGTCCTCCCAATCGCGGGGCCCCGCACCGACTGAGGAACCTTGGCGGCTGGCTGGGCAGGGGAATCCCGCTAGGCGGGACCGGCTGCGCACGCTCTCGCGGGCTCCGCCTTTCCCACCATCCGACCGCAGCGAAGCGAAAGAAGGATAGGACCGTATCGCGCAGCGATAGCGGCCCCGCAGGGGTGAGGGCCTTCGGCCCGAATCAGTCTGCCCGCCATCCTTCGGTCGGCGCTTCGAGACTTCCCCACTGGTTGATTCGAGCCATAAAAAAGGCCGGAGATTCCTCCAGCCTTTTGGTTGGCGCGGGCGGTCTCGAACCGCCGACCCCCACCGTGTCAAGGTGGTGCTCTACCGCTGAGCTACGCGCCATTACGAAACCGTTATTGTAGCTGGCTCTGGGTTTTTGTCGAGGGAAGGCCTTGCGGAGGTGGGCCGCTGCTGGTTCCGTGATGGCTGCGTGATGGCCGTGCCCAATGCATGGCCCGATCGGTTGCGGTCGGCCCCGCCGCGCGGAGGAGATTGGAAAGCGGGCTCGCCTAGCCGACAGAAAATCCATCGCGCCGGCCTGCGGCCGGCAATATGGGCCCTTAGCGGACCGACAGCGCCTTTCTGTCGGTTCGGATAGGGCCCGTTATACCCGTTAAGGGTGAGAGGAGCCCTAACGCCTTCGATTTGCTTTGGAGAACCACCCATCGCGCCGGCCTGCGGCCGGCATAAGAAGCCCTAACGCCTTCGATTTGCTTTGGAAAACCACCCATCGCGCCGGCCTGCGGCCGGCATAAGGAGCCCTAACGAAATCACCCACTCGCGTGGGTGATTTCGCAAGGGCTCCTAAAATTGGAAACCGGCGGAGATCAGGAGGGTATGAAGTTGAGTGTTCCTTTCTTCTCGGGTGCGGGTCCGGCCCAGGATGCGTTTGACGTCCGCGCCGTATTCGATCTTGATGGGCAGGCCCAGCTTGAAAATGAGGCCCACGCCGGCCGCCACGCGCAACGGCGGATATTGGGACTGGTAAGGCGTTCCGCCGGGACTCAAGGCAGCCCCCCGCAGGATGCTTGGATAAACCTGGCCCGCGTCCATGAAAACCTCCCCCCAGATCGTCGTCCCGATGAGCGGGAACCGGTAATCCAGATTGATCAGGGCCAAGCCCTGCCCGCCAATGGGAATGAGCTGGTAGACGATGCTCGTCCCATCGGGCGAGAGCAGGGGAACATACTTTCCGCCCGAGGTCTGGCGGAGGAAAGGGATGCTGGTCTCGGGGCCCAGGAAGTCGGGTTCAACCCCCCGGAAGGTGCCTGAGCCGCCGGCGAAGAAGCGCTCCGCCAAGGGCAGTTGCTGGCTGCTGCTGGAGGTGGGGCGCGCCGCGCCGATGCGCAGGCCCAGGCTCACGACGCCTGCGCTGGCCCGGTAGCCCACGGGCCAGGTCCATTGTTGGCGGGCATCCAGCTTCACGAAACTGGAGTTCCGGCTGGTGCCGAACAACTGGTTCGCAAATTCCAGACGCACTGAGGTGAGCGCGCCGTTCGTAGGATCGTAGGGGCTGTCGCGGGTGTCGCTGATCCACTGGATGTAGGGCGCGGAGATGGTGGAGCGGGAGGGGCTCCGCGTGGCATTGTTCAGCAGGTCAGGGTCCTCGAGGATGCTCTTGAACCGATCATAGGGAGGCGAGTTCAGGTCGACGAGGTCCACCAGCCGCACGTCGGAACGTTCGAAGCGGTGGCCGATGCGCAGCACCCGCGTGGCATCGAGACGCCACTCCAGGCTGTTCAGCACACGCCGCCGCCGAATGAGATAGGCGGTCTGCTGTTCCTGGATATAGGCTGCCTCGGCCCTGTACTGGGCGCGCTCCGGCAAGAAATTGGTAAGGATGCCCGGCGAGAACCAGGGATCGGTGTAGCCCAGGGTGTAGCTATCCACCGAACGCGAGAAATCACCTGTGGGAAACCACCTCCGCAAGGTGGGGTTCTTGATGGTGCCGTCGCCGGCTCGCAGGCCGAAATCCAGGGTGCGGCCCATGCCTTGGACATTCAGGCGTTGCACCCCGTAACCGAAGTTGTAGCCCGTGCTCTTGTCGTAGCCGAAGGACTCGCTGAAAACCCAGTGGGAGCGCTCTTCCAGGCGCAGTGCCAAGTCGCTATCGGTCCAGGGACCGGTCTTGTCCCGCCCCTCCGACTCGGCGGCCACATCCTTCATGCTCACTATGTCCACGCGCTTGAAGGCCCCCAGGTTGCCCAGGTTGGCCTGGGCCTGGCCCACGTTTTCAAGGTTGAGGGGCTTGCCCGGTTCCAAGTCCTTGGTCTCCCGGGCTACCGCCCGGGCGCGGGTTTCGTCGCTGCCCTGCACCACCAGCCGCCGCACCTGGGGCAGGTCCTGTTTCGGAATGTCGATGCGGATGGTGGCACCGGCGTCATCCTCGTCGAAGCGCATGTGGATGCTGGGCCGGATGGAGCCCAGGGAGGCTACATGCTGGTTGATGCCCGTGAGCACCGCGCCCATGTCCGCCCGCAGATAGGGGACCGGCTGCTCGGTCAGGAGGCGCACCCTGGTTTTAGGTTTGCCGATCTCGCTGGGGAGGAGTTCCAGCACCGCCACGAGCCCCTTCAGTTCCCGGCGGTCGGACTGGTAGCGCCGCCGCTGGATGAAGACAGGTTGCAGAAGGATGGGCTTGTCGGAAAAGGCGCGGAGCAAATGCTCGCCGAATTTCCACGGATCCCACACATCACCTTCGGGCAATTCCAGGATGATGGCCCGCAGCGTGCGGCGAGACCCTTCGCGAATGGAAAAGACCAGCACCTGTTCGCCATTGCGGACATCGACGCGGCGCCGCAGCCGCACTTCCGAAAAGCCGGCCGCAAGATAGCGGTTCTTGATGCGGGTCTCCACTTCGCCCAGCAGGTCTGGCGTGGCCTTGGGCGCATTGAAGAAGAGCGAACCCCGTGGAAGGCTGGCAGCCTTGCGCAGCTCTTGGTCCGTCAATTCCTGATTGCCTTCAAAGAGGATGCGGTTCGCGTAATGCCGCTGGCCTAGCCGGATTTGGTAGGTGATGAGCACTTCCTGCGGTTGCGCGGCATCCCCGGCCACCCCTTCGCGAACATGGGTGGATCTCACATCCAGGTAGCCCTTGTCACGGAAGTGGCGGGTGATGTTGCGGTCGCCTTCGTCCAGCAGCTCTGGTCCGTAGCGGTCCGCCCGGACCAATGGCACCAGTTCCTTCAAGGTGCGTTGGCTGAGGCGTTCACCTTGGGATCGGAGGCGCACGATCGGCCCGGGATGCACGGTGAGCGTTATGGTGCCATCGCTCGCGTAGGAGAATTCGCCCTTCCCCTCTAACCGCCGGTCCTTCACGAAACGGCGGCGCAGGTCCCGGGCCGCCTGGCGGCGGAGGGTCTGGGTCCAGAGCGTGCGGCCCAGCTCGATGCCTGCGGTCTTGAGCAGGTTCGTCTGGCTGTAGGGCCCTAGATCACCCACCACCTCGACCGTCCGGATCAGGCTTGGGGGCCCCAGCGCGAGATGCAGCGTCAACGCCGCACCGGTGGCATCCCGCTCCAGCTGGAGCGAGGCCTGGGGATGGCCCTCGTCTCTTAAC
Organism: Holophagaceae bacterium; assembly: GCA_025357545.1. GTDB lineage: Bacteria > Acidobacteriota > Holophagae > Holophagales > Holophagaceae > JANXPB01. The sequence continues at coordinate 27,050 of JANXPB010000175.1, forward strand.
CAAGCCTCGGCGCGCTTCCGCCAATCCTCCAGCCGGATCGGGCCCAGACGCCGCCCTTTCCGCAGATCGGGAAAGAGGCTCTGCCAAGCCTTGGCCGGCAGCGCATCGCCCTGCCAGGCCCAGGTGCTGAGTGGCGCCCAGGGGTCCAGACGGATGCGCGCCACCACGCCACCCGGGCCGGGTTCCAGACTGCCCTCCACCGTCCGGAAGCGGTCCGTGGCCCGGATGGCCTCGAGCACCTTCGCCAGGGGCGCGGTGATGGGCTTGCCCGGGACTAGCCCGGAGGCCATCGCCGCAAAGGTCTGATCGTCGACGTCCCCACCGCTCCAGGCAAACCCTTGAAACGAATCCTGCCCCGCCGGCGGCGCGGGCTGGGCCGCGGCGCCAACGGGGCAGAGAAGTCCAATCAGCGCCGATGCGCGGGCCGCACGCACCGGGCGCATGGGTGGCATGGACTCAGAAGCCCGAGAGGGACTCTTCTTCCGTGTCCTTCACGTCGAACACCGAGTGGAGGCTCGTCATTGTGATCAGGCTGAAGATACGGGTGTTCATACCGCAGATGCGCAGCTCCCCGCCCTTGCCCTTCACAGAGGTGAAGCAGCCCACCAGCTCGCCCACGCCAGAAGAGTCCAGGTAGCTCACCTTGGTGAAGTTGATGAGGACCTTCCGGCTGCCCTGGTCCAGGGCCGTGCGGACGGCCTCGCCCAGTTCTTGGTCACCATCCCCCAGCGTGATCTTGCCCTCGGGATAGAGGATCAGCACGTCGTTGTGGCTGCGGGTCGTCATCTTCATGGCGGTTCCTCGAAGAAGATTGTGGGGGATGGGCCAGTGTAGCAAGAGTTGGAAGAGGGGAAAGAGTTGGGTGCATCGGCCCGGCGATTGGGCACAATACCACTGGCGGGCCCCAGCCTCATGCATGAATCCTACCTACCCACTCAGGAGAACCCCGGCCGGATCCTAGTCGCCATGGCTTCCGATGTGGACCTCCAAGCCATTCAAAGGGACCTCCGCGCGTCGCCGTACCATCTCACCCTTTCCTGCGGCGCCGTGGAGGCCTTCGAGAACTGCACTTTCCAGTCCTTCGAGGGGGTCCTGCTGGAGCAGGGGCTTTCCAGCCAAGGCTGCCAGCAACTCAGCCAAACCCTCCATGACAGCGAACTGAATGCCCAGACACCCCTCATTTTCCTGGCGTCCCAGGGCCTCCTGGAAATCACCATGGCCGAGGGCCTGAGCGCTGGAGCCATGGATTGCGTGGCCTGGCCCAGCCCACCACCGGATTTGCTGGCCAAGCTCCGGATGATGGTGCGCTTTTCCCGCCAACAGCGGGATCTGTTGCTAGCCGAGCGGCAGCGCGCCCTGGTGGAGATCGCCGGGGGCGCGGCCCTGGAAGTCTGGCCCTACCTGCGGGACGCCCAGGCCCTGATCGATGGCTGGAAGCAGGGAGGGATCTCCCCCCAGGCCCGGGAACTCGAGGACCTGACCACCTGCCTGGACCACGTCCAGAGGGTGCTCGCCCAGATCCAGAGTCTGCGGGGTTACATCACCAAGTCCCACGGCCCCGCGCGGGTGCTGGATCTGGCAGGCAGCAGCCAGGGCACGGTGCCTCTCAAGGGCCGCTCCCGCTAGACTGGAGGATCCCGTTCCCGCGGGACCGAGGTCCGCATGTCCGATCAGCTGAAGCCCTTAAGTCCCCGGCGCAAGACCCGCCAGGTCATGGTGGGCAAGGTGCCGGTGGGCGGAGACGCGCCGATCCCCGTGCAGAGCATGACCAAGACCGACAGCCGGGACGTGGAAGCCACCGTCAGCCAGATCTACAGCTACGCCGGCGCCGGCTGCGAGATCGTCCGGGTGAGCGTGCCCACCAAAAAGGCTGGGGAAGTCTTCCACGAGATCGTGGCCCGGTCCCCCATCCCCATCATCGCTGACATCCATTTCGACTACCGCTTGGCCCTGGTGGCCGCCGATGGCGGCGCCGCCTGCCTGCGCATCAATCCCGGCAATATCGGCGGCCAGGACCGGGTGCGGGCCGTGGTGGAAAAAGCGGGTGCAAAGGGCATTTCCATCCGCATTGGAGTCAACGGCGGCTCCCTCGAGAAAGATCTGCTGGAGAAGTTCGGCACCGCCACGCCGGAAGCCATGGTGGAGTCAGCCCTCCGCCACCTGGAGATGCTCGAAAAGGAAGGCTTCCACAACACCAAGATCAGCCTCAAGGCGAGCGACGTGATACGCACCGTGCAGGCTTATCGGTTGCTCGCCGCGCAGGTGGACTACCCCTTCCACCTGGGCATCACCGAGGCGGGCACGCCCTTCGGCGGCACCATCCGCTCCAGCATCGGCATGGGCATCCTGCTGGGGGAAGGCATCGGTGACACGGTCCGGGTTTCGCTCACCGGCGACGGCGAAGAGGAATGCAAGGTCGGCCACGAGATGCTGCGGGCCCTGGGCCTCCGCGAAGGCGGCATCCGCATGGTGAGCTGCCCCTCCTGCGGCCGGGTGCAGATCGACCTCAACCGCGTGGCCAACGAAATCGAGGCCGGTCTCAAGGAGATCAACCACGAGGGCATCACCTACGCGGTCATGGGCTGCGTGGTGAACGGCCCTGGCGAGGCCCGGGACGCGGATCTGGGTGTGGCGGGCGGCGCGGGTGAAGGCTTGATCTACCGCCGCGGCGAGCTGATCCGCAAGGTGAAGGAGGAGGATCTCGTTCCAGCCTTCCTGGAGGAAGCCAGGAAGTTCAAAGCGGAGAAGGAACTTGCCGGAGCCTAGGGGCCAAGCCCAGGGTGCCGCGGTGGACGAGGCTCCCGACGCAAATTCAAGCCCTCAACCGCGAAAGAACCGTATGACCGTGTGGACCCTCAATCACCCTTTCCTGGCCCTGTTCATCTACCTCTGTGTCGAGGCCCTGCTCCCGGTGCGCTTCCAGCCCAGCACCTGGGTCTGCCGCGGCCTCATCCGCGCCTACCAGATCACGCTGAGCGCCCACGTGCCCAGCCAGTGCAAATTCACGCCCACCTGCAGCCACTATGGCCTGGGCTGCATGCGCCGCTATGGCACCCTGCGGGGCGGTGTCCTCACCACTTGGCGCCTGCTACGCTGCTCGCCCTTCACCACGGGCGGCGTGGACCCAGTGCCGGGACATGAGCCCGGGGCGGACAGCACCCACCCTGCACATTGAGGCAGATGTGACCGATGCCCTCGCCCAGGCCACCACCGCACCTTGCTCCTCCGCCTTCGGCGCGGTCCAATGGAAGGCGGAGGCTCCCTTGGGCATCACGGAACAAATCCTGGCGGACCACGCGGCGCGGAAGAATGGCGAAGGCGTGACCTGGTTCTCGGCCGGGGACCTGCGCCGGCTTGGCCTTTCCGAGGCGCTGTTCACGGTGATGCAGACAGTCCAGCACACGCTTCGGCTGCAGCACAGCGATCATGTGGTGGAGAGCGGCGGTTGCACGGACCGCTGGTCCATCCAAGACGCGCATTAGATGGAAACCTGGCGGGACAACCCCGTCTGGGGCTGCTTCACCCTGCTCTGGGCCTTTCTCACGGTGCCCCTGACGGTGCTCGGGATCCTGGTGGCGGCGCCCTTCCTGGGCCCACGGCGAGCCTTCTTCACCATCGGCCCGCTCTGGGCCCGGCAGATGTTCCGGGTCTGCGGCATCAGCCTGGAGACCCGGGGCTGGGACTCACTGCCCGAAGCCATCCGGCGCAATGAACAACCCGTGATCTTCATGAGCAACCACGAGAGCCAGCTGGATCCGCCGCTCCTGATCTGGGCCATCCCGGTGCCTGCGGTCTACATCGCGAAGAAGGAAGTGAAATTCATCCCCTTCGTGGGCTGGGCGGCCATGTGCGCGGGGGTGATCTGGATCGACCGTGGCGACCGCGAGCACGCGGTGCGGAGCATCCAGGAAGCGGTCCTCAAAATCCGCCGGGGCCGCAACGTGGTCATCTTCGTGGAGGGCACCCGTACCAAGACCGGCGAGTTGCTGCCCTTCAAAAAGGGCGGCTTCCAGTTGGCCATGGATGCGGGCGTGCCCATCGTGCCGCTAGCCACCTTGGGGGGCCACCAGACCCTGCGGCCTGGGGCCCTGTGGATCCGTCCCGGCCACTACCTGGTGAGCTTTGGCGAGCCCGTGGACACAGGCGCTTTCACCAACCGCGAGCAGCTCATGCGCGAAGTGCGGACGCGCATTGAAGGCCTCATTGCGGATGCGCGAAACGGAAGTGGGCTGTAGACCTTGGGTCCTGTGTCCCAGGTCCCGAACACTATTCGGCAGGTTTTCGCTCAGCGTCTAGCGCCTCGCGCTCATCGAAAGGCAGGATCCCGCTTGGCGACGCGGCGCTTTCCATTGTGGAGCTGGTCCGCGAGGTCGACCATGGGCAGGGCTTCTCCCTTGAGTCTCAGTTCGGCGAGCGTGCGGGCCATGAAGTACAGGTTCACGGAGGCCACACGCTTCTCGTTGTGAAGGCGGGTGTTCCAATCCGTGGTCTGGCAACGACGGAAGTAGGGCTGATAGACCGCGAGGGTTCCAGCGGCATCCTTGAGGACGGCCCTGGGGAGCCCCTTCAGCAACACCGCATTGGAGTGGTCAGGCGGCCAGGCCGATGCCAGCTCCGCAACGTAGCGGTTCACGGTGGCCGTGTCGCCGCGCTCATAGGCGCAGTAGGCATCCAGGCTCTTCAGCACCGTGGAGCCCGGCGCCTCCGCCAGCCCCCGGGCGACGCGGGTTTCGGCCTCGGGGGCGCGGCCCATCCAGAGCAGTGAGTCCGAGGCGGTGACGTAAGTGAATTCCGAGGCTGGGCGCAGGGCGATGGCGCGGTCCGCGTGGCGCACGGCCTCCTCCAGTTCCCCGTCGTTTTGCAGCAGCACCGCGAAGCGGTGGTGGGCCTGGGGGTTGTCCGGATCCAAGGCCAGCGCCTTCTCGAAGTAGCGATGGGCGACGATGTGGTTATCCTCGCCATCGAGCCCCGCAAAAGTATCCGCCAGCACGTTGTAGGCCCGGGTGTCGCCCGGATCCAACCGGATGGCCTCCAGGGCCGCCCGGCTGGCACCATCCACATCGCCCAAGCGGAGTTTGATGGCGGAGAGCGCCCGGTGGGCCATCTCGTTGTTCGCGTCCAATTCGATGGCCTTCAACGCTTGGCCTTCGGCTTCCTTGAAGAGCTTCTGGGCCTCGCCGAAGCGGCCGGTGCCCAGCGACATGGAACTGGCCAGTTCGGAGATGGTCCAGGCCATGGCCGCATGGGCCGGCGCGTAGCTCGGTTCCAGATCCAGGGCCTGCTGCAGGGTGTCCTTGGCGCGCAACAGCGCGTCCATGCTGCCTTCGACAAACAGGGTGTTGCCCTTGATGAACAGTTCGCGGGTGCGCGGATCCTGCGCCCGGTAGCGGATGCCGCCATCGTCGCTGCTCAGGCCCATCTCCCGGGGCAGGCGGCGCTGCAGTTCATCTTCGATGTCCAGCAGTTTGGCCTCGGGCTTTTCCAGGGTGAACTGCTTCAGGACGCCCCCGGAGGCACTGTCAAGGATGCGGATGCTCATGCGCACCCGCCCTTCCAGCACCTGGTAGGTGCCCTGCACGATCCACTCAGCCTTCAACGCCTTGACCAACTGGCCAAAGGCCCGCAGTGGTTTGCCGGGCGTCTCGCCGAGCTGGTGCATGGCTTCGGTCACCCGCAGGCGGTCCACCACCATGACGTCCTCCCGGGCCGCCAAGCCCGACGCCATGGCGTCCGCGAAACTGTTGCTGAGCCAGGCCTGGGATTCATCTCCGGTGAGCTGCTCCACCGGCAGCACGGCCACGATGCGCCGGCCTTTGGCGAAGTCGGAGGTGGAGGCCTGCCGGGCCAACCCCAGGCCCGTCGCGGCTGTGCGCGACCGCCACCAGGCGAATCCGCCGCCCGCAACCAGAAGCAGGGCGGCACCCACCGCCGCCAGCGGCACCCAGCGCCTGGCCCCCGGCGCCGGAACCGCGCCCGTGCGGGTCCTCTGGGTGCTCATGAAGGCGCCCCCCAAGGTAGGCGCCATCTGCGTGGCCTGGCCCTCTTGCAAACCATCCATCAGCGCGGTCATGGATGGGAATCGGTCCTCGGGTGCTTTCCCCAGCATGCGCATGATGGAAAGCGCCAGGCCCGTAGACAGGTCCGGGCGCACCTGATGCAGCGGCGCCGCCGGATCCTTGACCACTGCAAATAGAGTCTCCACCAAGGTGGCGCGCATGAAGGGGTGCTGGCCCGTGGCCAGTTCATGGAGCACCACGCCCAGGGAGAACTGGTCGCTGGCGGGGCCCACGGCCCAGCCGTTGGCCTGCTCGGGGCTCATGTAGGCGGGCGTCCCCTGGCTGTAGCCCGGCGCCGTGCGTTCGATGAGCGTGGCGTGGTGGCCCGTGGGCCCTTGGAGCGGGGTGGACGACTGGTGTTGGGCGATGCCGAAATCCAGAATTTTCAGCATCCCTTCCTCATTGAGTACCAGATTGTCGGGCTTGATGTCCCGGTGCACGAGCCCCTTCTGGTGGGCGTGGTGTAGCGCTGCGGCAGCCTGCAGCGCGATGCTGTGCAGCCACTCGCCTTCGGCCGGCCTGCCTTCGAAGCGGCGGAGGGTGCTGCCGAGCACCAGTTCCATGGCGATGAAGGGCGTGCCATCCACTTCGCCCGCCTCGTAGATGTGCGCAATGTTCGGATGGTTCAGCTGGCAGGCCATCTTGGCTTCGTGCAGCAGGGCCCGGTGTCGCACTTCGTCGGCGTTGCGCAGGATCTTCAGGGCGACTTCGCGTTCCAGTCGCAGATCCAGGGCGCGCCATACGGTGCCCATGGCGCCTTCGCCCAGGCGCTCTATGAGCCGGTAGGATCCGAATGTCGGCGATTCAGTGTTCAAACGTGGACCTGAAAACCCTGAGTATAGGGCCAGGGGGCGCCAATCCCATCCAGCTGGTCCTGAATTCCCCGAAGCGGCCCGCCCGGGCAGACTGGGGCCGTCCAGGTTTTCCCTTCAGAAGGCTGATCCGCCTTCCAGGAAGGCCAGCACCGCCGGGCGCGCTTCCTCCATTCCGACACAACGCTGGACGGCCGCAGCCGCCATGGCCTCGGGCCCACCCCAGCGCTCCAGGCCGCAGAAGAGACGGTCCGCGCCCTCGGCGCCCAAAACCTCGACTAGTCGCACCGTGCCGCTGAAGCCAGTGAGTATGCCGTGCTGCGCCGCGGGATGAACCAGTTTCAGCGCGCCCCGCCCGCCGGTGGACCCCACCTCGACACCCCACCTCTCCTGCCCCGACAGGGCCAGGTCGCAGCCCCCGCCCATGGCCGCGCCGCTGATCAGCGTGAGGCTGCGCCAGCCCGGCCAGAGCAGGTGATCCATGGCCCGCTGCCCTCGGCGCGCGAAGGCATCCGCCGAACTGGCGGTCAATTTTGAGACCTCGTGCAGGTCAGCCCCGGCGCTGAAGTTGCGGCCGTGTCCGGCCATCCAGCCCGCGTCGCTCAGCGCCACGCGCCGGACACCGGACCAGCGCAGTTCCACGAAGAGGCGATCCAGGGCCATCAGCAGATCCATGCGCAGGCGGTTCAACCCATCCATGGACGCCAGCCCGATCCAGGCCCAGTCCTCGCCGCGCAGCAGGTCCAGTGACGTGGATCCCGTGAAAACCTGGGTGGGCTTCACGACAGCCCCAATTTTTCAAAGGCCGTCACCAGGGATTCCGTATCGGGATTCCAGTGGGGGACGCCGGGGAACTGGTTGCGGAACCAGGTGGCTTGGCGCTTGGCATAGGCCTGGGTCGCCTGCACGGTGCGCTCCACGGCTGCTCCGGATTCTTCGTCCGCCAGGAGCTGCGCATAGCCCAGAGGCCGCAACGCGTCCAGGTTTCCGCGGTGGCCCGCAGCCAACAGGCTTGCCACTTCCATCCGCCAGCCGGCTTTGAGCTGCTCTGCCACGCGGGCCTCCACGCGGAGGCGCCGCAGCCCGCGCTCCGGCATCGCCATGAGGACGCGCCAGCCTTCTGGAACCCCGCACCCGACACCCGTGAGCAGCTTCGAGGGTTTCAGGCCGGTGGCCCGATGGAGGGCCAGGGCCCGCGTCACCCGCGCCGCATCGTTGGGGTGCAGCTCCGCCGCCCGCTGCGGGTCGATGCAGGCCAGCAGCCGGTGCAGCCGGGGCACCCCCAACTCCGCCGACCAGCGGCGCACGCGCTCCACGATGGCGAGTGGGACATCGGGCAGCTCAGTGAGCTGACCCCAGATGCCCCGCAAGTAAAGGCCCGAGCCGGTCACCAGCACCGGCCGCTCCACCGACGCGAGCCAAGCCTGCACCTGCAGGCCGAATCCCGCCGGGTTGAGCCGGGCCGAAAGCGGCAGCACGCCATAACCCAGGTGGGGCACGCCCTGCCGTTCCTCCTCCGAAGGCTGGCCCGTGCCGATGGCCAGACCCTGGATGGCCTGGAAGGGGTCGCCATTGACCACCGTGCCGCCGATGTGGCGGGCCACTTCCACCGCAAGGGAAGACTTCCCCGACGCGGTGGGACCGAGGATGGCGATTCGCATGGCTCTTAAAGTACCGGAACCTAGCCTGTCCTCCGGTCATTCATCCCCTGACCCCGATGCGCCTCCACCCCTTGCTGATCCCGCTCTTGACGACCCTGGCGTGTGCCCAAGGGACGCGCCCGGCCCTCGCCCAGCGGTCGGGCCTGGCGCGTCTGCCCTGGATCCTGGCCGACAGTTACTCCTTCAAGGTGCTGCCTCCGAGGCAGGCTCCCAGGCTGGTGCCCGAAGCCACCGTGGTGGTGGTGGGCGATTACCTGCCCCTCTTCACCGAGCGCGAGATCCGCTTCCTGGAATTCCGTGCGGCCCTCCTGGCGGACCTGCGGGTGCACCTCGAGGAGAATGTTCCGTCCGCGCCCCAAGGCACCTTCGTGCCCGTCCGGTATGGCGGCAATCCGGTGCAGAAGCTGTATCCGTTCGGGGGCCGGAAGTGGTGAGCGCCGGGCCACTAGTGGTGCCCACGCGAAACAATCGGATCATTCCACTCGCTCATGGGCACCACGTGGGGGGGCTCTGGGGGCACGGCAGTGCCCCAGAGGGGTGACAGCCCCGGTGCGCCGGGGCGTCATACTGATTTGCATTCAAAAGATAAAGATTCACCACCATCCATCTTTTCGTCTCGTGTATCGGCCAAGCCGATAGCGAGAAGGCACGAAGACACCAAGAAAAGCACCAAGCTCCGCCGCCCTTGATCCCTGCTCGAACTTGCTTCGTGGGGCGCAGCGCCTGCCGGCTGAAGGCCTGCAAATTCAGGCGGTCCGGCGTGGATCACGCAGAGCGTGAGTTCACCGCCGAACCGCCCGAATTGCTCCGCGAAGCTGGCACATGAGGTAGCTCTTCTCGGCATCGGCTGCGCCGATACACGAGACAAAGCGAAACTTGGTGCCCTTGGTGTCGTGGTGGTTCTATTTTATTGAATGCAACTTGGTATCAGAGGGGCCATGCCCCGATGGGAAGGGCACCCCGCCGGCTCCATCCTTGATCCAGGTATTTCAGGCGGGGTGCGCTAGCCCAGCCGGGGCAGCAGGGCGGCGGCCTGATCCCGTGCCAGACGGGCCGCTTCCAGCGCGCTCTGCAACAGGCGCTCGGGGTCCTGGTCCGGGTGCAGCAGGGCCTCGCACTGGTCCCGCAGGCGGGCCACTTCGCCCTCCCGGTCCTGGAGCCGCAGTCGCGCGGCGGCATCGAAAATCGCCAGGAAGCATTTCAGCGCATCGCACGCGGCGCTCAAGGTCGCGGCCCCATTGCGGTGGTCGCTCTGCAAGGCCAGGGCCGTGGCCAGGAAGCGCAGGCCATCTTCGAAGCGCGTCTGGAGGGCACCCGAGGGGCCGGAGGCGTCCATGGCTTCAGGCCGACCCCGGGATCAGCACGTGCCCTTCGCCTTCGGTCCTGAAGCCATGGGATCCACCGGGTACTCGCCGGTGAAGCAGGCGTAGCAGAAGCCCTGGCCGCCATCGGGATCCCGCACAGAGGCCTGCAGGTCCTCCAGCGTGAGGTAGCCCAGGGTATCGGCGCCGATGAAGGTGCGGATGGCTTCGTTATCGCGGTTGTAGGCGATGAGCTGCTCCCGGCTGGGGGTGTCGATACCATAGAAGCAGGAGTGGGTGGTGGGCGGGCTGGAGATGCGCATGTGGACTGCGCGGGCGCCTGCGGCCCGGACCATCTCCACGATTTTTTTCGACGTGGTGCCCCGTACGATGGAATCGTCCACCAGCACCACGCGTTTGCCCACCAGCAGGTCCCGCACGGGGTTCAGTTTCACCTTCACGCCGAAACTGCGGATGCTCTGCTTGGGCTCGATGAAGGTGCGGCCTACATAGTGATTGCGGATCAGGCCGAAATCGAAGGGCAGGCCGCTGGCCTCAGCGTAGCCCAGCGCTGCGCTCACGCCGCTATCTGGCACGGGCACCACCAGATCGGCCTGCACCGGATGGCGCTTCGCCAGCCTGCGGCCCATCTCACGCCGGGTGGCCATGACGCTGCGGTCGAAGACATTGGAATCGGGCCGCGCGAAATAGACATGCTCGAAGGAGCACGGTTTGGGTTGTTCCTTGGGCCTGGGAAAGCGGGATTGGACCTCCCTACCCCGGACGATGACCAGCTCGCCGGGCTCCACTTGCCGCACGTAATTCGCGCCCACCAGGTCGAAGGCGCAGGTCTCGGAAGAGAACACCACGGCCCCGGCCAGCTCGCCCATGGCCAGGGGCCTGAAACCGCGGGGATCCCGGGCCGCCATGATGGCGTCCTCCGTGAGGACCAGCAGCGAGAAGGCGCCTTCGCAGCGCTTCAACGCCTCGGCCACCGCGTCGTCGATGGAAGTGGCTTCGGCCCGGTTGATCATGGCGAGGATCACTTCCGAATCGCTGGGACTCGTGAAGGTGTGGCCGTCGCGGATCAGCTGGGCGCGGAGTTGCTCAGTGTTGGTCAGATTGCCGTTGTGGCAGAGGGCCACCTGGCCGAAGCGCCCATGGATCAGGAAGGGATGGGCCGCGCTTGCGACATTGCCACCGGTGGTGCTGTAGCGCGTGTGGCCGATGGCCGAATCCCCCGGCAGCGAGTCGATGGTGGCCTGGTTGAAGATGTCTGCCACGTAGCCCTGGGCCTTGTGCAGGAAGAGCTGTCCAGCGTCCCGGGAGCAGATGCCCGCCGCTTCCTGGCCGCGGTGCTGGAGCGCATAAAGACCGAGGTAGGTCTGCCGGGAGGCCTCCGCCTGGGGCGAAATCCCGAAAACTCCACATTCGTCCCTAAACGGCATGATGGCTCCAGACTTAAATTCTATCGTGGAACCCCTAGCCGCCTAACCCGCATGTACAGGATGGAGACCCCCATGTCCAAGCTGATTCCCATTTTACTGCTCACGGCCCTGCCCTGCGCCGCCGACGCGCTGGCGGACCTGCGCGGCGCCCTCTCCCGGCTGCAAGGCAGCGAGGCCATCCGCGCCACGGCCGACATCCAGAACTGGAGCCAGGACGGCGAGGGCAAGAAGGCCCGGGTCAAACAGACCCACAGCTCGGTACAGCTCGAAGACGGTCCCAGCGGCCTGCGGCTGGGCTGGACCTCCCAACAGATCCAAGGCGCCCGCAAGGAATCCCAGCTCAAGGCGACAAACCCAGAGGCCGTCACCCCCAATCTGGATTCCCTGAGTGCGCTCAACGGCCTCGACGCCACCGCCTTCCTGTCCCAGAGCGATCACCTGCTTCAGCAGCTCAAGGGCGCCACGGTGCTGGAGGACAGGCCCGACACCTGCCAGGGCAAACCCGCCCGGCTGGTGGTCTTCAAGCTGGATCCGGTGGTCGGCGCCGAAGAGAAGAGCATGATCAAGGACCGCAAGGAAACCTTGAAGGTCTGGCTTGACAGCCACGGCGTGCCCCTCGCCTCGGAACACGAAATGGCCATTAAGGCTTCCAAATTCCTCCTCACCTTCACCATCAGCAACCGCCAGGCGCGCAAGTTGGCGGTGCTGGGCAACCGGCTGGTGGTTGCGAACGAAACCGAGGAGAGCAGCGGCTCCGGCATGGGCTTCTCAAACACCTCCAAAAAAATGACCGCGTTGACCTTTTTCTAATCTGGGCTTCAAGCGGCTCCAGGCTTCGGGGCTACCATGACTGCACCTGGTCAGTAGCGGGAGCCCCTGTGTTCAAGGATCTGCTGTCGTTCATCCCCCCCGAGGGCCTGAAAATCCTGCTGGTCCTGCTGCTCTCCTTTCTGGTGGGGCTGGACCGGGAAGAGCGCAGCGTCGAGGGCCACCGCGTGTTTGGCGGCGTGCGTACCTTCCCCATCATCGGCCTGCTGGGCTACGCCCTGGCGCTGCTATCCGGTGAACAAGTCCTCCCGGTCGTTCTGGGCTTTGCGGTGGTGGGCGGCTTCGGCATGGTTTCCTATTGGCACAAGCGGTCCAGGACCGAGGAAGCCGGCACCACCACGGAGGTTTCCGCCCTGGCCATCTACCTGGTGGGCGCTCTGGTGTTCAAGGGGCAGTTCTGGATCGCCACGACCCTCGTGGTCATTCAGCTATTCCTGCTGGAGCTGAAGACCGGCCTCGAAGGGATGGCCCGTAGCTTGGCTCCCATGGAGGTCATCGCCTTCACGAAATTCCTGCTGCTGACGGCCGTGATCCTGCCCGTGGTGCCGAACCGTGAGTTCACCATTTTTCAGATCAATCCGTTCAAGACCTGGCTTGTGGTGGTGGCCGTGAGCGCGGTCTCCTACGGCAGCTACCTGCTGCAAAAAATGTCCAAAGGCCAAGGTGGGGTCTTCTTCTCGGCGCTGCTAGGCGGCGCCTATTCCTCAACTGTCACCACGGTGGTCCTGGCCAAACTAGGGGCCCGCGAACACCGCCCCCACGCCATCTCCGGAAGCATCCTGAGCGCCTCGGGAATGATGTACCTGCGCCTGGCGGCGCTGGTGAGCCTCTTCAGCCGGCCGCTCATGCTGAAGCTGGGGCCGGCCTTCTGCGTCCTTGGGCTGGCAGCGATCCTCGGCGGCTGGCTCTGGTCGCGCCGCCAGGATGAAGAGGTGGCCCAAGCGGATGCGGCCGAGGGCGAAAAAAACCCCCTGGAGTTGAAATCCGCCTTCCTGTTCGCACTCATTTTCCTGGCGATGCTGGTGGCCACGCACCTGGCCGTCACCTACCTGGGCAAGGGTGGTGTTTACAGCCTGGCCGCCATCATGGGCCTCTCGGATGTGGATCCCTTCATCATGGGCATGACGCAGACCGCGGCAAACTCCACTCCGGTGCATGTGGCCGCCATGGCGGTGCTGATTGCGGCCTCCAGCAACAACCTCATCAAAGGCATTTACGCACGCTCCTTTTCGGATGCCCGCACGGGCCGCTGGAGCTTGGTGCTGCTCACACTCTTGGCGCTGCTGGGATTGATTCCCGCCTTGTGGGTTTGACGAGGGACGAGGTGGTGAGGTTCGGGCTGGTCGCGGCCAGGGGCCGCCGTGACCAGCGTGCCGCAGGCGCGTCCCTCATAGCTATTAACTCATGGCTCACGACTCATGACTCGCCACCTAAGAGGGTGTGTTTCAAAATAATCATGCAGCCAGCCTCGCCAGCATCAGGCGAGTCATCGCAAGGTAGATCAAGGATTCCACTGACTCACAGAGTTGTTCGTAGTCCTTGCTGAAGCGCCGATAACGGCCTATCCACGCGAA
>JANXPB010000181.1 GCA_025357545.1 Holophagaceae bacterium
AGAGGGTGAATTCGTTGGTGCGTTCGCCGTCCTTGGCCTTGTAGGTCTGAGTCAGCTTGGCGGGCGAAGTGCTGGCGCTCACCCAGAAGGTCTCGCCGTCCTCGCGGGTCCAGGCGGCGCCGCCCTTGAAGGGCACCCGCACGGGCTGGCGGCCGTCGAATTGGATGGTCACGGTGGTCTCGTCCTGGCTCAGCACCACTTTGCGGTAGGCGGGGTTCACGTCCGCCAGGCGCTTCTCGGCGAGACCCCGGACCAGGAACGGCACCCCTTCGGTGGCCTCCTCGATGCCCTGGGGCAGGTTCGGGCTCTGGCTGAGGAGGAAGGTGCCGGTGGGAACCTTGGCGACGACGGGAACGGGCTTGGAGGGGGTCGCGGCCATGAGGACGGGGGCGGCGAGGAGGAGGGCGAAAATTTTCATGCAGATCTCCCGAAATAGCGCTTGTCAGCACCCTGAAAGAATGTGAGCTTTTACTCACATCTGCCACTCGCATCCCCCATGAGCCCCTCGAACCCCTCCCAGATCCGCAAGACCCCGCGCCAGCGCCGGTCTGCGGAAACCGTGGAGGCCATCCTCACCGCGGCGGCTCACATTCTGGAAAAGGAAGGGTTCGAGGCCGCCACCACCAACCGCGTGGCCCTGAAGGCGGGCGTGAGCATCGGGAGCCTCTACCAGTACTTCCCCAACAAGGAATCCCTGGTGCGCGCGCTCAATGACCGGCACACCCGCGAGGTGCTGGAGCTGCTGCAGCGGCGCTTCGCCGAGGTCCGCCTGGCGCCCTTGGAAGAGGCCGTGCGGGCCATCGTGCAGGCCATGGTGGACGTCCACCGCGTGAATCCGGGCCTGCACCGGGTGCTGGTGAACATCGTCCCGGGCATCGGCGGACTGACTGAAACCAAGGCCCTGGAGGACGCGGCCGCGGGCCTGCTCTCCCAATTCCTGAAGGCCCGCAAGACGGAGCTGCGGCCCCTGAAGCCTGACCTTTCCGCCTTCATGCTGGTCCACGCGGTGGAGGCCCTCACCCACGCGGCGGTGCTGGAGCGGCCGGAGCTGCTGAAGGGGGACCTCTTCGTAGATGAAGCCTCGCGGATGATCCTCGGCTACCTTCTTGGCGGACCCGAGGAACGCAGATCCCGGCAGAACAAATAACGTTCAAGATCCGTATCCGGCTCCAGGAAGCTGGCCGGCTCCCGGGGCGGGCTGAAGAACACTCTGAACGGAAAGACGCGGCGGAGACGCTGGGCCAGCAGGTTCATACCATCCTCCAAAGGGAAAGAGGAAGCATGGGTTCCTGGCCCCTGGCAGCCACTCGCATTCGCAGCGGAAGGCCTGGCGCGGCGCTGGACGGAGCTGCGGAGAAAAGCGCTCAGCTTCGGGCGCGGGCCACCATTTTGAGGCCGTGCTTAGGCCGCAGCGTGAAGAGCGGGTCCAGGACCACCGGATGCTCCGGCACCCGCTCCAGCCGCCAGGCCTGGCCCAGGGTGGCGAGGATGAGCGCGCCTTCCATCCAGGCGAAGGGCTCTCCAATGCAGTTCCGGGGCCCATGGCTGAAGGGGAAATAGGTGAACTTGTTGCGGCCCGCTTTCTGCTCGGGGCTGAAGCGCAGTGGATCGAAGCGGTCGGGCTCCGGCCACCAGCGGGGGTCGTGGTGCATCACCCACGGCGATAGGATCAACAGGGAATCCTGCTTGATGAGGTAGCCCCCCAGTTCGAAATCCTGAAGCGCCTGCCGTCCGAAGGCCCACACCGGGGGCCGCAGGCGCATGGCTTCGGCGAACAGCATCTCCGTGTACTTGAGCCGGGGCACGTCCTCAAAGGTGGGGGGTCGCCCTTGCAGCACCTCCGCCAATTCCGCATGGAAGCGGGCTTCCACCTCGGGATGCTGGCTCAGCAGGTGGAAGGTCCAAGTCAGGGCATTGGCCGTGGTCTCGTGGCCCGCCAGGAACAGCGTCATGGCTTCGTCGCGGACCTGGGCGTCCGAGAAGCGGGAACCGTCGCCCTCTTCGTCCTGGACTGCCAAAAGCATCCCCAGCAGGTCGCCTTCTTCCGTGCCCTTCTCCCGGCGCTCGCGGATGACCCGGTAGATGGTTTCGTTGAGGCGCCGGATGGCGGCCTCGATGCGCCTGGTGTAGGGCAGGGGAAACTTGAGCAGGAGCTGGGCGAAGGGATTGGTCAGGGCATTGAAGGCGCCGATGACCGTGGTGAGCGCCTCGCCGATCTCATCGCTCTCGCCGCTCACGTCGCTGCCGAACAGCGCTTCGGCGACGATGGCGAGGGTCACGGTCATCATCTCGTGGGACAGGTCGTAGGTTTCACCGTTCCGCCAGCTCTGGCTGAGCGCCTGGGTATGGCGCACCATCTGGTCCGCGTAGGTGGCGATCTTCCGGTGGTGGAAGGCGGGCTGCATCATGCGCCGCTGCCGCAGATGGGCTTCGTCCTCGGAGGTGAGCAGGCCTTCGCCCAGCAGGAGCTTGGCCCGCTGCAGGCCTAGGCCCTTCCGCACTTTTTTGGCCTGCACCACCAGCACTTCCCGGTTCAGGTCCGGGTGGTTCACCAGGTGGAAATGCCCCGGCCCCAAGCGGAAATGCACCAGGTCCCCATAGTCGCGGTGCAAGGCCGTTAGGAAGCCCAGGGAATCCTTCCGGAGCGCCAGCAGGTTGGTCCAGGGGAGTCGGGGGCGGGGGCCGGGCGCGAAAGGAAGGGGCATGAAGACACCTGAGAGGCAAGCATCCTAGCCCAATCCGCGGGCCGGAGCGCCCGGAACTTTAGGCCAGCGCGATGCTCAGTGCCGCAGCTTCCAGATGTCCAGGGCGAAGACCAGCACCATCAAGGAGGCCAGCAACACGAAGCCGCCGGTGAGGATGCGCTCCTTCACGGCGATGCTCAGGTCGCGGCCGCGGATGCGCTCGAAACCCAGCATGGCCATGTGGCCGCCATCCAGGAAGGGGATGGGCAGGGCATTGAGCACCGCCAGGTTCATGGAGATCAGGGCCGTGATGGTGAGGAAGACCACCCAGCCCGCCTTGGCGGCTTCGCTGCCGATCTTGGCGATGGCGATGGGGCCGCCCAATTCCTTGATGTTGGCGTGGAAGGTGAACAACCGGGCATAGCCCATGAAGGTATCCCGGGCCATGAGGCCCGTGCCCAGGACCGCGAGCTTCGCTCCCTGCATGAAATCGTTGAAGGCCAGGGGTTTCCGGTCGTAGCGGAAAGCCGCCGGCGAGAACCGCACGCCAATGCGCCCCACGCCGCCTTCATCCCGCGGCACCACCGACAGGCGCTGGATCTTGCCGTCCCGATCCACGTCCACGGGGATCGTCTGACTGGGGCGGGCCTGGATGTAGGCCACGGCCTCCTTGTCCGAAGCCCCGGGGAATTTCAGCTCCCCGAAGGCCGTGACCTTGTCGCCCAGCTGCAGGCCGGCCTTGGCGGCGGGGGAATCAGCCACCACTTCGCCCACCAATAGCGGCGAAGGCAAGGGAATAGGCGTGGCGCGGGATTGGTCCGTGGCCAGGATGAACATCAACACCAGGGTGGTGCCTACGTTGAACAGGATGCCGCCCGAGTAGAAGAGCATGCGCTTCCAGGCGGGTTGGGACAGGAATCCGTGGGGATCGTCCGCCTCGGGCTCCTCGGGATTGAAGCCCATGAGCTTCACGTAGCCACCCAAGGGGAGGGCCGCCAGGCGCACGTCGGTCTCGTGCCACTTGAAGCCGATGAGGCGGGGGCCGAAGCCCAGGGAGAAGACCTCTACGGGCAGCTTCATCCACTTGGCCACCAGGAAGTGGCCCAGCTCATGGACGAAGATGAGGCCGCCGAGCATGGCGACCGGGCCCCAGAAGCCCACGCCCGGAAAGGCGAGGCCGAGGATGAGGACCGAGGGGGTGAGAAAGAGCAGCTGCTTCATCAAAGACTCGAAAACCTGATCACTTCAGCGCGATCCAGGAACTGGCATTGTCCCGCGCATTGCGGTCCGCGGCCAGCACTGCCTCCAGGGTGGTGGCCGGCCCCGCCGGGAGCCGGGCCAGGACTTCGGCATTGCAGGCCTGGATGTCCCAGAAGCCAAGGCGGCCTTCAAGGAACGCGGCCACAGCTATTTCATTGGCCGCATTGAGGATGGCCGGAGCGGTACCGCCGGCCCGCAGGGCCTCGTAGGCCAGGCCCAGGCAGGGGAAGCGCTCCAGATCGGGCGCCTCGAAGCTCCAGGCCCGGGCCTGGGTCCAGTCATAGGGAGCCACGGGGCCTGGGAGCTGGTCCGGATAGAGCAGCGTGTACTGGATGGGCAGCTTCATGTCGTTGGCGCAGACCTGCAGCTGGTAAGTGCCGTCCTGGAAGCCGGCCATGGCGTGGACCTGGCTCTGGGGGTGCACCGTCACGGCGATCTGATCGGCGGTGAGGCCGAAGAGCACGGAAGCTTCGATGACTTCCAGGCCCTTGTTCATCAGGGTCGCGGAATCGATGGTGATCTTGGGGCCCATCTTCCAGGTGGGGTGGTTCAGGGCTTCTTCTCGGGTGGCGGCGCGGATGCGGTCCAGGGGCCACTCCCGGAAGGGCCCGCCGCTGGCGGTGATGCGCACTTCGCGCAGGCTCCCGCGCTCCCGCCCCTGGAGCAGCTGATGCAGGGCCGCGTGTTCGGAGTCCACGGGCAGCAATTCGCCGCCCCCCGCCTCCATGGCCGCTTTCATGAGCGCGCCGCCCACCACCAGGGATTCCTTGTTGGCGACGCAGACCCGCCGTCCGGCCCGCAGGGCGGACTCCGTGCTCTGGAGGCCCGCCGCGCCCACCACCGCCGCCACCACCGTGTCGGCGCCCGGGTAAAGGGCGCAGGCCTGGAGCCCCTCGGGGCCGAAGTGGAACTCCGGGGCATAGCTCAGCTGCGAGCGCAGCCAGCGGGCATCGCCTTCGTCACTCACGGACACGCAACGCGGCTGGAAGCGCTCGCATTGAGCCAGGAAAAGCTCCCGGTTCCGCCCCGCCGCCAAAGCTGTCACCGACAGGCGGTCGGGATGGGCGGCCACCACTTCCAGGGCCGCGGTGCCGATGGACCCGGTGGAGCCAAGGACGGCGATGCGCCTCATGGTGCGGCCCGACGCCCGGCCATCATCCCAGACCGTGCACGTAGTGCACGTAGGCGAAGAGGGCTGGCGCCGCGAAGATCAGGCTGTCCACACGGTCCAGCATGCCGCCGTGCCCGGGAATGCCCATGCCCACGTTGCTGTCCTTCACTCCTGCGCTGCGCTTCCAAGTGCTTTCCACGAGATCGCCCAGCTGGCCTACGGTGCCCAGCAGGAGGGCCAGCGCCACCACGTCCACCGGGGACCAATCCGGGCAGACTGTCACCTTCATGAGCCAGGCCCCCAGCAGGTTGCCCAGGTAGTTGCCGGCAAGGCCCTCCCAGGATTTCTTGGGACTCACTTTGGGTGCCAGTTTATGGCGGCCGAACAGGCTGCCGATGAAGTAGGCGCCCGTGTCCCCCAGCCAGGTGATGACGTAGAGGGCCAGGATCAGGCGGCTGCCGGTCTTGGTGACGGTGCTGGAGCCGATCATGAAGAGCCGCTGCTGGAAGCCCAGGCCGAGGCCCATGTAGAGCGCGCCCAGCCAGGTGATGGCTTGGCTGGGCAAGGCCTGGTCCCGCCTCGAATCGAAAAAGAGCGCGCCGAAGTGGATGAACAGCGCCCCGAAAAACAGGGCCAGCCACAGGGGCAGCGTGTCGGGGTCCAGGGTCCGCTCCCCCATGACCACGCGGCTCGCGAAAAAGAAGTGCATGAGCATCAGCCAGGCCGCTGCCACCCCGGCGTAAAGGGAAGGATTGAAGCCCATCTTGGCGCCCAGGAGGGTCAGCTCCCGCACCCCGGCGAAGATGCTCAGGGCCATGAGCACGAAGTAGACCAGGTTTCCGGAGGTGGTTCCACCGCCCCAATACAACAGGCTCAGGAAGAAGACCGCGAAGACCAGGGCCGTCGAGATCCGGAGCACCATGTTCCGCCGGTCGAAGGCGGGCTTCGCCGCCGCGGGGAGGGCCGGGGGAGGGACCGCCGGGGAGTTGTGGATGGCCTTGGATTTCGTCATTGGGGTTCCATTCGGAGCAGCTCCTGCATCATAACCCGCCGAAGCGGCGCTCCCGCTGGTGGTAGGCCTCCAGGGCCCCCCGCAGCTGGGCGCCCCCGAAGTCGGGCCAGAGGGTTTCGGTCACATAGAACTCCGCGTAGGCGGACTGCCACAACATGAAATTCGATAACCGGAGCTCGCCGGAGGTGCGGATGATCAGGTCCACATCCGGCGCCCCGCCGGTCCAGAGCCGCGCACCCAGGGACTCCTCGGTGATGGCCTCCGCCCCCAGCCCATCGGCGACGCAACGCCGCGCGGCCTCCACCAGCTCCAGCCGCGAACCGTAGTTCAGGGCCAGGTGGAACACCAGCCCTGGATGGCTGGCGGTGGCGGCCTCCAGCTCCTTCAAATCCCGCAGAATCCCCTCAGGAATGCCCGCGCTGGCACCCAAGTGGTGGAAGCGGATGCCCTTTTCCAGAAAGCGGCGCCGGAACATCCGCAGGTACATCCGCAGCAGGGCCATGAGGCTGGCCACCTCGGGGCCCGGCCGCTTCCAGTTCTCGGTGGAGAAGGCGAAGAGGCTCAGGTGGCCGAGTCCTTCAGCCACGGCGGCTTCGAGCACTGCCTCCACCGCCTTGACCCCGGCCTTGTGCCCCTTGATGCGTGGCCAGCCCCGCTGCGCCGCCCAGCGTCCGTTCCCGTCCATGATGATCGCGACGTGATGGGGGATGCTCACAGGACGAACCCTTCCGGATATACCACACAGCTCCTAGCGGGAGGTCTCGCGAATCCCCGCAGGGGATACCGTACCGATGATCACGGGGAGCGTCAGGAGGCTCATGTCAGGGCTCCCGCATGGGAATCATTGTGTTTCAGGGTAGCTTTTGCGCGGATTCATCCTAGCATGAGGCTCCGGCCCATCCCGGTCCGGCCTCTCCCTGCTAGTCTGGGTCTCTTCCTAACCAAACCCCTATGGTCCAATTCAACACACGCGCCAATGAGATCCTGCTGAAGCTGGTCTATTACGGACCCGGCTTGTCGGGGAAGACGACGAATCTGCACACCCTCCACGCTTTGTGCCAAGACCAGCAGCGCGGCGAGATGTTCAGCGTGAACACTCAGGAGGACCGCACCCTCTTCTTTGACCTGCTGCCCATCAACCTGGGCTACATCTATGGCAATGCGATCCACCTGCAGATCTACACGGTGCCCGGCCAGGTGCAGTACGACGCCTCGCGGCGGGTGGTGCTGGGAGGGGCGGATGGCGTCGTCTTCGTGGCGGACAGCGCCGAAGCCAAGATGCAGGACAACGTGGATTCCCTGTCGAACCTCTACCACAACCTCAACGCGAACCGCCTCAACATCAAACAGATCCCCTTCGTGCTCCAGTACAACAAGCGGGACCTGCCAGACGCCATGCCCGTGGGGGTCATGAACCGCCGCCTGAATTTCCGCAATGTGCCCTACTTCGAGGCCGTGGCGAACCGGGGCCCTGGCGTGATGGACACCTTCCTGGCCATCACCCGGGAGACTGTGAGCGCGACCTTCAAGAAGTACCACCTGGACAAGAAGATCAAGGACTTCGATGAGATGCTCAACCTCATCGACACGAACATCCGCTCCAACATGAGGGAGCTGCCACCGCCTTCGCAGGGCCAAGCCCCGCTTGAGTCCACGGTGCTGCGCCACAGCAACGTCAGCGTCGCCGACCTGATCCCCGGCAAGGTGGTGGACGCCAGCGAACTGCTGGAAGACGCCCTGAAATCGAACATGGAGACCGCCCGGCTCTATTCCGAGCTCAAGCAGGTGAAGGAGACCCTGGAGCAGAAGAACGCGGAGCTGGGGCAGCTCTACACCCAACTGGAGCGGGCCAACCAGGACAATCTGAAGACCCGCCGCTACCTGGAGGGCGTCATCCAGGGGGTGAGCGAAGCCATCATCTCCTTCGGTGCCGACGGCAAGATCCTCACCTGGAACATGGCCGCCGAGAAAATGTTTGAATTCACCCGGGCCGAGATCGTGGGCCAGACCATGCAGTCCCTCACTCCTGCTTCCAAGGCCTGGGAGATCGCCCAGGCCGTGACTCTCGTGTCCAAGAGCGAGGCGCTCCGGGACATGAAGACCACCCGCCTGCGCAAGGGTGGCCAGGAATTTCCCGTGAGCATTTCATACGCACCCGTGAAGGGCGCCGACGAGCGCGTGCTGGCCTACTCGGCCCTCATCAGGGATTTGGGCGAGCAGAAAGAGTTGGAGCAGCGGCTGACGGAATCCCAGAACCAGTCCGGCGCCGGCCGGGTGCTGCCCGCCATGCTCACGGCGCTTTCGGCCCGCCTCAATCCCATTGTCGTCCAGAGCCACCTCCTGCAGGAGAGCGCCATGGATCCTGCCCAGGCGACCCAGGCCCAGAAGATCCTCAATGCGGTGGACTCCATGCAGGCCCTGATGAAGCCCTTGAACCTGCTGATGAACCCTCCCACGCCCCGGCTGGAATCCACCCAGCTGAATCGGCTGGTGCTCGAGGCCCAGAAGCGCATCGAGACCGAAGCCGCCGCCGCTGGAGTCGCCTTGGACGCCAGCCTGGATCCCGCCGCCCCAGACAGCCAGATGGATGTGGAACAGGTGCGGGAAGCCATCGTGGGCCTGCTGCGGAACGCAGTCTACTCAGCGGCCAAGGCCCCGGTGAAACGGGCCCGGGTGGCGACGCGCCGGGTGGGCGACATGATGCAGCTGGCGGTCCAGGATTCCGGCCCTCTCTTCACCGAGTCGGCGCAAGCCTCCGCCTTCGAACTGGCCTCGATCCAGGACCTGGAGTCCATGGGCCTCGCCGTGGCGGCGGCCGTGGTCCGCCAGCACGGCGGGCGCATCACCATGCGGAGCCAGGAAGGTTCCGGCAACACCATCATGGTCGAGATCCCCCTCGGAACCGCTGGCCCGGGCGATTGAACGGAACGGAAGCCCCCTGCTTTTAGGAGCACCTATGAAGACGAAGCTGGCCTTCGCACTCGCCGCCGGAGCCGTACTCGTGGCCCAGTCTCCTGCGCCGACGCCCGCTCAAACCCCCGCCACCAGTCGCGTCGGCGAGCTGGAGCGCCTGGGCGAGGGCGGGCGCGACTTGATGATCCTGGGCGTGGACGCGCCGGGCTTCGACAAGCTCAAGACCACCCAGCGCAAATACGCCTATTTCTTGTACCGCGCCGCCATCGCGGGGAACGACATCGCCTACTTCCAGAACCACCGCTCGGCCTACGAGATCAAAGAGCTGCTGGAGCAGATCTACCTCCACCACGCAGGCGTGGACGCGGCGACCATGGAAGGCCTCGAGGAATACCTCAAGCTGGTGTGGGCCCACCACGGGCAATACGGACACACCAGCCATCTCAAATTCGTGCCCCGCCTGCTCACCTTTAAACAGCTGGAGAAGGCCGCGAAGCAGGCCGCCAAGAACGGTGCCGAATTCGGCCTGAAGCGCGAGAGCCTGGAGCGCCATCTCGCACGGCTGCGGCCCCAGATCTTCGACGCCAAGGTGGAATCCATCCAGGTGAACCAGGTGATCGGCGTGGATGTGGTAGCCACCAGCAGCAACGGCCTCTACGAACCGGGCCTCACCTCGAAGGAAATCCAGGCGGCCTCCGCCGAAGCCCAGGGGAAATTGAACGTCCGCTTCCAGCTCAAGAAGGACAAAAAGGGCCGCAAGGTGGCCGAGGCCGAAGAATTCAAGATCGGCGGCGCCTACAGCGACCAGCTGGAGCTGGTGACCTACTGGCTCGAAAAGGCCCTGGGCTACGTGGACAACGAGCAGGTCGAGGTGGTGAAGGACGGCGTCAAGAAGATCCGCTTCGAGCCCGTGCCGCACCAACGCAAGGCGCTGGTGGACCTCATCACCTACTTCCAGAGCGGCGACGAGAAGATCTTCAAGGACCACAGCGTGGCCTGGCTCAAGACCAATTCCGCCGTGGACTACCTCAATGGCTTCTATGAGGTCTACAAGGACCCCCGGGCTGTCATCGGCAGCTACGAGGCCAACGTGAGCTTCCGCTCGGATTCCGAAAAGATCGAGAAGCTGAGCCAAAGCGCGCTTTACTTCGAAGGCAAGATGCCCTGGCAGGAGTCCTGGAGGCGCGCCAAGGTGGAGCCCCCCATCGCCTCGGTGGTGAACGTCATCGTGGAAACCGGCGACTCCGGCCCCATGAGCCCCGCGGCCTACAACCTGCCCAACTACTCCGACATCCGCAAGGAGTTCGGCTCCAAGAACGTGGTGCTCCTCAACATCGAAGGCGCCCAGAGCGCGAAGGTGAAGGAGCAGACCATCCAGGCCTTCTACCTTCCAGAGGACCAGGACCTCATCACGAAATTCGGCGATCTGGGCCGCCAGTGGACCGTCTACATGCACGAGGTCATCGGCCACGGCTCAGGCCAACCGGACGCCAAGCTCAACGGCCAGGACCCCAGCAAGCTCATCGGCGGCACCTACTCGGCTCTCGAAGAATGCCGTGCCGACTGCGTGGCGCTCTATCAATTTTTCGATCCGAAAATCGTCGAGATCGGAGGCGTCAGCGTGGCTGATCAGCTGACCGCCGCCAAGGCCATGTACCTGGGCTATCTGGGCGGCCAGCTGCGCGCCAACGGCCTGATCCAGGGCGACACCGTGCGCGAGGCCCATTTCCGGGGCCGGCAGCTGGTGCTCAACTACCTCACCCAGCCCAGCACGGATTTCGGCGTCGCCGTGGTGAACAAGGACGGCCACTTCTTCGTGCAGGTCACCGATGTGGCCAAGGCCCGCACGGGCGTCAGTGAAGTGCTCACCAAGCTCCAGACCTTCAAATCCAACGGCGACAAAGAGGGCGCGGACAAGTTCTTCGCGGACTTCGGCACCAAGGTGAACAAGGACTGGCAGGCGGATTCCAAGGGCCGGATGGATGCCTTGAACCTGCCCCGGGAGCGCGCCTTCGTCTTCCCGCAGCTGGTGCCTGTCATCGACCTGAAGAACGACCGCGACATGCTGAAGGATGTGCTTCTGGAAACCAAGGAGACCTTCGCCGAGCAGATGCTGCGCTTCAGCCGCTGGGGCAAGAGCCGGGAAATCGCGCCGAAATAGGTACTGGAACCGCGAATGGGGCGACGGGAACGCGAAAAAACGGGGATGGGCAGAAGCCCATCCCCGTTTTTTATTCGTAAGTACTGAATTTAACCGCAGCCAATATTTAGCTGGGGCAGGTGACAACAATGAACTACATCGTCTTGTGTTTCACTCCGCCGCGTCCGCCCCCCACGATAGTGGTGATGTCTCCATTGCACCAGTAGGTAGTCTGGGTATAAGTGCCATCGCCACGCCAACAAGTCATCACATCCGATGCAGAGACATCTGGATTGCTACAGTCAGCAAAAGCGTGGTTACAGTTGTCGTCAGCAGAAAGAAATTGGGGAATGGTCAAGACTCCTGCACAGACCAACAAACGGATCAGGTTTTTCATTTTTCTTCCTTAGAGGGTGCGGGCTTGTCCAGAGAACTCGCCGGGGTTGGGGGGGTGGTAGATTCCCTATGTGGGGTTTTTTCTTGTTGTGTCCTTAATACATCAAGGGCGGTTTTTATAGGAACCAATTCACCCATTGAGTTTTCG
>JANXPB010000196.1 GCA_025357545.1 Holophagaceae bacterium
GGCCTGTCCTTGGGCATGCGGCTTGAGCAGGAAGTCTAAGGAGCCCACATGCGTCACAACGTCGCCGGCAAGCGCCTGGGCCGTCCCAGCAACCAGCGCAAGGCCCTGATGAAGAACCTCGCCATCGCGCTCATCACCCATGAGCGCATCGAGACGACCATCACCAAAGCCAAGGAGCTGCGCAAATTCGCAGAGCCTTTCATCACCCTCGGCAAGTCCGACACCGTGGCCAACCGCCGTTTGGCGATGTCCCGGCTCGGCAACAAGACCGCCGTGCAGAAGCTCTTCAGCGCCGAGTTCCGCTCGCGCTTCGAGACCCGCCCCGGCGGGTACACCCGCATCCTGAAGATGGACACCCGCCTGGGCGATGGCGCCGAAATGGCCCTTATCGAGCTGGTGGATTACACCTTGCCCGAAGTCGTCGAGACCGAAGGCGAATAAGGCCTCAGGAACGATACGAAAAAGCGCTCCGCGAGGGGCGCTTTTTCGTTGGGGTGCGAGGTTCAGGCCGTGGTTGGCTGGGCCGGAGGCTTTTCCTGGGAGGACAAGCCCGTGCGGTAGGCCACCGTCAGGATGACCGTGTGGATCCCCAGGATCAGGGTGTAGGCGAAGAACTTGAACATGCCCCCCATGCTGAGGAAGAAGGGCACCAGGAAGATCGAGATCAGCCACGTGGCCGCCAGGCAGCCGAACACCGTGACGATGGAGCGGTAGCGCTGATATTCCAGCCGGAAAAAGATGGTCGGCAGCGCGAAGAGGCCTGCGGCTCCGAAGAGCGGGTACCACAGGTCGTTCCAGACGGCCTTGAAGATGCCGAGCCTGGCCAGATCGGCCCTGAACCCTGAATTGGAGGCCATGAAGATCACGAAGCCGAGCCCCAGCGAGATAAGCACTGCGCCCCAATCGAACGGTTCCGTGGCGGCCCCTGTGTGGATCGCGGTGTCGATCTTGTGGCCCTGGGTCTCCTTGATGAAGATGCTGCCGACCACCAGGGTGATGAGAGCGATGGCGATAGGGTAGATGAGGCCCGCGAAGATGGCACCGGTGCCGAAGGCCTCCTTCGTGGCCGCCGAGGCCGCCACCGCCGTGGCGATGAGGGGCAGGAAGCCGCCGAACCAGCCGTTGCCCAGGTGGTAGGGCAGGGACATGGAGGTGTAGCGGATGTTGGTGGGGAACAACTCCACCAGGAAGGCCGCGATGGGGCCGTACACCATTGTCACGTAGACGATCTGGATGAACACCAGCAGCATCAGCATCGCCAGGTTGAAGGCCGGGATCTGGGCCATGAGGATGGCGGGGTGTTCCTTGCTCAGCTCCACCACGGGAGTGAAGGCGCGCATGGCCATGTAGATCGGGACGTAGGTCGCGGCTGCCAGGGCGCAGCCCCAGAGCATGATCTTCTTCCGCCCGATGCGGTCCGAAAGGTGGCCGAAGAAGAGGAACAGCGGCGTGCCGAAGAGCAGCGCCACGGCGATTATGGTGTAGGCCGGCAGCCAGTGGAACTTGAGCGTGGCCTGGAGGAAGGTGAGCGCGTGGAACTGGCCGGTGTACCATACGACGCCCTGTCCCGCGGTGGCACCGAACAGGGCCAGCAATACATAGCGCAGGTTCACGGGATTGGTGAAACTCTCCTTGAGCGGGTTCTTGGAGACATTGCCTTTGCTCTTGAGCTTCGAGAAGAGTGGGCTCTCCTGCATCTTGATGCGGATGTAGAGGCTCACGGCCAGCAGGATGAAGGACAGCAGGAAGGGGATCCGCCAGCCGGAGATGAAGGCCCCGGTGCCGTTCTTGAAGGCTTCCTCGCCCATCCACAACCGCGTGGTCCCGATGATGGCCATGCTCAGGAAGAAGCCGACGGTGGCGGTGGTCTGGATGTAGGCGGTGTAGTAGCCGCGCCGGGCGTCCGGCACGTGCTCGGCCACGTAGGTCGCCGCGCCGCCGTATTCGCCGCCCAGGGCCAGGCCCTGCAGCAGGCGCAGGAACACCAGGATGATGGTGGCCCAAATCCCGATGTGCTCGTAGGTGGGCAGGAAGCCGACCAGGGCGGTGGAAAGGCCCATGGTGGCCATGGTGACCAGGAAGGTGTACTTCCTTCCGATCAGGTCGCCCACCTGCCCGAACACCAACGCGCCCAGAGGCCGCACGCCAAAGCCAGCGCCGAAGGTGGCGAGGCTGGCCAGCAGCTGCGCGGTCTCATTTCCCGGCGGGAAGAAGCGGCTGCCGAAGAACACGGCCAAGCTGCCGTATAGATAGAAGTCGTACCACTCGAACAGCGTGCCCAAGGACGATGCGAAGATCACACGCCGGATCGTGCCTGGATCGACGAGGATTTCGGCCGGGACTTCGGGAGCAAGGGTCGGTTCACTCATGCAGCGCTCCAAGTGGGGGGCGGTTGAGGAGGCGGGATGGCGGACCGGTGCCGTACCCCGTGAGGTCAGAGGGGCCGAGGCGGGACGCGCATCAATGATCTGAATCTGTGGAGGCAAAGTACTGCCAATCACTGGGTGGCGGCCACCACTCTTTCGGAGATCGGCCGCAACTTGTGCTCGTGGTCACAGAGATTCGGGCCGAGGGCCGGCGATGAGCGCATGGCTCCTTCTAAGGGGCATTTGGGAATCCGGAAGGCGCTGCTCTGCGCCTTGTACGTGTGGTGCCCAAGGCTTTACCCGGTTCCCAGGGCCGGGTCCGGGTGCTATGTTCCCCGAATCCACCAGGAGCAGGGCCATGTCCACTGATGATCCCAAGGCACCGGAATCCGTCGGCACCACCGAAGGCCAGATCGCGGTCCACTGGCGGGAGGAGGAATCCTTTCAACCCTCAGCGGCCTTCGTGGCCCAGGCCAACCTCACTGATCCGGCGGTGAACGAGCGCTTTGCCGAGAAGAATTTCCCGCAATGCTTCATCGAATACGCCGACATGCTGGACTGGACCCAGCGCTGGACGACGGTGCTCGATACCGAGGACCCACCCTTCTGGAAGTGGTTCACCGGGGGCCAGCTGAACGCCTCGTACAACTGCGTGGACCGGCATCTGGCGCAGCACAAGAACAAGGCGGCCCTCATCGTCGTGCCCGAGCCCGAGGACGAGGAGCCCATCACCCTCACCTATCAGGAGCTCTACGTCCGGGTGAATGAGTTCGCCGCGCTGCTGCGGGATTTCGCGGGCTTGAAGAAGGGCGAGCGGGTCACCATCCATATGCCCATGGTGGCGGAGCTGCCGGTGGCCATGCTTGCCTGCGCCCGGCTTGGCGTGGTGCATTCGGTGGTGTTCGGCGGCTTCAGCGGCGAGGCCTGCGGCATGCGCGCCGCGGATTCCGGGAGCCGGGTGCTCATCTACATGGACGGCTACCACCGCGGTGGCAAGATGATCGACCACAAGGCTTCGGCGGAGATCGCCGTGGCCACTGCGGAGATGGAAGGCCAGAGCATCGACAAGATCCTGGTGTGGCGGCGCTATCCAGGGAAATACTGCTCGGCGACGCCCATGGTGAAGGGCCGCGATTTCTTCGTGGACGAAGTCATCGGCAACTACCGCGGCGTGCGGGTCGAGCCCGAGGCCATGGAGTCCGAGGACCCGCTTTTCCTCATGTACACCAGCGGCACCACCGGCAAGCCCAAGGGCTGCCAACATCGCACCGGCGGCTATCTGGCCTATGTCACGGGCACCTCGAAGTACATCCAGGACATCCATCCCGAGGACGTGTACTGGTGCATGGCCGACATCGGCTGGATCACCGGCCATTCCTACATCGTGTACGGACCGCTGTCCCTGGCGGCCACCTCGGTGATCTATGAAGGCGTGCCGACCTATCCGGACGCCGGCCGCGTGTGGCGCATCGCCGAGCGCCTCGACGTGAACATCTTCCACACCTCCCCGACGGCGATCCGCATGCTGAGAAAGGCCGGTCCGCTGGAACCCCAGAAGTACCACTACCACTTCAAACACATGACCACCGTGGGCGAGGCCATCGAGCCCGAAGTGTGGAAGTGGTATTACCACGTGGTGGGGAAGGACGAAGCCGTCATCGTGGACACCTACTGGCAGACCGAGAATGGTGGCTTCCTGTGCAGCACCAAACCGGCCATGGACCCCATGAAGCCTGGCAGCGCGGGCCCCGGCGTGCCGGGGATCTACCCCTGCATCCTGGACGAGCAGGGCAACGAATTGCCTGCCGGCACCGCCATCGCGGGAAACATCTGCATCCGCAACCCCTGGCCGGGCATCATCCAGACCGTGTGGGGGGACCGCGACCGCTTCGTCCGGCAGTATTATTCCAAGTACTGCAAGAACCCGGCAAGCAAGGACTGGCGGGACTGGCCCTACTTTGCGGCGGACGGCGCCGTGCTTTCGGCCGATGGCTACTTCCGCATTCTGGGACGGGTGGACGATGTCATCAACGTGGCCGGCCACCGCCTGGGTACCAAGGAACTGGAGTCCGCGTGCCTTACCGTGGAGGAAGTAGCTGAAGCCGCGGTGGTGCCCGTGGCGGATGACATCAAGGGGCGCGTGCCCGACATCTATGTGTCCCTGAAACCGGGCTATGCCCCGGTCCGGGAGATCGAAGAAAAAATCATCGCCACCATCGAGGCGATGATCGGCAAGATCGCCCGGCCCCGGAAGGTCTGGATCGTCGCGGACATGCCCAAAACCCGGTCCGGCAAGATCATGCGGCGGGTACTGGCGGCCATTTCCAACACCCTGGACACCGGCGACACCTCGACCTTGGCCAACCCTGACATCGTCGAGCAGATCCGCCAGCACGTCCAAGGCAATCAGAAGCTCGAAGCCAAGGACGGGCCCGAGGACTTGAAGACTTTCGGCAAGGAAGAATAGCTCCCAGAGAAGCCGAGGCCCCGCCATGCTGGTGCGCGACATCATGATCACTCCCGCGGTGGCCGTCTTTCCTGAGACGACCCTGCGGGAGGCTTACCGGATGCTCGGAGAAAAAGGCATCCGCCACTTGCCGGTGCTGGAAGGGACCCGCTTGGTCGGCGTGGTCACGGACCGGGACCTGCGGTTGGCCACCAGCTCCCTGGCGGCTTCGCCCCTCCCGCCGGACAGCCCGGTGGCGGCGGTCATGAGCCGCGATCCGATGACGGCCGATGCGGCCGACCCGGTGGAGGACGCGGCCCGGGTCATGCGCGACCGCAAGATCGGATGCCTGCCCGTGATGGATGACGACCGGCTCATCGGTATCATCACCGGCCTCGACCTGCTGGACGCGCTGATGCGCATGACGGGCGTGGACAAACCCTCGGGCCGCCTCGAAGTGCGGTTGCCGGACCGCCCCGGCGAGCTGGCGCGGCTCACGGCCTTCATGAGCCACCGCGGCCTGGACATCCACTCCATCCTGACCTACCCCGATGGCCCGGAGGCCGTCCGCACGGTGCTGCGCATCGGGACCATCGACAGCCATCTGGTGGCGCAGGATCTGCGCCGTGCGGAATTCGAAGTCCTGTGGCCCCCTGGGAAGCCATGGGCGTAGTGATCCACCATCCCGCCTATTCGGACTATGCCTTCGGCGAGGACCATCCCTTCAGCCCCTTGCGTGTGCGGATGACCCTGGACCTGCTGGCGGAGCTAGGGCATCCCGTGGTTTCAATCGCACCCGAGCCTGCCACCCGCGAGGAGCTGCTCAGTGTGCACGCCGACTACTACGTCCGCCGTGTGGAGCGGCTGGGCGCAGGGGAGACAGTGCCCGACGCCTCGAGCTACGGGTTGGGCACGCCCGATACCCCCGCCTTTATGGGCATGGACGAGGCGGCCCGGTGGCAGGTGGGCGGCACCCTGCATGGGGCCAACTTGATTTGGGAAGGCAGAGAGAAGCGCGTCCTGCAGCTGGGTGGCGGGCTGCATCATGCCCAGCGCAATGCGGCTTCGGGTTTCTGCATCTACAACGACTTGGCGGTGGCCATCCAATTCCTGATCCGCAAGGGACTGTGGGTGGCCTACCTCGACATCGATGTGCACCACGGCGATGGCGTCCAGCAGATCTTCTACGAGGATAAGCGGGTGCTGACCCTCAGCCTCCATGAGTCGGGAAAATTTCTGTTTCCAGGCAGCGGCGAGGTGCACGAGCTGGGCGCCGGCGCGGGCCGCGGACTCAAGCTCAACCTGCCTTTGGAACCCCTCACCGAAGGCGACAGCTACCGCGAGGTCTTCGAAGCCGTGGTGCCGGCGGCCCTGCGCCAATTCCACCCCGGCGTGCTGGTGGTGCAGGCGGGCGCCGACGCCCATGCGGACGACCCGTTGGCGGACCTGCTGCTCACCACCCATGACTACGAGGCCCTGTTCCGCCGCATTTTCGATTTGGCGGACACCTACACCGCCGGCCGCGTTTTGTTCACCCTGGGCGGCGGGTACTCCCTGCACGCAGCGCCCCGGGTTTGGGCCCTGCTCTACCTGCTGATGCAGGACCTGCCCTTGCCAGGCGCGCTACCACAGGCTTGGCGGGAGCGCTGGGCCGGCGTGTTGGGGGGCAGGGTGCCCCAGACCTTGCATGATCCCTATCTCCCATCGGCCAGCCTTTCCAGGCGTGAGCAGATCCGCCATCGGAACCGCCAGACCGCCGAGCGCCTTCTCGAAGCGGTGGCCCCCCACTGGTCCTGAGGACAGCGCCCCTTCAGGATTTTCGAAGGTGGATTCGCAGACCCTCGGCCAGCAGGCTGGCCGAGGCCGCCTCCAGAGTGGTTGACACGCGCATCTCTCCGCGAAGCCCCGTCACCCAGGGAACTTCCTCCACGAGTTGGGAGACCCGCCCCAACAATTCCACCAATCCAGCATGGCCT
This sequence comes from Holophagaceae bacterium, assembly GCA_025357545.1. GTDB lineage: Bacteria > Acidobacteriota > Holophagae > Holophagales > Holophagaceae > JANXPB01. The sequence goes on from JANXPB010000196.1 coordinate 6,789, forward strand.
CGCAATCCTGCGGCCTCGGCCATGGCCTGGGCATCCGTATCCATCAGGGGCGTGATGCAGGCCAAGGGCGGCTGACCCACGCGGGCCAGCGAGAACACCGGCCCGAATTGGGGATCTGTGTCCACGTCGAGGCGCAGCCACACCTGGTCCATGGCCTCGGTACCAGGGCCGACGGGAATGCCGAAGTTTCCCAGCAGCTCGATCGTCTCCGGGCCGCCGAGTTCCAGTTCCTTTAGACCCTTCGCCTCCAACTCCAGTTCGATGCGGTGGCGCGCGGCCGCGCCTTTCGCATCCTCGTACCAGAGCAGGCGGCCCGCAGGCTGGCGGCGGAAGGCCGCGTAGCGGGCCGCATGCCCCAGTGCTTGCGCCGCGGATTCCGGGAAACGGAAAGATGGAAAGGTGCGCGACCGGGCGCTGGCATCAGCGCCGGTACCGGCGCTCCCCGCGTCCAGGCTGATGGCGCCCCGCAGGCCCATCAGGCAGAGCAGCACCGGCTTGATCACGCCAGTCGACGCTTCGGCGGCCTGCACGCCCTGCAGGATTGCGAGCCGCACCGGGTCTGGATCGCCCTCGCCCACCCGGGCGAAGATGACGATGAGGGAGTCCACTTCTCGATGGGCGAGGGCCTGGTGGATGGAGTTCTCATAGGCTTCGGGCGCGGCGAAGGCGCCCAGGTCCAGCGTGCTGTGCCCCTGCACCTCCAGGCCATGGGCTTCGCAGGCATCGGCGCAGATGGTGACCACCCCGCCGGAGTTGCTGACGATGGCCACCCGGGGACCGGCGGGAAGGGGCTGGTGGGCCAGCAGCACCGCGACGTCGAACATCTCTTCCAACGTATCGGCGCGGATGACGCCGGCCTGGCGGAAGAGAACCTCGGTGGCCGCATTGCCCTGGGATGGCGCGGCGATATGGGCCATGGCAGCGTCCCGGCCGGCGCGGCTGCGGGCGGATTTTACACAGAGGATGGGTTTGCGGCGGGCGAAGCGCCGGGCCACCCGGGCAAAGCGCCGAGGGTTGCCAAAGGTCTCCAGGTAGAGCAGGGCCATGTCGGTTTCAGGGTCCTCCTCCCAGTACTGAAGGAGGTCGTTGCCCGATACATCCGCGCGGTTGCCTGCCGTCACAAAGGTTGAAAAGCCGAGGCCCCGCTCCACCGCGAAATCGATGATCACAAGGCCCAGCGCCGCCGAGTGCGAAAAGAAGGCTATCCGGCCGCGGGGTGGCATCCGTGGCGCCAGGCTCGCGTTGAGTCTGGTATCTGGGTTAGTGTTCATGAGGCCGAGGCAGTTGGGGCCCACCAGCCGGGCGCCTCCGGAACGCACGAGGTCAACGAGCTTCTTTTGCTGGGCCGCCCCTTCGGAACCCGCTTCCGCGAAGCCCGAGGTCACCACCACTAGCGCCCGGGCCCCAGCCTTCAGGGCGTCCTCGGCCACCTCCAACACTTGGGGTGCGGGCACCGCCACCACCACCAGGTCCACGGGCTCCTGCAGGTGCAGCAACGAGGCATAGGCCCTGACGCCATGAATGGAACCCGCCTGCCGGTGCACGGGGAACACCGTGCCCTTGAAACCGGCTTCCAGCAGATAGCGGAAAATCAGGCTGCCGACCCCGGCTGGATCGCGCGAGGCGCCCACGACCGCCACACGGTTGGGTTTCAGCAGGGGGAGCAAGGAATTGGCCGTGGCGATGCGGTCCCGGAGTTCCCCTCGTTCGCGCACCGCCACCACCCCGCCCACGGGGAATTCCATGTGGACACACCCGCCCTCGAAGGCCTGCCGGATCTCGAAGCCCGAAGCCTTGAAGACCTGGAGCATCTTCTGGTTGTCATAGAGCACTTCGGCCTCGAAACCCACGTAGCCTTGGCCCGCCGCCACGCCCGCCAGCCGATCCAGCAGCAGGGTGCTGATGCCGTGGCCCTGGTGGGCGTCGGCCACCAGGAAGGCCACCTCCGCCTTGTTCCGGCCGCCCATCCCCACGTAATTGCCCAAGCCGATGACCTGATGCTCCGGTGCCTCCCCCTGGATGGCCAGGATGCAGTAGCGGTCCTTGGGGTCGTTGGTGCAGAGGTCCTCGAGAAAGCGCTGCGACACCTGGGCCACGCTGCCCATGAAGCGCATCTGGAGGCTTTCCCGGGAAACGCCGTTGAGAAGGGCCCCCACCACCGGCAAGTCGGCGGGAGAAGCGGCGCGGAAGAGCAGGCTCTGACCATCTTTCAATAGCACATATTCGTGGTAGGACTCGGCCTCGGGGATGATCCTGAACATGCTTCTCTCCAGCTCGCGCCGTGCCGCACTCCCGTTCTCGGCATCCCGGGAAGCATGGCAGATCGCACCAGGAGGGGGCGTTTGTACGCAGTGCCGCCCATCACGCATTCTGGAAGCGGGGCTGAAGTCCCCGCCACCCCCACCGGATGATCCATGAGCCCTTCCGATAGCCCGAATCCACGCAGGTGGTGGATTTCCTTCTGGCCTCCGCTCGGCGCCGTGGCGCTCAGCTATGGGCTTACCTGGTGGGGGGCCCGGCACCCCGAGCTGGTGGAGAGAATTTACTCACGGCACCTTTTCCCGATCCTGGCGAAGGTCGTCGGGTGGCCCGGGCGCTGGTGGCCCTGGTCCCTGGGGGAGAGTTTCCTGATCGGCCTCGTGGCAATGGCGGCGGTAGCTGTTCTGCGCATCGCGGTGGATGAAGCTCCGGGGTACGGGCCCCGGATCCGGCGCTTCCTCACCGAAGCCCTCTCCTTGGTGGCGTGGCTCTACGCGGGATTCGTGCTGCTCTGGGGCTTGAACTACCAGCGTCCGACTCTTGCGGCCACCTTTCATTGGTCCGTGGCGGCTTCCACTGCCTCCGAGTTGCAAGGCCTCTGCGAAGAATTGGCCGGGGAGGTCAATGCGCTGCGCCGCACTCTTCCCTCCGATGCGACCGGAGTCATCATGGTCGACCGTGAAGCAGTCCTTGACCAGCGGAGCCAAGGCTTCGAGGCGATCCGGTCGGTGTTGGCGCCGGCGGTGCCCCTGAGCATGCGCATCCCGAGCCGCCCCAAGCCGGCGATTTTCAGCGGGTTGATGTCCCGCTCCCTGACCTACGGCATGTATCTTCCCTGGACCGGCGAAGCGCTCCTCAACCACAGCATTCCCGCCCCTGCGGTGCCCTTCACTGTAGGCCACGAAATGGCCCACCAGCTGGGAATTGCGCGGGAAGACGAGGCCAATTTCGTGGGGTACCTGGCCTGCCGGGCCCATCCGAATCCTCTCTTCCGCTACTCCGGCGCCCGGGCCGCGCTGGGTGAGGCTATGGCGCAATTGGCAGCCACATCGCCCGAGGCCTGGACCGCCCTTCGGGCTTCATTGGAACCCGGTGTCCTGACGGATGAAGGCGCAGAACAAGCCTGGCTGTTGGAACGCCGTGGCCGCTTCAGCCAAGTGCAAGGCCAAGTCTACGATGGCTACCTGAAGAGCCAGGGCCAGGTGGACGGCGTGCGAAGCTACGGCCGCATGGTGGACCTGCTGCTCGCCGAGCGGCGCCTGCGTGGCAAGCCCGCCGCCCCCGATTGATGCGAAGCCATAGGGCCAGGAAGCTAAAGGATGAAGGCGTCCAACAGGAACACCAGGACCAAAAAGAAGCCCAAAAGCCCCTTCCCAAGCCCGCCCACCAGCAGGCCCAGCGCCGCGCCGGCGCCGGATTTCAATGATTCAGAGAAAGGGCGCCGGGCGATGAGCCATTCCCCCGCGAGCGCGCCGAGGAAGGGGCCCAGCAACAACCCGGGGAGCGCGAAGAAAAGGCCGAGGAAGCCGCCCAGCAGGGCGCCCCAAACCCCCGCCCGCCCCGCGCCCGCCCAGCGGGCGGTGAAGGCGGTGGCTGCAATGTCCAAGCCGTAGGCGAGGATGGCCGTGAAGATGAAGAGGCCCACGGTCCACCAGCTCAGGACCTCCGGCAGCAGCAGCTTGTGGAGCCACACGCCCAGCGCCATGAGGGGCAGGCCGGGGATAATCGGCAGGAAGGCGCCCAGGAAGCCCGCCACCAGCAGGAGCACGCACAGAGTCCAGGCAAGGATAGGGACCCAGGGGCCAGCCATGTCAGGCACCACGGCCGGCTGGAAGTTTCCCCGCGAGCTTCCGCACGGTGCTCAAGCCACGGAACGTGGATTTGATCTTCAAGACTCGTTCCAAGACCGCGTTGGAGAATTTGGAGTCGCTCTGCTTCGCCTGGCAAAGCCAATAGACCTCCCGGCCGTGGACATGGAAATCGTCCAGATCCGTGCGAAGCGCCATCAACCGCACGGCCAATGCGGTGTCCAAAGGCTCTTTGAGGAAGGCCACGTTCAGCGCCCCGGCGGATTGCATCCGCTCCTCGCTGAAGGGTTGGTGCAACGCGATGGCCTGGACTTCTGCATCTGTGCGGAGAAAGGTGGCCACCTCGTAGCCCAACGATTCCGCCAAGTGGGTCTCGATGGCGGATTGCAGAAGCTTGGCCGCGCGGTTCGATTCAAACACCACGTTGCCGCTGGCGATGAAGGTGTCGCATTTCCCCAGCCCCATGGCTTCGAAGTGGGCGCGCAGTTCGGCCATGGTGAGGGTGTGGCCGCCGACATTGATGGCGCGAAGGAAGGCGATGTACCGGGGCATGGGCACCGAAGAGGAGAAGCGCTGGGCGCTAGAGTTTCAGGTCCCGCACGAATTTCCGCACCAGCCCTTCGAAGGCCACGGCCGCCGTGGCGCCTGCGGCCAGAACATCCTCATGGGTCAGGGCCACCGGCAGGAGGCCGGCGCCCATGTTGCAGAGGCAGCTAATGCCCGCGACGCGCAGGCCTTCGTGGCGGGCGACGATGACCTCCGGCACGGTGCTCATGCCCACCGCGTCGGCGCCCATGCGGCTGAAGGCGCGGATCTCCGCCGGGCTCTCGTAGCAGGGTCCGGTCACACCGATGTAGGCGCCTTCCTGCAGGGTCTGGCCGAGGGCCTTGGCCGCTGTATGAAGCTGCTGGAGCAGGGCCTTGTCGTAGGCCTCGGTCATGTCGTGGAAACGGGGGCCGGGCGGCACATTGGGCCCGATAAGGGGATTCGTCCCGGTGAAATTGATGTGGTCCGAGATGGCCATGAGTTCGCCCACCTGGAAGGCGGGATTGATGGCGCCCGCGGCGTTGGTGTGCAGCACGACTTTGAGTCCGAGTCGCCCATATAGGCGCATGGGCGCCGTGACGATGTCGAGGGGGTGCCCCTCGTAGAAATGGAAGCGGCCAGCCTGCAGCAGCACCTGGCGACCTTCCAGTTCGCAGAACACCAGCTTGCCGCTATGGCCGATGACGCTCTGCTGCGGGAAGCCGGGCAGCTCCGTGAAGGGGATGCTCACACCCGCGTGGGCTTCAGCGCTTTCCGCCAGGCTGCCGAGCCCGGAGCCCAGCACGATGGCGAGCTCGGGAACGAAGGGTGCGCGGGCATTCAGGACATCCAGGACCGGCTGCAGCTGCATGGACTCTCTCCCAGAGAATAGCTCCAGGTTAGCAGGCGCAAGCATGGGCCCTAGAGGACGCCGCGGCGCTTCTGATCCAGCTCGATGGAGTCGTAGAGCGCCTGGAAATTCCCCTCGCCGAAGCCCATATTCCCCCGCCGTTGGATGATCTCGAAGAAAAGCGGGCCGATCTGGTCTTCGGTGAAGATCTGCAGC
>JANXPB010000225.1 GCA_025357545.1 Holophagaceae bacterium
GAATCGCCCAACCAGAGCGCGTCTACGTCGATTCTGCAAAGGCTGCACCGCAAGCAAGGGAATCGGCGAGTCGTGAAACCAGACTCGGCCCCGCTCCCTTTGGATTGGGTGCCTAGGGGGGTAGAAGCAGGCGATGATCCAGGGGCTCCTTGGCTGCTTGCGGAAGTGAAACAGCAAGACCGGATGGTGCTCGGAAGGTGGGAGCCCGCCTTGTAGTGTTCCCCCGATAGTTGGACAAGTTCGAGGCTAATTCAGGCTGCGGGATTGGGGTTGAGGAACGCCTGATGGGGCGTCTGGTAGTCGAGCGATTGATGGGGCCGCTCGTGGTTGTAGTGATCGATGTAGCGGGCGACTTCAACGCGGGCCTCTTGGATGTCCTGAAAGCGGTGGAGCCAGGCGCATTCCTCTTTGAAGGAGCGGTTGAACCGCTCGCAGAGCCCGTTCTGTTGGGGGGTGTAGGGTGTGATGTATTCCTGTTTCAGGCCGTAGTCGCGGGCCAGGGCCCGATAGAGCCTTGAACCGAATACGAGGCCGTTGTCATGGCGCAGGGTGAGCCCTTTGGGGCGCCGTGGGTCCAGCCGAACCGGTGGATCAGGGCTTCCTCCAGGGCGCGCTCGGCGGTTTGAGCCCGGCCGGTGAGGTCGAGGCACCAGCCCAACACCTCGCGGGTGCAGCAATCGAGCACGGGAACGAACGCGCACCACCCATCCTTGCCGCACTCGATGAGAGCGATATCCGTGCACCAGCGCTGATTGGGCTCGAGTGCGATGGATCTGGATCCCCGGCACGCGGGGGCGCTTGCCAATGGCCCGCTGGCGCATGGTCCAGCCTTTGATCCGCATGAGACGGTGGATCTTCTTACGGTTGGCGGGCTGGTTCAGCCGATGTTTCAGCCAGGCCCAAACCCGACGGATGCCATAAGTCGGATGGGCCTGAATGATCTCGTGGATGGTGCGGGCCAGGGCCTCGTCCACCGGGCGGCGCAGGCGCTCAACCTTGGGCTGGTGGTAGGCCGTCGACCGAGACACGCCGAGGATCCGGCAAAGGTGTCAAGCGACACCAAAGTTGACCCCCTACGCGACACGAATATTGACCCCCTTGGTGCGATGAAGCCGGTGGGGTGCCCAAAGCGAAGGCCGTAGGCCGTAGCGTAGGGCACCCCACCGGGCGCGGTTCAGATGACCACTTCCGCGGTTGGGACGATCCCGGCGCGGCGTTTTTCCTTCAGGCGGTAGCTGTCGCCTTTGATGGTGAGGACGTGGCTGTGGTGCAGCAGGCGGTCCAGGATGGCGGTGGCGACGACGGGGTCGCCGAACACGTTGCCCCAGGCGCCCAGGGGCTGATTACTGGTGAGGAGCAGGCTGCCCTTCTCGTAGCGGCGGCGCACGAGGTGGAACAGCAGGTGCCCGGCCTGGCGGGCCAGCGGCAGGTATCCCAGCTCGTCAATGATCAGCAAGTGGGGCCGGGCGAAGTGGGTGAGGGCGTCGTCCAGGGCGCCATTGCTTTCGGCCACCACCAGTTGGCGGGCGAGGTCCGAGGCCGTGATGAAGCGGCAGCTATAGCCCTGTTCGATCGCTTTGTGGCCCAATCCGATGGCCAGGTGGGTTTTCCCGACGCCCGGTGGCCCCAGCAAGAGGACGTTGGTGGCGTTGACCAGGTAGCGGCCCGTCTCCAACTCCGTAAGCAACCTTCGGTCAAGGCTCGGCTGGAGGCTGAAGTCATAGTCCTCCAGGCGTCGGTTCAAGGGAAATTTGGCCATCTGAATCCTCAGGCGAGCCCGCCGGGCGTCCTTGGCCGCCACCTCCTCGCTCACCACCAGATCCAGAAAATCGAGGAAGCTGAGTTCGGCTTTCGCGCCGGTTTCCAGCAGGGCATCCAATCGCGTTTTCGTGCTGCCGAGCCTGAGGCGGTTGAGGTGGCGTTCGAGTCGCTCCATGCGTGGCTCTACCATGACTCACCTCCGGCGGCCTGCTCGTAGATCGAGAGATCCCGCTGGATCTCGTTGCAGGGCTTGCCCAGCTTCGCCTGGCCCCCTACGAAGCTCGCGACATGGCCCGGATCCTCCACCACCTGATGACGACCTGGGTGCACGCTGTGCTCGGCGATGATCCGGTCCTGCCATTGGATTTGAAGCAGATCGGCCTCCACCGTCACGTCGACGGGCTCGCCCACGAACTGAGCGGGCACGCTGTAGCGGTTCGTGTCCACGTCGACGCGGGCATCGGTGGCGACACGGCGCGTGAGATGCCGCGTCCGCAGGTAACCTGGATGGGCGCCCACGGGCCGAAGGGCCTTCGCTTCGGCCAGGAGAAAGCGGTCGATGGGACGCTCGTGGGTGGTGCCGTGAATGCGCGGGTCCGCGATCTCCCGCATCCATCCGAGCAGGTGCCGGTCCAAATGGGCATCGTCCTCAAAGACGAGTCCCCCCAGGGCGTTTTTTTTGACGTAGCCCACCCCATTCTCAACCTTGCCTTTGGTCCGGGCCCGGTAGGGTTGGCAGGCTCGGGGCCGCGTTCCCCAGTGATCGCAGAAGGCCGCGAACTCAGGATGGAACACCGCCTTTCCACCCGATTGGCGAAGCACCAACGACTTTGCGTTATCCACCAGCACCTCCTCAGGCACGCCCTCAAAGTGCCGAAAGGCCCCTTCCAGCCCCACGATCCAGTCCCGTTGCCGGATGGAACCAAAGGCCTGCGCATAGGTTCGCCTCGAGTAGCCCAGCGTCGCCACGAACACATAGCGTTTCTGCTGGACTCCCCCGATCTCCAGCCACTTCTCGCCGAAATCGAGTTGAAGTTGTTTCCCTGGTGGAGTCTCAAACCGCATCGTGGCTTTTTCGGTAACTTTCCATTCACGGTGCAGGGGCGCAAGGGCCCGCTCCACAGTTCGTAAACTCACCTGAATCCCCTTGGCCAGAAGTTCCTGGCGAAACACATCCCCATTCCGAACTCCGGCCTGCCAGCGTTCCCGCATCCATCCCAAATGGGGTTCCAGCACACCTTTGCGCAGCGGACCCTCGTATTTCCGCTCAGGGCCTTTTCGGAGCCAGGCCCTCACCGTGTTCCGTGAAATCCCCAACTCATCCCCAATCCGTTTCGTACCCCAACCCAGGCGGCGCAAGGCAAATAACTGCCCCACCGCCTCTGATCCAACCATCTCGACCTCCAGTTGCCTGAAGCCGAGCTTCACTCGTTTCTTTCCCATGACTTCCCTCAAAAGAGGGGGGTCAGTTTTCGTGGCGCCAGGGGGTCAGTTTCTGATGTCGCCTGACAAGAAGAAGGCCTTCCACGCTGCCACGTCATGGCGGGCGTCGTGGGAAAAGCCGAAAATGAGTGCGATGGGGGCTGGGGGCAGATCGCCGGGAATGCCGTAGCTGCGGCCGGAGAGGGTGGTGCCGAGCAGGTGGGGAAGGTCGCTCACATGTTCCTCCGGTATTGCCCGCCGACCTCATAGAGGGCGCTGCTGATCTGGCCCA
>JANXPB010000003.1 GCA_025357545.1 Holophagaceae bacterium
ATCATGGCGAAGGTGGTGTAGTTCGTGTAGAAGGGCTCGAAGCAAAGCACCTCGTCGCCGGGCTCCGCCACGATCTGCAACGCGAACAGCAGGGCTTCGCTGCCGCCCACCGTCACTACCAGGTCGCTCTCGTCCAGCTCAATGCCCGCGGCGCGGTAGTAGCCGGCGAGGGCCGTGCGGTATCCGGGCTCGCCTTCGGAGCGGCCGTACGCGACCACTCGGCGGTCGTAATGGTGCAGCGCATCCAGGAAGGGCTGGGGGGTGGGAATGTCCGGCTGGCCGATATTGAGGGCATGCACGTGGATGCCCCGCGCCGAGGCTGCGTCCGCCAGGGGCGCAAGTTTCCGGATGGGGGAATCGGGGAATTCGGCGGCGCGTGTCGACACCTTCATCGCGCGCGTCAGGAGGCTCGGATCCATAGTGCCCTCGGGGAAGTTGGCGCGTGCTTCAACGGGCTTCCTGCCCTAAAGCAGAGTCTTGGGATCCACATATTCGAGCTTCTGGTCCCGGGCCACCGGTTCGCAGGTGAGGTAACCGGCGTGGGTATTGAGGCCCAGCACGAATCCTGGATCGCTGGCCAAGGCCTTCTTCCAGCCCAGGTTGGCGAGCTTCAACGCATAGGGCAGCGTGGCGTTGGTGAGGGCGATGGTGCTGGTGCGGGGCACGGCGCCGGGCATGTTGGCCACGCCGTAGTGCAGCACGCCGTCCACGAAGTAGATGGGGTCCGCATGGGTGGTGGCGTGGGTGGTCTCCACGCAGCCGCCCTGGTCCACCGCCACGTCCACGATGACGCTGCCCTGCTTCATGAGCTTGAGCATGGCCCTGGTGATGAGCCGCGGCGCCGCGGCGCCGGGGACCAGCACGGCGCCGATGACCAGGTCCGCCGAGGGGAGCACTTCCTCCACGTGGGCGTCGCTGCTCCACAGGGTCTCGATGCGGTTGCCGAAGATGTCGTCCAGGTAGCGCAGGGTCTGGAGGCTCTTGTCCAGCACGGTCACCCGGGCGCCCATGCCCACGGCGATCTTGATGGCATTGATGCCCACGACGCCGCCGCCCAGGACGACCACATGCGCCGGCAGCACGCCCGGAACGCCGCCCAGGAGCATGCCGCGGCCGCCATTGGTCTTCTGGAGGTACTGGGCGCCGATCTGCACGGCCATCCGGCCGGCCACTTCACTCATCGGGGTGAGCAACGGCAGCTTGCCCTGGGCGTCGGTGATGGTCTCGTAGGCCACGCCGGTGATCTTCTTGGCGAGCAAGTTCTTAGTCTGCTCCGGATCCGGCGCCAGGTGCAGGTAGGTGAAGAGCAGGGTGCCCTCCTTCATGGCCTCGATCTCGGCCTTCTGGGGCTCCTTCACCTTGATGATCATTTCCGCGCCATCAAAAACCGCTTTGGCGCCCTCCACGAGCTTGGCCCCCGCGGCGGAATATTCAGCGTCCGTGAACCCCGATCCCAGGCCCGCGCCGGCTTCCACCAGCACCGTGTGGCCGGCGCCGCTCAGGGCCTTGGCGCCTGCCGGGGTGAGGCCCACGCGGTTCTCATTGTTTTTGATCTCTTTGGGGCAGCCGACGATCATCCGAAGCTCCTGAAACGCAAGAGGTCCATTCTACCTGAGGTCAGGGGAAACCCATCGTGCCGGTCTTCACAACCACCGATAGTAGACTGGAAGATTGACGCCCTTTTGGAGGTTCAATGCTCAACTTCGGTCTCGGTCCTGAACTCCAGGCCCTTCGCGAGAAGGCCCATGACTTCGCGGTGAACGTGATCCGCCCCGTGGCGCGCTACTACGACGACACCTGCGAATGGGCCACACCCGTCTACCAGAAGGCCTGGGACGAGGGCTACCTGCAGGCCCTGGTGCCCAAGGAATTCGGCGGCCCGGGCAAGAACCAGATCGAGGAGGCCCTGGTCTGCGAGGAGATGGCCTGGGGTTGCGGCGGGCTCTACACCTCCATCATGGCGAACGGCCTGGCCATCACCCCCATCCTCGTCGCGGGCAATGACGCGCAAAAGAAAAAATGGCTCGGCATGCTCGCGGAGGCGCCGCTCTTCGCGGCCTTCTCGCTGTCCGAACCCAACGCGGGTTCCGACGCCGGCGGCATGACCTGCCGGGCGGAATTGAAGGGCGACAAGTACATCATCAATGGCACCAAGTGCTACTGCACCAATGGCGGCTACGCTGACTTCTACACGCTGTTCGTCTCCACCAATCCCGACAAGGGGGCCCGGGGCACCAGCTGCATCATCGTCCCCCGGAACACGCCGGGCCTGCGGGTGGGCAAGGCCATGGACAAGATGGGCCAGCGTGCCAGCAACCAGGTGGAGGTCCACTATGAGAACGCCGAGGTGCCCGCCGAAAACCTGCTGGGCAAGGAGGGAATGGGCTTCATCATCGCCATGAAGACCCTGGACCAGACCCGCGCGGCGGTGGCCGCCGGAGGCGTGGGCGTCGCCCGCGCCGCCTATGAGATCGCCCTGGACTATGCGAAAACCCGCATCCAGTTCGGCCAGCCCATCTTCGCCAACCAGGCCATCAGCTTCTTGCTGGCGGACATGGCCAAGAAGATCGAAGCCAGCCGCCTGCTCACCTGGCAGGCCGCCTGGATGACCGACAACGGCATCAAGAACTCCAAGCAGAGCGCCATCGCCAAGACCTTCGCCACCGACAGCGCCATGGAAATCACCACCGACGCCGTGCAGATCCTCGGCGGCAATGGCTACTCGAAAGACTACCTCGTGGAAAAGTGCATGCGCGACGCCAAGCTCCTGCAAATTTATGAGGGAACCAACCAGATCCAGCGGCTTGTGATCGCGAAGGAAATCCAACAGGGAAACTGAGAAAAACGGCCGGGACCTCTCACCCTCACGGATCGCCTCTGGATAGCGGGTCACTCGGGGCAGGCCTGGATGGCCTGTCCCGAGCGGGGCCCCCGCTTGGTTGGTTCCAACCACCCGATCGTGAGTAGCTGGTGACACCGAAAGAAATCCAGTGGCGGAATTGATCTACAAATCGCCCCCTTTCACTTGCTCCCACCGCCGCTGGATAGCGGGTCACTCGGGGCAGGCCTCCCGGGTATCAGACGCGTTGCGTCCTCCCGGTCGCCTTCGCCTTGCGGACCCGGAAATCCTTGGCCTGTCCCGAGTGGGGCCCCCGCTTGGTTGGTTTAAATCACCAGTCCGTGAGCACTAGGTCACACCGAAGGCGATTCCGCAGGGCAACTGAAAAATAGGGCGAACCGTTTATATTTTCCGAATTCCCCCTCCCTGATACGCTTCCTGCATCAACCCAACTTTTCGGCATTGGCCCCAAAGCTGGAAGGGCTCCATCCGGAGTTTTGATAGAACGGTCATCTGTTCCCCGGAATCCGATGCCTGGACGGCATTCCGGCGATCCACCCCCAGGCGCTGGGGCTTGGGCCCCGAAGAAAGTGTTCTATGGCTGAAGGCATCGTGAAGTGGTTCAACGCCGAAAAGGGTTTCGGCTTCATCACCCCCGACGGAGGCGGCACGGACCTCTTCGTCCACCACACGGCCATCCAGACCCAAGGGTTCCGCACCCTGGATGAAAAGCAGCGGGTGAGCTTCGATGTGGTCGATGGGCCCAAGGGCCCCCAGGCCTCCAACGTCACCAAGGTCTAATCCGGAAGTCCCTGAGCGGAAGCCCCGACCCTGCCGGGTTTTTTTCGTGGCGGCATACTGGAGGCATGAGGAATGACGCCTTCATGTTGCTCGCAGCCCTTGTGGCCCTGATTCTGCTCCTGGCCCTGGTCGGCGAGAGCGCGGGCCTGGAAATGACGGCCTTGGTATTGGCCACGGGTCTGCTGGTCGGGAAATGGATTCAATCCCGTTGGTACTTTCCCGGGGTTTTGCGCCAGGCGGAAGTCCTTTGGGATGAAGGCGCGGCGCCTTCGGCAGTGGCGGCCCGCCTCGCCGGCGCTCGGCAGGCTCATGGGGAACTGGGCTACCGCGTCCACCTGCTGCTGGCGCGGGCGCACCTGGCCCAAGGCTTCCGCAACCAGGCCTGGGCGGACCTCCTGAATGCCCAGTTGGCGCGCCTTCCGGTGGTCAAGCGCGGCCTCGTGGTGCCGTGTTTCCGCGCCTTGCCGGAGAGCCCCGGGCCCTGGCGCATCCGGTACGCCGAGTGGATGGTGGGCTTCGCCCCCCGGCTGCCCCATCTCCGCCATCGCTTGGGCATCCTCTATATGAAGCGCAATGGAGAAGGCGATGGGGGACGGGCCTGGGAGCAGTTCAAGCGCGCCGTCCCGCTGGCCGCCGAAGACCCGCTCATCCTTGAAGACCTGATGCTCGCGGCCCTGAGCCGTGGGGAGCTGCCTATAGCTGAGCAGGCCCTGGCGCTGCTCATGAGCCACCACAACGACCCGCGCCTGCCCTGGGACCGCTCGGCCCCCTCCGCCCACCTGCTCCAGCAGGGCCGCTCGGCCGATGCCCTCGCGCTGTTCCGCAGCCTGCCCACGGCCTTCCGGTCGGAACCCTGGCATTGGGCCGGGGAGGCGCGCGCCCTTCGGCGGTTGGGGGACGGTGATGGCGCATGGACCGCCCTGGAGGATGGGCTTACCCAGTTCCCGGAATCCTTCCGGCTCTGGCTGGAGCGCTATCAAATGGCCATGGATCGGCTGGTCTACGCGGAAGCCCGCCATTGCATCGAAAAGGCCGAAGCAGTGCTGCCCTTGCAAGAATCCCCGGAACTCCGATGGGAGTGGCAAGTGCGCCGGGCGGAGTTCGCGTATTGGATCGACGATGACCCGAGGGGAGCCTGGAACTTGCTCCGCACCGTTCCCGTGGAGCGCCGCGGCCAGCTGCACCCCCCCTTGGATCTCGAGCTGCAAGTGGCCCTCGGCGATTTTGAAAACGCCCTGGCGCGGTGCAAGGACCTGCTCGGCGAACATCCCGGCGATCCAACCCTGCTGCTGATGCAAGGGGACTGCCTAGCGGGCCTGGAAGCCTGGGAGGCCCTACTGCCCTTCCTGGACGGCCTAAGCGAAGAGCCCCGCCAGCGCGCGGAATTCTGGCACCTGCATGGCCTCGCCCTGGCCCGCGCGGGAGATGCCTTGGGCTCCCGCATGGACCTGGAACGGGCCGCGTTGATGGGGCCGAACGATTTGCGCATGGTGCTGGACGCGGGTCATGCGTGTGCGGACCTCAGTGAATGGGAGCGGTCCGAAAACCACTGGCGGCAGGCCCTGCATTTGGACGAGTCCTGCGAAGAGGCTTTGGTCCAGCTATCCGAGAGCCGCACGGCCTTGCACGATCCCGAAGGGGCCCGCCGCTTCCTGAGGGAATGCCTGGTCCACCATCCAGAGAGCCAGGAGGCCCAGGAGCGACTGTCCGAATTGGAATCAAATTAGGGCCCAGCCCTCGATCCATAAAATCAAACGCCCTTCACAGAGGTGTTACAGCAGGACGGGAACCTCTTCTTCGAGACCGAACCGATCGGTGAACGGAGACACCATGAAGCGAACGACCCTCTTAGGCCTCGGCACCCTGCTGCTCGCGGCTGGAGCCACCCCGGCCATGGCCCAGGCGCCCAAGATCAGCGGCCTCGTGCAGGTGTGGTACTCGCAGATGCTCGACAGCAACCTGCGGTTGAACACCCCCTACGCCGCGAAGTATTTCAACCTCCGTGGCGAGTTCACCGAGAACACCTTCGCAATCCGCCGCTCGGAAATCAAGCTCTCGGGCACCATCACGGACGACGTGGACTACGAAGTGATGCTGGATCCCTCCATCAACACCTCGGCCACCAATCCCTCCATCCTCCAGGACGCAGCCATCATCTACAAGATCGGCGGCGGCTTCGAGGCGAAGCTGGGCCAGTTCAAGAATCTGCAGACCTACGAAGGGTTGACCTCCTCCGGTGAGATCTTCTTCGCCGAGCGCGCCCAACTCGCCCGCCAATTTGGCGACAAGCGGGACCGCGGCGCGGCGCTGAGCTTCGCCTTCGGCGAACCCAAGGAATTCGGTGGCAAGGCAACGGTGGCCTTCTTCAACGGCCTGAACGACTCCCTTTCCGGCAAGGGCAACGACACCAACGGCCAGAAGGATTTCGTCGCGCGCCTGGACCTGAACATCGGCAAAACCATGAAGTTCGGCGTCTACACGCTGCAGGGTTCCACCGACCAGGCCGACAAGGGCGGGCTGCTGGCCAAGACCTTCGTCGGGGCGGCCGCGGCGCTGCCCGCCGCCGCCCAGATCCTCGACAACAAGGACAAGACCACCAACATGGGCGCCTTCTATGTCTACCAGGACGATACATGGCTGCTGTCCGCCGAAGCCATGACCGGCCTCCTTGGCCGCCGCTTCGCGTCGGTGGGCACCGCCGGGGCCGCCGCGCGCCAGCACCTGGACCAGAAATACCTGGGCTACTGGGTGACGGGCGGCTACACCGTCGGCCACCACACCTTCCTGGTGCGCTACGACACCGCCAACTACAACTCGGGCAATGACTGGTACACCGCCTTCAACCCCTACAAGGAAAGCGCGCCGGGAGTTTCCCTGGGCACCGACTATTCGCCGAAGTATACGGAGATCAGCGCCGGCTACCTCTACGCCTTCAAGCCTGAAAAACTCAAGGCCGCCAACATCAAGATCAACTACATCAACCGCTCGAAGAACTACCTCCAGCCCCGCGCGGGGCAGACGGGCGAGCAGGGCGGTGACACGCTGCTGGTCGCCTTCCAGGTGGCGTTCTGACCGCTGGTTGAAGCCCATCTGGCAAACTGGATGCAGCCAGGGCGGCCCTTCGGGGCCGCCCTTTTCTTGGGACTGAACCACGGGGCTGTTCCCGGATAAAATACAGGTTTGGGAGCCGGAATGAAAGTGCGCGTGCTGGTGTCGCTGAAAACCGGGATCCTGGATCCCCAGGGCAAGGCCGTGGAACAGGGTCTCCATGGTTTCGGGTTCGAAGTGGAGCACCTGCGCATCGGCCGCCTCATCGAAATGGACGTGCCCACCCAGAATCCTGATGAAGCCCGCGGCCGCGCCCAGGCCATGTGCGACAAATTGCTGGTGAACCCGGTCATGGAAAAAGCCACCATCGAGGTGCTCTGATGCGGGTCGCCATTCCCGTCTTCCCGGGCTCCAACTGCGACCATGACGCCCTGCATGCCTGCGGCACGGTGATGGGCTGGGAGGCCATCCCCGTCTGGCACCAGGAGCCCCGCCTGCCAGAGGGCACAGACCTGGTGTTCATCCCGGGCGGCTTCAGCTACGGCGACTACTTGCGCTGCGGGGCCATCGCGGCCCTCGCGCCCATCATGGCGGACATCAAGCGCCATGCGGACAACGGCGGCTTGGTGCTGGGCCTCTGCAACGGGTTCCAGATCCTGTGCGAGGCCCAGTTGCTGCCCGGCGCCCTGCTACGCAACGAAAGCCTGCGCTTCATCCATAAAAGGGTTCATCTAAGGGTGGAGCGGGCCGACTTGGCTTTCACCGCCGCCATGCAGCCCGGGCAGGTCATCGGGATCCCCATCGCCCACGCCGAAGGCAACTTCACCCTGGACCCTGCGGAACTCGTGGACCTGGAGGCCCGGGGCGGCGTGGCCTTCCGCTACTGCGACGCCTCCGGCAACATTGGCGTCAAGGAAACCCCCAATGGGGCGGTGAACGGCATCGCAGGAATTGTGAACGTGCGAGGGAATGTGCTGGGCATGATGCCTCACCCCGAAAGGGCGGTAGAACCAGAAATGGGTTCCGTGGACGGGATGGGCATCTTCAAGAGTTTGGCCCAGGCCTATTCGAAAGCCTTGGCGAAGGCATGAAAACCCGTCTCTTGGGCAGTAAAAAAAACCAATTGACCCCGGCGAATTCTGCCATCCTGCCAAGGATCATTCAACTTCCTTAGCGGTTTTTGCCATGGACACCTTCCCCCCTGATCCCAACGACTGCCAGGTCTACACGAGCGGCTCCTTGCGCTTGATCGTATTGAAGCGCGATCCCATTCCCGCCAAGGCCGCGCCCAGCAAGGAAGCCTGGACGTTGATCCTGCCCACCTCCGCCGTGCGGGTCTGCACCGGCGATGGGGATCGGGAGGAAGGCATCATCCGGCGCGGGGACTTGGCGCTGCTGCTGCCGGGCTTCGGGCATACGCTGAAACGCCACCTGCCCCAGCAGAGCTTCGGTTACACCGCGCTGGAACTGGAAGGCCCCTTTCCCGAGCCCCTGCTCTCCACCTTGCAAAGCCCGCCGAAGAAATGGCAGGAGCATACCTTCGCCGTGCTGCGTAGCCAGAGCTTGAAACAGCTCTTTCATATTTTCATGAGCGAGTTGATGAACCCCGACGGCGTGCAGCTAATGACCCGGGAGCTGTTCCAGATCCTGCTGGGAGCCGAGCTGGGCCGCCTGTCCGAGAAGGAGGACCGCAGCCGCTTCCCCTACCGTCTGAACCGCTCCACCCTCCAGGTCGTGCTGGACCACATGGAAGCCCACATCGGCCAGCAGAACAGCGTGCCGGAGCTGGCCTCCATGGCGAAATGCACACCGGACCACTTCATCCGCCTCTTCCGGGAGGCTACGGGCACCACACCCCATCAATACCTCATCGAACGCCGCCTGCAGCGCGCCGTGACCCTGCTGGCCAATGGCGAACGGCCCTCGGACGTGGCCAAGATTCTCGGCTTCTATGATGCCTCCGCCTTCACCCGCGCCTTCAAGCGCCGCTTCGAAGTGCCCCCCTCCGAATACGCCCAGGAAGCCTACGATCGACAGTTCCCGAAGAAGGATTAGCGTCCATTAAGAGGTCGCCCGCGCTTTCGGGTGCCTAGTTAACGACCGCTTAAGCCGGAGTAAGGACAGCCTGAGCCGGGCGGTGGGCGAATTCTGAGGCGCCCAGAGACCACCACCCATTAAAAACGGCGCCCGAAGGCGCCGCTCAACTAGGCCCATCGCCTCTAGCCAGCAGCCTAGAACGGCTTGCATACCTTGCAGGCCTTGTAGCCGGCCTTCTGGGCGTCGGCGGCGTTGGCGAACGCCATCTTGTTCGCATCCTTCATCTTCGCAGCCATTTTGCAGTCCACCTTGTGGCAGACCTTGGAGCCCTTGTTGCCAACCAACCCGGTGGCAACAGGAGCAGCCGCAGCCGGTGCGGGTTTGGCCGCAGGCGCCGCCGCTTTGGCGGAGGCCGGCTTGGTGCCCTGGGCGAAGATGGGCGCGACCATCAGGACCGCAAGCATCAGTATTTTCATGGAATCTCCTCTGACGAAATGTGGTTCGAGCTTGAACTCCGGGAGGCAGGTCCGTCAACCCTTCGTTTCCTCGGATTCGGCCCCTGGCCCGGGCAACAGCCAGATCACCGCCAGCGGCAGGAACACTAGCGTGGCGAAGAAGGCCGGTTCCCATTTCAGGTGGTAGTCGAAAGGATCGCCCTTGTACCGCTGCTGGTAGCGCCAGGAACCCAACGCGAAGGTGATGCAACTGGCAATCCAGAGCACTTGCAGGAGCCCACGGAAATTCGCCGAGCGTTTAGGTCGCACCCATGCAGTGGCCAGCAATCCCATGGAGAACAGCAGTATCAGCAGGTAAGTGGGATGGGGGGCGTCGAGCACAAACTTGCCGCTCGGCGGCGTGGGGTCGTGGGTGTCCGGCGCGTGGGGAATGGGCAGGTCGCCATCGGCGAACGCCAGATTGAAACCGCTCGCCGAGGCCTGGTTCTCGTTCGGACGCCGTCCTCGGGGCCCGGGACAGCTCACCGTCATCCACGGCAGAAAAAAAAGGACGCCCAGCAGAAGACCATGGATGGGACCAAGCCAGCGTTTCATGGGAACCCCGGGAAAGGATTGGGACTGATGCAGATAGGGTATGGTCAGCGCGAAGCATAGCGCGGTCCGCCTTGGAGGCCAATTCACGGCTCAGAAGTAGTACTTGGTCTTCGCAGTCCATTCGCTCTTGGCATAGCGCTTGTGCAGAAGGTTGAAGCAGCGCTTGGAGAGGGCGGTCATCTCGGCGCTGCCGCACATGGGCGCGCGGGTGGTGGCCACCACCCGGTGGAGGGCCTCGGGCACCCGGGCATCGTCGGGGTGGGCCTCCGCGAAGGCCAGGGCCGCTTGGGCGAAGTAGATCTGCGCAGCCGGCACTTTCGCCAGGGCCTGGCGATCCAGCAGGGCCTGCTGGAGATCCGCGGACTTCAGGAAGCCGGGATTCGGCCCGGCCTCCAGCGGCTTCGCCTTCTCCGGATCCGGACCGCACCACCAGTTGTCCCGCAGGGAATCGAACTCCTTCGGGTCGGTGCTGTTCACCCGGGTGGTGTAGTCCGTGCCGATATCGAAGCGCAGGCCTGGGAAGCCCATCATCAAGCGCACTGCTTCGAAACGCCGTTCCACTGGGTCGACGAGGTTCTCGATCCCGGAGGCCCGCTCCTGCAGGGCGCTTTCAAGCAACGGCGTGAGGGTGTGGACCCGGTCCATGCGCTCCAGGACCATGGCCCGCATCCACGCGCAGCGCGCCACTTCGGCGGCCACGGGCTTGGCAAGGCCTGGCTGCTTCGCCACCACCAGAAGCTGGTCCAGGGTCAGGGACTGGTTGATGACGGTGCCTTCGACGCCTGCGAACAGCTGGGGCCGCAGGCCCGTGGTCTTGTCGGGGAGGGCTGGCTCCACCTCGTTCTCCACCTCGGTGGCCACCACGAAACTGGGGGCGAAGGGGGTCCATTCCTCCAGGGTGACCGCGAGGCCACGCCGCCCGTTCCGCAGTCGATTGAGCGCCCAGACCGGAAGGTCCTTGCGTTGCAGGGCAGACTCCAGCCTGGCCTTCTGCGCCGCGGGGGCGAGGAAGCCCAGCTCCCGCCAGAGCAACTGCCATTGCAGGCTGGGGTAGGCGGGGGAAGCCGCGGGCACCTTGGCCGCGAGGGCCACCAGCGCCTTTTCGTCCGCATGCCCTGGTGGCAGCCGGTCCAGGGCCGCCACGAGCATGGCGGGGGAACGCTTTGCTTCGGACAGCAGGGAAGTCCCCGGGGCAGTGATGGCCTTCACATCAAAGACTTCGAGCCAGATCCGTAGGCCCTCGGCGCGGCTGTCCAGACGCGCCGACGGGGAGGCCAGTGCGCTTTTCAGGCACTTTTCGGCACTCAGCAACCGCGCCATGGCCGGGCGGAAATCCGCTCCGGGCTTGGGGGCGGCGAGCTGCGCCAGCGCCTCGTCCCGCAATCGGCCGGGCTCGGTTTGGTGGCGCACCAGGTCACGGTAGGCCGCGGCAGCTTCTTGCAGGTCGCCCGGCAGGTCAACGGTTTTCAACAGGCCTTCCAGCAGGGTTTGGGCTTGCCGGTAGGATCTCAGCGGCGCTTTGTCCGCCGGGTCGCCATGCAGAGGCCTCAGCGTGGCTTCCCGCACCCAGCACCTGGCCTGGAGATAGGCACCCCAGGGTTGCCATGGTGAATTTTTATCTAAGGAAATGGCGTAGAACGCCTTCCGCGCATCGTCAAATTTCTCCGCGTAGAAAAGAGCGGCCGCGATCTGATATTGCCGCTCGACCCGCAGCCAGTCGGGACCCTTCAAGGCCGCCGGAATGGCCGGTGCGGCGGCGATGGAGGCGAACACCTGATCCTGCCCTCTGACCCACTCCAGCACCTCCGCACTCTTCAGGCCGTGGGTCTTTGACAGCTCATCCACCTTTGACACGGCGTGCGTGAAGGCTCCGGCGGGAATGCGCACGTAGCTGTTGAATTCCTTCAGCTGGGTGAAGGGGTCGAGCTTCGGCGCTTCGCCGCCCACCACCGCAGCCCGAGCCTTCAGCCACCGGTCCGGTTCGGGGCCGGGCCCGCCGTTGTCCACTTCCGGCGCCGTGGCCACGGCCACCTGGGCCTCATCATCCAGTCCCCAACCTTCCAAATGACGATAGGCGATGACCAGGTTCTCCTTGGAAAAGGTGGGGCGCACGATGCCCAGCTGCCCCGCCGCGAAGGCCTTGGGCTCCGTATCTGGTGTGCCGATGTCGGTGAACAGCGCCGTGGTGGCGTAGGGCCCGCAGGCGACCGCTTCTCGAACGGCCATCAAGCCCATCGCGGTAGCCGCCGCCAGGAGAGTCCATCGTTGCATCCGTCTCATCCGTACCTCTGAAGGGCGTCGTGGAGGGTTTTGGGAGTCCAGGGCTCGTGACTGAAAACATACACCCGGCGCTGTTCGAAAAGGCGGCCGGGCATCCAGGGCAGAGGCTGCTGGAGCCCAACCCCGGTGGAGCGCCGGGCCAGCGGGGATCGGAAATCATGATGGGCGCCCAGGCGCTTCAGGATGAACGGCGTGTCCGCCCCCATGTCGAAGCACATGGGCACGGCCTCATCCACAGGCAGATCCTTGATCCAGTCATCCGAAAAGGACCAGCTGGCGAGGGCGGTCATGGAGAGGGGCATCTTCGGCTCCATGCGCCGCCGGAGCTCCCGCAGAAGTTCCGCGTAGAAGGGCCGCTCCGAAAGCTTGGCATCGAAGTCGATCTGGACGCCCAGCACCCCGGAGCGCAGTTCGTGGAGCACCGCGTCCACGACGGCATCCCGCAGCGCGGGTGAAGCCGCCAGGGGGGTTGCGCGCCCCACTTCGATGCGCGTGACCGCCATGAGTTTCGCCGAGGGCGGGACCCGCAGGGGTTGCAGGCGCGGCGCCCGGATCAGGCGATCCCCCTGCACCGTCAAAGTCTGGCAGAGGTAGGCCACGCCTACCTTCGCAGGGTCGAGGCCGCGGAGGTCCTCGGGCCGCTCCCAGGCCCAGAGCATGAGCTTCGGAAAGGAATTCATGCGGGCCGATTCGCCTGGGCCGCAGGCCAAGGCCAGCCCCAAACCCAGTGAAAGGCCCAGCGACAGGCCAGCGCAGCGCACCGCCGCCTGGCGCACATGATTCTGGATCCTCGGGAAGGGCATTCCCCAGTCTAGCGGTTCGCCCGGGGCCTACTTCTTGTTCATGCAGTCGGCGCAGGGCTTCATGTGGGCTTTCTTCGCGGCGGAGATGGACGGGAAGTCCACCCGGGTGCCCGCCTTTTCAATCTCCTTCACCCATTTGCAATCGGGCTCGTGGTACATCTTCGTGTCCTTGCATCCCACCACGGGATGGGCCTTGGGGATGGAAGCCTTGGGCTTGTCATCAAGCCGCGGCGCGGCCATCAGAAATCCTGGAAGCAGCAGGCCGAAGGCCAGCGCACGAATTGATGTCATGGCACACCTCGCTGGGGGAACAATCGGATTCAAATTAGGCCGTGCGCTGGTTTGGTCAAGGCGTTAAAAATCGATTCCCCACCCGCTTTCCCAAACCAATATTCAGAGTTTCACGGTGGACAGGAATTGGGGTGGGCGCCGGGCTTTGGTGGCCTGCTCGAAGGCGAAGCCCAGTTTGAGCAAGGTGGGTTCACTCCAGGCGCGACCGAAAAAGGAGAGGCCGACCGGCAGCCCGAAGACTGTTCCCATGGGCACCGTGAGGTGGGGATAGCCCGCCACCGCCGCCGGGGAAGAACAGCTGCCCCCGCCCCCCCCGCCATTCACCAGGTCGGTAATGTCCGCCGGATTCCCCGTGGGCGCCACCAGCGCGTCCAGCTTGTGCTTGTCCATCACCGCATCGATGCCTTCGGCGCGGGACAGGCGGCGGCAGGTCTCCAGGGCTTTCAGGTAGGCGGGTTCCGAGAGCGGGCCTTTCCCTTGGGCCTGCTGGAGGATCTGCTGGCCGAAGTAGGCGAGCTCGCGTCCGGCGTGGGCCTCGTTGAAGGCTTGCAGCGCGGCGAGATCCTTCACCGTACCGCCGCGAGCGGCCAGATAGGCGTTGAGGTCCGCCTTGAATTCGTAGAGCAGCACTTCGAATTCAGAGTCGTCGTAGCCGCTGGTGGCCAGTTCCACCGGGTCCACCAGGTCAGCGCCCACGGCCTTGAGCGCGTCGAGGGCCTGGGTGAATACTGTTGCGAGGTGGGGGCTCGGGCCCATGAAACTGCGCACCACACCCAACCGCAAGCCCTTCGCGCCCCCGGCATCCAGAAAGCGGGTGTAATCCGCTTCGATCCTGCCGCGGGAGGCTTCGGTGGCGCTGTCCCGGGCGTCGGGCCCGGCCAGGGCGCCCAGGAGCAGGGCCACGTCGCGCACCGTGCGGGCCATGGGCCCGGCCGTGTCCTGGTTGTGGGCGATGGGGATGATGCCGCTGCGGCTCACCAGCCCGAGGGTCGGTTTCAGGCCGACGATGCCGCAGGCGTTGGCGGGGCTGACGATGGAGCCATCGGTTTCCGTGCCCACCGCCGCCGCGCAGAAGCTCGCCGCCACCGCGGCCGCGGAACCCGAGCTGGAGCCGGAGGGATTGCGGTCCAGGGCGTAAGGATTGAGGGTCAGGCCGCCCCGTCCGCTCCAGCCGCTGGTGGAGCTCTTGCCTCGGAAATTCGCCCACTCGCTGAGATTCGTCTTGCCCAGGATCACCGCCCCCGCTTCGCGGAGCCGCACCGCCACGTGGGCATCCCCCTGGGGCGCCGGTGCGTCCAGCAATGCCAGGGATCCCGCGGTGGTGTGCATCCTGTCCGCGGTGTCGATGTTGTCCTTGATGAGCACGGGGATGCCGTGGAGCGGGCCCCGCGGGCCCTTCTCGCGGCGCTCCCGGTCCAGCTCCGCGGCGATGGCCATGGCATCAGGATTCACTTCAATCACGGAACGCAACTTGGGCCCGGCCTGGTCCAGCGACTGGATCCGGGCGAGGTAGCCCGCCACCAGCGTCTTCGAGGTGAAGCGCCCCGCGGTCAAGCCCGCTTGCAGCTCCGCGAGGCTCAGCTCCGCCACCTGGAGGCCGCCCTTGGTGGACTTGGCAGCTGTCCCGCTGTTCAGGGGAGCGGCCACGGCGAAGGCACCGGCAGCCAGACCGAGGTTGAGGAAATCGCGGCGGTCAAGACTCCGCTTGGAGGAGGTGGCCATGGCAGGCTCCGGGATGTTCCAGGAGCATACCGCCGCTCCTATAGCCGTTCACCGATCCAGGGGGATCCTCTGCCGATATTTCCTCGCCAGGGCTTCCTGGGATTCCCAGGCTGAATTGTGTCGATCCTGCGGAGGCGCCCATGCTCAAGTTCCTGCTCTGGTGCATCCTGTTGGTGCTCTGCTGGCCTCTGGCGCTGCTGGCCTTGGTGCTCTACCCCATCATTTGGCTGCTGCTCCTGCCCTTCCGCATCGTGGGCTTGACGGTGCATGGACTGCTGGCCTTTCTGCGCGCCCTGTTCCTACTGCCGGCGCGGATGTTGGGCGCGAGGACCTGATCACCCAAGCGCTTCCTCCAGCGCATTGGCGTGGATGGCCTTCAGTTCCGCCGCATCCGCTTCCAGCAGGGGCTGGCCGTCCACGGCCACGGTGACGCGGGCGCCGCCGGTGGTGCCAAGTTTGGTGAAAGGCACACGATGGGTTGCACAGAGGGTCTTCAGGGCGCTTTCGCCTTCGCCGCTCACGCTCACGACGATGCGGCTGGCGCTTTCACCGAACAGGAGGCTGTCGAGGCGCAGGTTGTGCTTCGACAGCATGAGCTGGCAGCCCATGCCGCCCCCGAACGCGGACTCCAGAACGGCGGTGAGCAGGCCGCCCTCGGCGGTGTCGTGGGCACTGCGGACGAGGCCGAGGCGGATGCCTTCGCGCACACAGGCTTGGAGGCGGAACTCGTCGTCCAGCCTCAGTTCCGGGCAGGGGCCGAAGACCTTGCCCGTGCGCATTTTCAGGTACTCGCTGCCCCCCAGCTCATCTCGGGTCTCGCCCAACAGGAAGATGCCGTCGAAGGCCGCGCGGAAGGCGGAACCGCAGAAACGGTTGCCCACCTTCGACAAGGCGGTCGCATCAGCGGCAGCCACATCCACCGGCAGGGCCACGTCCTCGATGAGGCCCACGGCGCCAATCATGGGGGTGGGAAAGATGCTCACCCCCTCGGTGTCGTTGTAGAGGCTCACATTGCCGCTGACGATGGGGGTGTCCAAGGCTAGGCAGGCCTGACGGATGCCCAGGCAGCCCTGCTCGAAGGCCCACATGTTCTCGGGCTTTTCGGGATTGCCATAGTTGAGGCAGTCCGTAAGACCGATGGGTTCGGCGCCGACGCAGGAGACGTTGCGGCAGGCTTCCGCCACCGCATGAGCCGCGCCCCAAAATGGATCCAGGTAGGCGTAGCGCGAGTTGCAGTCGCTCTTAACCGCCACCGCCTTGTCCGTGCCCTTGATGCGGATCAGGCCCGCGTCGCCGGCGCCCTGGAGCAGCAGCGTGTTGCCGCGCACGGTGCCGTCGTATTGTTCGAAAATCCAGGCCTTGCTGGCGATGGTGGGCTGCGCCAATAACCGCCGCAGGGTGATCTCCACCTCCTGGGGATGCAGGTCCTGGGGCATCGGCAGGGAGTTCACCGTGTCGAGATAGGCAGGGCGTTGACGGGGACGGTCGTACTTCGGGGCGGCATCGGAGAGCGGTTGAATGGGCAGATCAATGACTTTTTCGCCATGCCAGGTGCCGATGAAGCGGCCACTGTCCGTGACTTCGCCCACCACCACTGCGTCGAGGTCCCATTTGTGGAGCACCGCGATGATCATTTCTTCGCAGCCGGGCCGGGCCACCAGCAACATGCGCTCCTGGGATTCCGAGAGCATCAGCTCGAAGGGCGTCATTCCCGTTTCACGCATGGGGATCTGGTCCAGACGCAGCTCCAGGCCGGTGCCAGCCCTGGAAGCCATCTCGAAGGAACTGGAGGTGAGGCCCGCGGCGCCCATGTCCTGGATGCCGATGACCCAGTCGGTCTCGAAGATTTCGAGGCAGGCTTCCAGCAGTAGTTTTTCCGTGAAGGGATCGCCCACTTGCACCGTGGGACGCTTCTCCTCGCTGCCCTCGCCGAATTCGGCGGAAGCCATGGAGGCGCCGTGGATGCCATCCCGGCCCGTCTTGGAGCCGATGTACATGACTTTGTTGCCCACGCCGGAGGCGAAGCCCTTGAAGATCCTATCGGCCTTCAGCACCCCTAGGGTGAACGCATTCACTAGGATGTTGCCGTTGTAGCAGGCGTCGAAGCCCACATCGCCACCCAGCATGGGGATCCCCATGCAGTTGCCGTAGCCCGAGATGCCTGCCGCCACACCCTTCACCAGCGACTTCATGCGGGGCGCATCGAGCTCCCCGAAGCGCAGGGAATTCAGGTTCGCCAGCGGCCGGGCGCCCATGGTGAACACGTCGCGCAGGATGCCGCCCACGCCGGTGGCCGCGCCCTGGTAGGGCTCGATGAAGCTGGGATGGTTGTGGCTTTCCATCTTGAAGGCCACCGCCCAGCCGTCGCCGATGGCCACCACGCCCGCATTTTCTCCCGGGCCTTGGAGGACCCGGGGGCCTTCGGTGGGGAGGTTCTTCAAGTGGATGCGGCTGGATTTGTAGGAGCAATGCTCGCTCCACATGGCGCTGAAGATGCCCAGCTCCGGGTAGGTGGGCAGGCGGCCCTCCAGCAGGCGCAGCACCACCTGCCATTCCTCGCCGCTCAGGCCCAATTCACGGGCCAGGGATTCAGTCACCACAGGGTCGGTCAGAGTGGACATGGAGCGCTCCGTGTCCTTCGATTCTAGCGGCATCGCAAGGCCCGAAGATCCCTGTAATTCCAAGGCTTTTGAACGTACACTGGAGAGCTGGACGCCCATGACGCGCACGCTTCCCACCACGCTGCTGCTCTACTCCGCCCCCCGCAGCGGCTTCGGGGACGAATGGATGACTTTCCTGCCCATTGGCCTTGGCTTTCTGCAGGCGATGTTGAAGTCGAACGGATTTCCGTGCCGCCTGGCGAACCTGAGCGGCAAATCCCGCAAGGAGATCCTCGCCTATTTGAAGGCGCAGAACGCCGACGTGGTGGGTGTGTCCATGTTCACCTTCAACCGCAAACGCAGCTACGAGCTGTTGCAGATGGCAAAGGAAGTGAACCCCTTCTGCATCACCTTGGCGGGCGGTCCCCATCCCACTCATTTGGCCACCGAGGTCTTCGAGGATTGCCCCGCCCTGGACGCCATTGTGAAGGGCGAAGGCGAGCCCATCCTGCTCGGCATCCTGGAACGGTTGAAAGCCGCGCCGGGATCTGGACTCTGGAAACGCAGTCCGGGCCTCATTCTCAGAGAGGGCGAAACCTCAACGCAACCAGTGATGGAAGACCTGGACGTGATGGGCGCGCCGGTGCAGCACTTCGAAGCGGACTTCCTGGATGACATCGGGCAGCTGGCCTACATCTCCACATCCAGGGGCTGTCCAGCCACCTGCAACTTCTGCAACACGCCGGAATTCTGGGGCACCTCCATCCGCTTCCGCGGCCCAGCGGCAGTGGTTGACGAGATGCGGCTCTTGCGGGAGAAGCACGGCATCACGTATTACTCGTTCCGGGATGACACCTTCACCGGCAACCGCGGCCGCATCCTTGCCATGATGGAACTGATCCAGGGTAGTGGCCTGCATCCCCTGTGGAATTGCCAGTCCCGGGTGAACCTCGTGGACGAAGACCGGCTGGTGGCCATGAAGCGAGCCGGCTGCGAGTTCATGCAGTTCGGAGTGGAACATGGCTCCGAAAAAGTGTTGCTGCTCCTGGACAAGGGCACCAGCATGAAGCACGTTCGGCAGGCCCTCACCCTGGTGCGCAAGGTCGGGATGAACCTTGGTATCTACCTCATCACGGGCATTCCCGGCGAGACCTGGGAGGACATCGAACTCACGGCCCAGCTCATCCGCGATGCGAAGCCTCACGATTGCCAGCTTTCGCCCCTGGCTCTCTACCCCGGCACGCGGATGTACGACCAGTACCGGGCCGAAGGCCGCATCTCCAAGGAGTTCTTCCGGGCCAGTGGCGACGCGGAAATCTTCGCCAGGCAGGATGCCCATACGGAAAAGGCGCTGAAATTCCTTCACGCCGAGATCGAGGCCGTGAAACCCAGGGCCCGCTATTCGCCAAAGGAATTCGCCGAGCAGAAGAAATGGCTGGGCTTCTGCGCGGTCACCAACATCCTCTGCGGCGAAGCGGCCGAGGACCAGGGGCGCTTTGTGGAAGCCGAGGCCGAGTACGCTGAAGTCATCGCAAGGGAACCACAGAACCCCTGGGGTTTTATGAAGCGCGCGCTGCTCTTTGAGAAACAGGAAAGGATGAAGCCGGCCCAAGCGGATCTCGAAGAAGTGCTGAATCTCGCCCCCGGCAATCCCGAAGCCACTGAGCTGGAGGGGCTTTGGGGGCTGCGCATGAAGAAACAGCGCAAGGCCGGCCCCAGCCACGGGCCTGCCGTGGAGATGAAGGGCGCCGAAGGCTACCTGGCCCGACCGAAGATGGGAGAGTAGGCCGGGGACGCCTTGGCCGCCTCCATCCCGGCCCCCAAGAACGGCGGCGGCATCGGTACACTGGGAGGGTCCCCCAGGACGCCGGAGGTGCCATGCCCGCTGCCCCAGGACAGTGCCAACTGGATGCTGCCCAGATGGCTGAGGCCATCGAGCGCCTGGCCCTGGACATTCTCCGCGGACTGCGCCCCGACGAAACCTTCGTGCTGGTGGGCATCCGCAGCCGGGGACTCCCCCTGGCGGAACGGCTGGCCCTGGCACTGCGCGAAACCTCGGGCCGCCCCGCGCCGGTGGGCGCCCTGGACATCACGCTCTACCGGGACGACCTCACCGAGAAGGCCGGCACGCCCATCGTCCGGCCGACGGAAATCCCCTTCACCCTGAGGGACCGCACCGTGATCCTGGTGGACGACGTGCTCTTCACCGGCCGGACCATCCGCGCGGCCCTGGATGCCCTGCTGGACCACGGTCGCCCCAATCGCGTGGCGCTGGCGGTGCTCATCGACCGGGGCGGACGGGAGCTGCCTATCCAGGCGGATTTCACGGGCCGGCTGCTGGAGGTCGGCGACGACCAGCGCGTCTCGGTGAGGATCCAGGAAGTCGATGGCGAGGACGGCGTCTTCATCGAGGGAAGGGCCTGACATGGTCGCCGAGCGGTACACCTTCCCCCACAAGCACCTGCTGGGCATCGAGCCCTTGAGCCCCCGGGACATCACGGCGATCCTCGACCAGGCCCGCTCCTTCGAGGAAGTCTGCGAACGACCCGAGATCAAGATCGTGCCGGCGCTGCGCAAGCGGCTCATCGTGAACCTCTTCTTCGAGAATTCCACCCGCACCCGCAACAGCTTCGAGATCGCGCAGAAGCGCCTCAGCGCCGAGATCATCAACTTCGACGCGGACACCAGCTCCCTGAGCAAGGGCGAGACATTAGTTGACACGGCCATGAACCTGCAGGCCATGCACCCGGACCTCATCGTGATGCGCCACAGCGCGCCGGGCGCCCACGCTCTGCTGGCCCGCCACATGCAAGCCAGCATCGTGAACGCCGGGGATGGCGCCCACGAACACCCCACCCAGGCCCTGCTGGACGCCTACACTCTGCGCAAGAAATTCGGCCGCCTGGATGGCCTTAAGATCGCCATCGTGGGGGACATCCGCCATTCCCGTGTGGTGCGCTCGAACCTGTGGCTGCTCACCAAGATGGGTGCCAAGGTCACCCTGGTTGGACCGCCGACGCTGCTGCCCCAGGACATGAAGGCCACCTGGCCCGGCGTGGATTTCACCAGCGACTTCGACGCGGTGATCCCGGAACAGGACGCCATCATGATCCTGCGCATCCAGTTCGAACGCGGCACGGGTTCCTTCATCCCCGGCCAGGGCGAGTACGTGCGTTTCTTCCAGCTCAACGCCGGACGCATGAAACTGGCGAAAAAGGACGTGGCGGTGCTGCACCCTGGCCCCATCAACCGAGGGGTGGAAATCACTTCCGACGTGGTGGACGGCCCCAACAACCTGATCCTGGACCAGGTCACCAATGGCGTGCCCGTCCGGATGGCGGTCATGTACCTGCTGAGCAACCCACACGGAGAGGCGGTGCCCTGATGGCGCTGCCAATTGAACGCATCCTGCCATCTATCTTGGTGCTTCGGGGAGAGAAAATCATTCTGGATGCAGATTTTACGGGGCTCTACGGCGTGGAAACGAGGGTATTGCTCCAGTCGGTCCGCCGCAACATCGAGCGCTATCTCGATGACTTCATGTTCCAGTTGTCAGAAGCGGAATGGCTCGACTTGAGATCACAATCTATGATCCCAAGTTCCTGGGGTGGCCGTCGGACTGCGCCGTTTGCCTTCACGGAACAAGGCGTAGCCATGCTTTCCAGTGTGCTCCGCAGTGACCGGGCCATCGCCGTGAATATCGAGATAATGAGGGCCTTCGTCCAGCTGAAACGCATGTTGGCCACCCATGCGGACCTCGCCCGCAAGATCGAGTCACTCGAACGGAAATACGATGCCCAGTTCCGAGGCGTATTTGATGCAATCCGGGAGCTGATGACGCCCCAGGTCAAAGCCAAGAAACAGCCCATCGGGTTCAAAGTGAAGCAGCATCTATGATCTCCGGCCCCTTCACCCTGCTCATCCTTGACGGCTTCGGCGACGGGCCGCGCAACGCGTTCGATGCGACCTTCACGGCGGGAATGCCGCATTTCACTGAACTTCGCAAGCGTTATGCCTGCACTCAGCTGCAAACTTACGGCGAAGCGGTGGGGCTGCCCGAAGGCCAGTTCGGCAATTCTGAAGTGGGCCACACCAACCTGGGCGCGGGGCGGGTGGTCTGGCAGGAATTGACACGCATCGACGCGGCCATCCGGCGCGGCACCTTCCGCGAAAATGCGCCCATCGCCAAGCTGCTGGCGGATCTGAAGGCCACGGGCAAGCGCCTGCACCTGCTGGGCCTCGTGTCCGACGGCGGCGTCCACAGCCACCAGAACCACCTGGTGGCCCTCGCGAAATGGGCCCAGGACGAGGGTCTCCCCACTACCCTCCACGCCTTCCTGGACGGCCGCGACACCGCCCAGAAGAGCGCCGATGGCTACCTGCAGTGGCTCAGCTTCCAGCTCCGTGACTGCCCCCTCGTTGCCATTGGCTCTCTGTGCGGCCGCTACACCGCCATGGACCGCGACCAGCGCTGGGACCGCACCGAGCGGGCCTGGAGGCTGCTGGTGGACGGCGTCGGCGAATTCGAATCCATCGATGCGGCCTCCGGCATTGGTGAAGCCTACGCCCGGGGCGAGACCGATGAATTCGTGTCGCCCACCCGACTGACGGCCTTCCATCCCATCGCCGATGGGGATGGCGTCCTCTATTTCAATTTCCGCGCGGATCGGGGCCGGCAGCTCTGCCACGCCCTGGTGTCGCCGGACTTCAAGGGCTTCGTTCCCGCCCATCGGCCCCAGATTTCGCTGCTGACCTTCACGCAATACGACATCCTGCTGGACCCCTACCTCTGCGTGGCCTATCCCCCCCAGAACCTCACGCGCATCCTGGGCGAGCTCATCTCGGAACAAGGCTGGCAGCAGTTCCGTACCGCGGAAACCGAGAAGTACGCCCACGTCACCTACTTCTTCAACGGTGGCCGCGAAGCGCCCTTCACCGGCGAGGACCGCCGACTGGTGCCCTCCCCCAAGGTGGCCACCTACGACCTGCAGCCGGAGATGAGCTGCCTGGACGTGACCCGGGGCCTGACCCAGGCCATCCGCAGCGGCGCCTACCGACTGCTCGTCTGCAACCTCGCCAACGGCGACATGGTGGGGCATACCGGCGACCTCAGCGCGGCCACCACGGCCTGTGAAGTGCTGGATGACGCCATCCGCGCCATCGCCGAAGCGTCCTTGGAAATGGGCGGAGCCCTCTTCATCACCGCCGACCACGGCAACTGCGAATGCATGCGCGACGAAGCCGGGAACCCCCACACGGCCCACACCCTCAATCCCGTGCCCGCAGTGTTGGTGGCCAAAGGCTTCGAGGCCCTTCAACTCCACGCAGGGGGCGCGCTGAGCGATGTGGCGCCCACACTGTTGAAGCTGATGGACCTGGCGCAGCCACCTGAGATGGACGGCAGGCCACTATTCTGAAATAAGGCCAGTTTCTCGTTCACTTGCCCCGGTTGCTGCTGCGGGTGTGCGCCGCGCCACCGGCTTTGCCGGCCGGCTTGGTGCTGGCCTTGACCTTGGGCATGGGACTCTTGGCCCCCTGCGGGGCGGGCTTGGAGTCCGCAGCGATCTCGGTTTTCTTGGGCGTGAGGTTCTTCATGATGTCGGCAGCTTTGGACAGGTCGGGCTTCACGGTCATGGGGGGCTCCCTCGCAAATGGCTCCTCACAGTCTAGTGCGCTCCACCAAAAGCACGTGCATCAATCGGGTGGGACGGAGCCCACTTCCATGGGCCTTCGCCCTTATGGCGGCCAGTGGTGCCCGCAAGGGTTGTGAATGGTGCATACATTTCGGACGGGCACCACTAGCCTCTTTGCAAAAAGCGGCGTATGCTCCCAGCCGCCATTCAACCCAAGGAGGAACTATGCGCAAGACTTTCACCCTGGCCCTCGGCCTGAGCCTGGCCCTTTCGCCCCTGGTCGCCCAGGACAAGGCGGATGACAAGAAGAAGGCCCCATCAATGGCGGACATGATGCCCAAGCCTGGGCCGGAAATGGCCAAAATCAAAAGCCTGATGGGAACTTGGGAGATCCAGGAAACCATGGAGACCGGCCCCATGGGACCCGGCGGCAAGGGCCGCGGCATCAGCCACGTTTCTTCAGGCCCTGGCGGCCTGTCGATCATCATCGACTATCGCTCCACCAGCGGCCACATGAAGGGGTTCAAGGGGCACAGCGTGGTGGCCTGGGATGCGGAGGCCAAGGCCTACAAGCAGATCTGGACCGACAACATGATGCCCATGATCATGGTGTCCACCGGGGCCTGGGACGGGGACAAGCTCGTCATGACCTCCGAAGGCACCATGATGGGCAAGCCCTACAAGAGCCAGGACACCCTGACCGGCATCGGCACCGACACCTTCACGGTCACCTCTGAAATGTCCATGGGTGGCTCGCCCATGGCCAAAGCCATGACCCTGGTGCACCATCGCGCCAAGGCGGGTGAAGCGAAGCCCGCCGAGAAGAAGGAGGACGCCAAGAAGTGATCCTAGTGGTGCCCGCGCGAAATAATCGGATCATTCCACTCGCTCATGGGCACCACGTGGCGGGGGTCTGGGGGCACGGCAGTGCCACCAGAGGGGTGATAGCCCCGGCGCGTCTGCGCGCCGGGGCGCCTGAGGGGCCATGCCCCGATGCAAGTGCACCCCGCCGGCTCCATCCTTGATCCTGGTATTTCAGGCGGGGTGCACTAGGGCTTGAGGCCCACGTGCAGCGCCACGATGCCGCCGGTGAGGTTGGTCCAGCGGACCTGCTTGAATCCGGCGGCCACCAGTTCCCTGGCCAGCTCCCGCTGATTCGGAAAATTACGGATGCTTTCGGGCAGGTAGGTGTAGGCGGATTTATCGCCGGAAAGGACGGCGCCGACACGGGGCAACACGTTGCTTGAATACCAGGAGTAAAGGCCGCGGAAGCCTGGCACCACGGGCGTGGAGAACTCCAGGATGGTGAGCTGACCGCCGGGTTTCAGCACCCTTAGAAACTCACCATAGGCCTTGCCTCGCTGTTCCACGTTGCGGATGCCGTAGCAGATGGTGAGGCCATCGAAAGCCGCGTCCTTGAAGGGCAAAGCCTGGGCATCCGCATCGCTGCTGGCCCAGATGAGGTTGGCCAGCTCCTTCTTTCGGAATTTCATGGGGCCTAAGCGCAACATGGCGTGGGTGAAATCCGTGCTGATGACCTCGGCGCCGCGCTTGGCCAGGGCGATGCTGGAATCGCCGGTGCCCGCGGCGACGTCGAGCAGGCGCTTGCCAGGCGCGGCGCCACTGATGCGGGCCATGCGCCTCCACCAGTAGAAATCAATGCCCCCGGAAAGCACGTGGTTCAGCAGGTCGTATTTTCCGGCGATACCCGAGAACATGGCCTGGACTTGTTTCCCCTCGGGCACACCGCCTCCAAGCTCCAATCATCGCAAGTTCCGCCCCATTACCCAAGGTATGGCTGGCACTGGGAGCCACTCGGCGCGATGATCCTTGCGTTTCCCCAAAGGAGTCCCCATGGCCACCGTCGCTGTCGAACGCATCAAGGGCGGGTCATTCCTGTTGACACCCATCGGCCAGCTGCCCCAGTTCACCCCCGAGGAACTCTCCGAGGACTCCAAGGAGTTCGCCCGGGCCGCGCGGGAATTCATCGAAGGTGAGGTGCTGCCCAAGGATGCCCAGATCGACACGCTGGACTTGCCGCTCACGATCCAACTGCTCAAGAAGGCCGGTGAAATCGGCCTGCTGAGCATCGAAATCCCCGAGGCTTACGAAGGTCTGGAACTGGACAAGAAGAGCGGCCTGCTGGTGCTGGAGGAAATGAGCAAGCAGGCCAGCTTCTCCGTGAGCTTCGGCGCCCACACCGGCATCGGCACCCTGCCCATCGTGTACTTCGGGACCGAGGCCCAGAAAAAGCATTACCTCCCGAAATTGGCCACCGCCGAACTGTTGGCGGCCTACGCTTTGACCGAAGCCGGCAGCGGCTCGGACGCCATGGCGGCCAAGACCACCGCGGTGTTGGACGGCGACATGTGGGTGCTCAACGGCACCAAGATGTGGATCACCAACGCGGGCTTCGCGGATGTATTCTGCACCTTCGCCAAGATCGACGGCCAGCACTTCAGCTGCTTCATCATCGAGAAGACCGACCCCGGCGTGAGCACCGGCGCTGAAGAGCACAAGCTCGGCATCAAGGGCAGCTCCACGCGCACCCTCATCCTGGAGAACTGCCGCATCCCCAAGGACCGGCTGCTTGGCGAGTTGGGCAAGGGTCACAAGATCGCTTTCGGCATTCTCAACATCGGGCGCTTCAAGCTTGGGGCGGGCTGCATCGGCGGCGCCAAGCGCGTGATCGAATACACCTTGAAGTACACCGGCGAGCGCCAGCAGTTCAACAAGCCCCTGCACAGCTTCGGGCTCATCCAGCAGAAGCTGGCGGACATGGCCACCAAGATCTTCGTGGGCGAGGCCATGAACTGGCGCACCATCGGCTACATCGACGACGCCCTCGCCGAGATCAGCTGGAGCGATGCCGACGCCAGCGCCGAAAAGATGAAGGCCATCGACGAGTACAGCATCGAAGCCAGCATCGCCAAGGTCTGGGGCAGCGAAGCCCTGTTCTGGATCGCCGACGAGGCTGTGCAGTGCTTCGGCGGCTACGGCTACAGCGCTGAATATCCGGCGGAGAAGATCTACCGGGACTGCCGCATCAACCGCATCTTCGAAGGCACCAACGAGATCAACCGCCTGATCATCGCCGGGACGCTCCTGAAGCGCGCCATGAAGGGCGATCTGCCGTTGATGCAGTTCGGCCAGCAGGTGGCCAAGGAGATCTCGAATCCGCCCAAGGCAGCGGCCTTCACCGGCCCCGTGGCACGCCTCAAGCATGGCGTGGAACTGAGCAAGCGCCAGTGCATGCTGGCCTCAGGGCTGGCGGTGCAGGTGCTCGGCCAGAAGCTCGTGGACAACCAGGAGGTCATGGCCCGCATGAGCAACATGATGATGGAGATCTATGCCATGGAAAGCGCCATCGTGCGCGCCGAGCGAATGCTGGAATCCGGCCACCGCTGGGCGGAAATCGCCCGGGATTTCACCGAGCTCTATGTCAACGAAGCCTGGCACCGGGTCCACGGCGATGCGCGGATGCTCTGCGCCGACATCACCGACGGCGAGGGTCTCCGCCACGCCTTGGCGGGCATCAAGGCCTTCGCGGAATTCCACCCCACCAGCTGCGCACGGCTACGCGGCCGCATCGCCAGCCAGCTCATCCAGAAGGGGGGGTATCCCATCGAACTCGCCTGAACAACGGCTCGCTTGGGGGATAACTGGACTACCCCTCGATCACACGCATCGTGTGCTTCCACTCGACTCTGGCTCGCGGAAAGGGGCCCATCCCATCGAACTCGCCTGAAATTCGACCGCCCTTCAGGGCCTCTCTATGATCTTTTTAAAAAGCCCCCGATGGGGGGCTTTTTACATTGGGTCGGAGTACCTCAGCGGTGACGACCTTCGCCGCCGCGCTCATTGGAGGAGGATCGGGATTCCTGGCGGGAGGCCGAGTGGCTCTCCTGCCGTGGCGCGGAGCGTTCTTCACGCTGGATGGGAGCGGGACGGCTCTCCTGCCGAGGGGCCGGGCGCTCTTCACGCTGGGCGGGCCGTGATTCTTCCCGCGGACGGTCGCGGGGGGGCGCTGGGCGCTCGTCCCGATAGATCTCCCGGGGGCGGTCGTGGGGGCGGTCATGGGGCGATTCAGAAGGACGATCCTGGGTGCGCTCCCGGGGGCGATCGACGGGGCGTTCGACTGGGCGATCATTTGACTGGTCCACCGGCCGCGATGGCCGTCCGCCGCCCGTGTCCCCAAGCCGGTCCGTGCGGCCATTGTTCAGGTCGCGAGGGCGGTCCACCGGACGATCCACGGGCCGATCAACTGGTCGATCGGCAGGACGGTGCGCCTCCGTGGCGCCACGACCCTGGTCCCCGGTTGGATTGGGGCGGTCCACAAAATGGGTGGGGCCCCGATCCGTAGCGATGACTCCGCGGCTCGCAGAGGCTCCGGGAGTGCGGTTCTCAAAGGGTGTTGGGGTGGCTCGACCGCGGTCCACCGGTGACATGTTGACCGTACGGCCTGTGGTGGTCTGGGCGGACCGCGCATAGGCGTTCATGCGGTCCTGGCCCACGCCTCGATTGAAGGCATTCGCCAATTGCCCGGGGTTCTGGAATTCAGTCCGGGTAGCGATGACCGGCGTGGTGCGCCAGGGAGGCGCAAGGCTGCGGCCATTGGCGGCCCAGGTGGTGGCGCCAGTGCCGCCGGACAGGTTGGCTATCACCTGGTGATCGGAGATCAGCCGGCTATGGATATTCACATTGTTGATGTAGTTCACGTTCACCACGTTCCAGGCGTGGTAGCCATTCCAGGCGCCGTAGCCCCAGGCGCAGGGCTGGTTGTAATAGCCCAAGGGCGCCCAACCGTAGTAGCTTCCGATGTGGTTCCAGGCCACCCACGCGGGGCTGTAATAGCTGCCGGGGATCCAGTACCAGCCGTAACCCGCACCCCAGCCCCAGCGGCCGAAATGGTAGGTCAGATAGCCCCAGGGTTCATCGCTCACCCAGGTCATGCCCGCGGAATAGGCGCCCCACCGGCCCTGGGAATAGGGACGCCAATCGCCCGATGAAACGCGTGGGCGCCAAACACGGCCCACTTCCGCGACATCCACCCAGGAACCGTTGTCGTCCAGTTCGTCGCTGTAGTAGCGGACATCCGAAGGCACGTTGTCCCAGGAGGCGCCGCGTCGGGCCAGCATGTAGGAATCGCTCCAGGAATCGAAGTCATCCTGGTCGTAGGTGTTGTAGCTGCGCACACGGTCCAGGCGGTCCTGCCCGCTGTACACCGTGAGCCGCTCGCCGGCCAGGATCCTGGCCTGGTCGCGCTCATTGGCGAAGGTGACCCGCCCGGTGGCGACGCGCACCCGGACGCTGCGGTCCGAATCTACCTCGAGCGTGACGTTGGCCTTCCCATCCAGGTTCGCTGTGCCCGAAGGGGTATCGATGCGGATGCGGCCAGCGCTGTCAGCGCCATAGTTCACCCGAAGGCTGCCCCGGTCCAGACGAAGGAGCACCTGGCGGGAACCATCCTTGTCGGTGAAGAGCGCGGCCACCGTGAAGTGCGTGTTGCGGCCGAACGCCACGCGGCTGCCATCCCCGAGTTGCAGGACGCCACGGCCCCGGCTGTCGATGACATCGCCTTCGGCTATGGGCGTGCCCCGGGAAAGCGTCTCGTCCAGGTCGCCCTTGCGAATCCGCACATCGCCTTCGAGGACTTTGACGGCCGCATAGCGGTAGGGCGCCTCACCCTGGTAGTCCCCATCCTCT
Organism: Holophagaceae bacterium; assembly: GCA_025357545.1. Lineage (GTDB taxonomy): Bacteria > Acidobacteriota > Holophagae > Holophagales > Holophagaceae > JANXPB01. The sequence goes on from JANXPB010000003.1 coordinate 28,810, forward strand.
GAATCCCTCTGCACCACCGGCGCTGCCTGGGCATAGGTCGAGACAAGAAAGGGAGCGGCCACCGCGAGCAGGGCCGTTAAGAGCGGGAGCCGGAGAATCCAGGATTGGGAAGGGGTTCGGATGGACATGGCTCAACCTCCTGAGATAGGGATGCCGGAATCTTTGGGAAGGCTTCCGGAGACCGTAAAGACATAGCCAAGGCCGTGCCAGTCGATTGGACCCACCCGACGCCCTCCGGGTTGCAAGGCCATCAATTCTTGGGGAAAGGCTGCAGGGCAGTGCCCGGAGCGGCAATTTCCTCAGGCTTAGCAAGCCGGGCGAATTGAGGCAACAAGGCCAACCAGGGCAGGGACCACCGGCGGGGGGCCCCACCTTCCCCCGGGAGTTCCACCAGTTCCAAGTAGGCTGGGGTCATGCGCAAGGAGAAGTCCTGTCCTGTGGGCAGGGGCAAATACACCACACGGGCAGTGGCGGGGTGCACCATCGTGAGGTACCGCTCGCCATCATCGAGGATCCACATCACACCTTGCAGAGCGGGCCGGAAATCCTCAGCGCCCCACGGCAGGGCCTGGAAGCCTGCGGCCAGTGGCGTATCAGCGAGGAAATGCCAGACTCCGTCGGCGAGATTCAAAGGGATGCCGGCGTCGCGCCAAGCCCGCATCGGCCTTCCGGGCAGCCCCAGGCGCAAGTGTCGCAGGCCCTTGGGCCCCAGGAGGCGCAGTGTGCCATCCAAGCTGATTTTTATCGTGAAGGGGCCGCCACGGGCGGCGGGCGGCGGGTCCAAAGGTTCGTCCCCGGTGCCCAGCCCCACGCGCCAGGCCAAGGCTGGCGCCGTCCCCCAAGGCATCGGCTGGCGAGCCTGCGCGGCCAATGGCAGGGCCGAATTCACGGCCAACAGGCTTAAGAAGAGGGCGCCCAGCCGCATAGGGCCTCCAAATTCCGGGTACTCAGTTCGGCCACGCGGAGGCTGCTGATCCCGCGCAACTCAGCCACCTGGTCCGCGGTATAGCGCACGAACGCGGGTTCGTTGGGTTTGCCCCGGTGGGGTGTGGGCGCGAGAAAGGGCGCGTCCGTTTCAACGAGAATGCGATTCTCCGGCGCCCAGGCCGCCACTTCGCGGATGGCGCGGGCGTTCTTGAAGGTGACGATGCCGGAGAAACTGAGGTAGAAGCCCAAGTCCAGTGCCTCTTGCGCAAAGGCTTTGTCTTCGGAGAAGCAGTGGATGATGCCGCGGACCTCCTGGGCGTCCTCTTCACGCAATATGCGAAGGGTCTCACCAGGCGCCGATCGGGTGTGGATCATCAAGGGCTTGCGGACTTTTTTGGCGAGCCGAATCTGGGCGCGGAAGACCTCCTCCTGCTGGTCTCTGGGGCTCAGGTCGTAATGCCAGTCCAGGCCGGTCTCTCCGACAAAACGTACATTTGAATCCTGGACCAAGGCGTCGAGTTCTCGCGCTACCGTGTCATTCCAGGATTTGGCTTCGTGGGGATGGACGCCGAGACTGGCTTGGATGCCGGGTGAGCTGCGGGCCAGCTCCAGCACCGCCTGGCAGTCCTCCAGGTCAGTGCCCACGGCGATGAAGCCCGTGACGCCTTCCGCCCGGGCCCGCTCCAGCGTGGCCGCGACCTGGTCGTGGGCCAGGTAGCTTCCGGTCAAATGGCAGTGGGCATCCACGAGCATGAAAGCAGTGCCTCCCGTGACCATTGTCCCACGGGCTCCGCTAATCTGAAGCATGGCCCAACCCCAGACGATCCTCATCGTGGACGACGAGCCCGGCATCCGTCGGAGCCTGGGCGAGTCGCTGACCGACGAGCACTACGCGGTGCTGAAGGCAGAGCGCGGCGAACAGGCCCTGGAACTCCTCCAGAACCCTGACAGCGAGGGCATCCACCTGATGCTGCTGGACGTCTGGCTGCCGGGCATCGATGGCCTGGAGACGCTGAAACAGGCCAAGGCCTTGCGCCCCGATCTTCCGGTGGTGATGATCAGCGGCCACGGCAACATCGACACCGCGCTGCAGGCCACCAAGCTCGGCGCCTTCGATTTCATCGAGAAGCCCATCGACCTGGACCGTCTGCTGCTCGTGGTGGGCAATGCCATGAAGCAGTCGCGACTGGTGCAGGAGAACCAGCGGCTCATCCAGGAAGTGGAGGGCAAACGGTTCTTCCAGGCCGACAGCGCAGCCATGCGAAGGCTCATGGCGGACCTCAAGCTGGTGGCTCCCACCGAAGGACGGGTGCTCATCACGGGTGAGAATGGCAGCGGCAAGGAGGAGATCGCGCGGCTCATCCATGCGGGCAGCGGCCGCAAAGATGGCCCCTTCATCGAGGTGAACTGCGCCGCCATCCCCGAGGAACTCATCGAAAGCGAGCTGTTCGGACACATGAAGGGCGCCTTCACCGGCGCGGTGCGGGACCAGCGGGGCAAGTTCCGTGAAGCCGATGGCGGCACCCTGTTCCTGGACGAAGTGGGCGACATGTCCTTGAAGACCCAGGCCAAAGTGCTGCGGGCCCTGCAGGAAGGACGCATCGAACCCGTGGGCGGAGGCGGAGCCCTGACGGTGGATGTCCGGGTCATCGCCGCCACGAACAAGGAACTGGCGGAGGAAATCAAAGCTGGCCGATTCCGGGAGGATCTCTATTTCCGCTTGGCGGTGGTGCCCCTCCGCGTCCCCCCCCTGCGGGAACGGGAGGAGGAACTGATCTCGTTGGCGGAGGCCTTCCAATCGCGCATCGCCCGTAGCTACGGACGCCCGCCCAAGCGTCTGGCCCCGGACACCAAGGACGCCCTGCTCCGCCACGACTGGCCAGGGAACGTGCGGGAGCTGAAGAACCTGATGGAACGCGCGGTAATCCTGAGCCGTGGCGCCGATATCACCCTCCGGGACCTCGGGCCCCTGGTGGCCCGGCATATGGCGGAGCCTGACCCCTTCACATTCCCATCGTTCACGAGCCTCCGGGACGCGCGGGATTGGTTCGAGGGTGTCTACATCCAGCGTGAGATCCGCACCCAGAACGGGAACATGACGCGGGTGGCGGACGTGCTGGGCCTGGACCGCTCCAACCTCTACAAGCGGCTCAAGGCCCTTGGCATCGAGGCGCGGGAATCGTGATGCGGAACCCCGCCCCATGAACCGCAAATGGTTCAAGATCGGCCAAGCGGCCGCCCTTATCGGCGTAGGGCCGAAAGAGCTCCGCTACTGGGAATCCCAGATCCCCGAAATCAAGCCCCGCCGATCCAAAGGCAACCTGCGCTACTACCACGTGGACGAACTACCCCGGTTGCAGCGCATCCGCGCCTGGCAGGCGGAAGGCCTCTCCATCGGCGACTGCCGTGAATTGCTGCTGACGGGCCACCTGGCCCGGGGCCTCCACGAGGCACTTGGCCTAGAGACGCCTAAAGCGCCTGCGCCACTCCTTACGCCCGTAGCACGTAAACCCCCACGCGAAGGAATCGTCGCTGCACCTGCTCCCGATAGGCTCAATTTGGATCAGTTGGCGGTGATCGCCGGCGCCCTGAAGCAATTGCACCAGCGCCTTACGGCGCCCTGGCCGCCAGAGTGACCAGAAGGGCCAGGTCCCGAAAGACCTGGCCCTCCTTTCCTCAATCAAGACCTTGGCATCCAGCGGATAGCCAGTATCAGGCCTTGGCAACCTTCGCCGGGGCCGCGGGAGCCTGCAGCGTTTTCGTAGTCTTCAGACTCTTACCATGGCGATGACGGCGATGTTTGATCGTCATGGTCTTCGCAGCACTGCGCTTCGAAGTCTTGGTGGCAGTGACGGAATTCGCAGCCTGGGGCGCCTTCTGCGTGGCTGCAGCCTGGCTCTTGACTGCGACGGGCTTGGCAGTTTTAGCTGTCTTGACGGGGGTGCCGGCCACCAGAGCGGCGCCGCACAGAGCGGAGCCCGCTAGCAACAGGGCCAGGCGCTGGGTGAAGGTGGTCATTGGAATTCTCCTTGCCGCGTCGGCGGCGATGTGTGGTTTCAACCACGCCATGACCATTTCACGCACCGTGCCAAACCCTGTTTCTTGAGTGGGGACGGGCCTCCACGAAAAAGTTGAAGGCCATTGAATGGGTGTTTTGCATCCACCGCCCAGACGCCTGTCGCAGCTTCCATCCATCCGCCCTGCATCCGGCCATCGGTCCCACTCTGTTTCCGCCCTTGACCCCCCTGCCCCCAGCCCCTAAAGTAAAAGGTTCACGGCGCGTGGCGCAGCCTGGTAGCGCACACCCTTGGGGTGGGTGGGGTCGGAGGTTCGAATCCTCTCGCGCCGACCACACAGAAAGTTGGGGACGAGCCGAAAGGTGCGTCCCCTTCTTTCATGGAGGAGGATTCGGACGTCCGAGCGGCAATGGCTCCCGTCTGACGCGCGCATGCGCGCTCCCGCGCGGCCCAGGGCCTTGCGGAGCCGGGAACCCTGGTTAGGGAAAGCAAGGGCCGCGCGAGCGTTCCGCAGCGGTCGGCGCAGCCGATTCCCGCCTAGTTGCTGAACAGGAAGTGCATCACATCGCCATCCTGAACGATGTACTCCTTGCCTTCGGTGCGCATCTTCCCGGCCTCCTTGGCGCCAGCCTCGCCCTTGTAGACGATGAAATCCTCATAGGCCATGACCTGTGCGCGGATGAAGCCCTTCTCGAAATCCGTGTGGATGACGCCCGCGGCCTGGGGGGCCGTGTCGCCCACGTGGATGGTCCAGGCGCGGACCTCCTTCACGCCGGCAGTGAAGTAGGTCTGCAAGCCCAGCAACCGGAAGGAGGCGTGGATGAGCACGTCCAGGCCCGGTTCCTTCAGGCCGGCCTCTTCCAGGAACATGGACCGCTCTTCGGGGGGGAGTTCCTGGATTTCCGCTTCCAGCTTGGAGCAGATGGGAACCACGGGACAACCCCGTTCAGCCGCCAGCCGGAGGAGGGTCGCGTAGTGCTGGTTGCCGGCCGGATCGCGGATGTCCATTTCGGCGATGTTGCCCACCAGCAGCACGGGTTTCAACGTGATCAAGCCATAGCTCTTGATGGCGAAGCGGTCCTCGGCGTTCAAGCCCACGGTACTGGCCCATTTGCCATCGTTGAGCGATGCGTAGACCTTTTCCAGGATGGTCACCAGGTGGGCGGCTTCCTTATTAGCGCTCGATGACTTGGCGAGTTTGCGGTTGCGATCCAGGCCCTTTTCCACACCTTCGAGATCCTTGAGCATCAGTTCTGTGTCGATGATGGCCAGGTCCCGCTCAGGATCGACGCTCCCTTCCACATGGGTGATGTCCCCGTCCTCGAAACAGCGCACCACCTGCACGATGGCGTCCGTATCCCGGATGTTCGTCAGGAAGGCATTGCCCAGGCCCTCCCCCTTGGAAGCGCCCCGCACCAGCCCCGCGATATCCACGAATTCCTGGGAGGCGGGGAGGACACGTTGGGGCTTCACAATGGCCGCCAAGTGGGCCAAGCGAGGGTCTGGCACATCCACCACGCCGGTGTTCGGCTCGATGGTGCAGAAAGGGTAGTTGGCCGAGGCCGCCCCGGCACTGGTGAGCGCATTGAAGAGGGTAGACTTGCCCACGTTGGGCAGACCGACGATGCCGCATTGAACTGCCATGAGGACCTCAAGAATCAAATTGGGGGTGGAACCAGGCCAAAGCTCCAGTGTCCCAAAGGTTCCGTCCCCTGCAAAGCAAGGATTCCTCCGAGATGGTCCGAAAATATATTTTCTTCGATACCTTGCATGACAGGCATGGACGCCCTACGCTCCCCGGCATACCCGAATCGACTTGGGCACCCCACGGCAATCTTCAGGAGGCAGGCATGATCGTCAAGGCGGAATGGCCGGGGTATGTGATGGACATCCTGGTCAAGCCCGGCCAGGAAGTGGAAGAAGAAGAGCCGTTGATGCTGCTCGAGGGCACGGATTCCGGCCACACGACCTTTTTCATCAACTCCCCTGAGGCTGGAAAAGTCCGGGAACTCCTCATAGAAGAAGGTGATTACGCCGCTGAGGATGATGACTTGGTGGTATTGGGAGAGGTCGAGGTCGATTAGGGCGCCAAGACTTCTACTGGGCACCAGCCTTCAGGCATTCTGCCCAGGCTGGGAAGGCGTTTATCGCCAGCCAAGCTACAATCACCACTCCAATGGAGGCAGGCATGGCGGTGGTGCGCGCGGAAATGGCCGGGAAGGTGCTGGAGGTCCTGGTGTCCGACGGAGACACCGTCACCGAGGACCAGGACCTCATCATCATCGAGTCGATGAAGATGCAGATTCCTGTGGGCTCCCCCGCAGAGGGGACGGTGGTCAAAGTTTTCGTCGTGGCTGACCAGTTCCTGAATGAAGGCGATGCCATCGTTGAGCTGGGCTAGGGGGTGCTCGTGGGCAGAATGATCAGTTCGGCGGCCTTGCGTATGAGCGCAGCGAATACCAAGAGGATGCAGATTCCTGTGGGCTCCCCCGCAGAGGGGACGGTGGTCAAAGTTTTCGTCGTGGCTGACCAGTTCCTGACTGAAGGCGATGCCATCGTTGAGATTTCCTGAATGGCGGAATTGCTTCTTGAACACCTCGGTGGGGATGACAGCGGCATCGTGCTGCTGGGCCTGGAACGTCCCGCGGCGAAGAATGCGCTCGGGCGGCAGCTGGTTTGGGAATTGGACGAGGGCTTGGCAGCCTTGGCTCGTGACCCGACTATTCGCGTAGTGATCCTCCACAGCCTGGTGCCGGGCGTGTTTTGCGCCGGGGCCGACCTCAAAGAGCGTGCGGGCATGGACTCTGCCGAGGCCACTGCCTTTGTGCAGCAGTTGAGGTTGGCCTTCACCGCCCTCGAGCGATTGCCGATGCCGACCGTGGCTGCGCTGGAAGGCGCGGCCCTGGGGGGCGGGTTGGAATTGGCTCTGGCCTGCGACCTGCGCGTCGTAGGCGCCGCCGCCAAACTGGGCCTTCCCGAAACCAGCCTGGCCATCATTCCCGGTGCGGGTGGAACCCAGCGCCTGCCCCGGCTCATTGGGCGCTCCAGGGCCAAGGAACTGATCTACACGGGCCGGCGCTTTGGTGCGGTGGAGGCCCTGGAATATGGCATCGCCGATCGCACCGCTGAAGTGGGCATGGCGCTGGAGATCGCCCTGGCTCTCGCCCGGGAGATCCTGCCGAACGGGCCCATCGCACTGAGAGCCGCCAAGGAGGCCATCGATCTCGGACTGGACCTGGACCGGGCTGGCGGGTTGCTCGTCGAGGAAGCCTGTTACGCCAAGGTCATCCCCACCCAAGACCGACTGGAAGGGCTCGCCGCCTTCAGGGAAAAACGCAAACCTCGATACCAAGGCCTGTGATGGGCGCGGGGCATCACCATCCCGAGGATGGCCACACAACCGTGGCTCGGCTGGCCTTCAGCGTCGGGATCTTCGGCCTGAATTTTTTTGTGCAGGGGCTCGGAGGGCTCTGGACCGGCTCCTTGGGCCTCGTCAGCGATTCCTTGGAGAACCTCAATGATTCGGTGGTGAACCTGCTGGCCATGGGCGCCATCAGCGTGGCCAACAAGCGCGAGCCCTGCGACCGCTACGCCTATGGATGGCACCGGCTCGAGGTCTTCCATACGCTGCTGGGCGTGGGACTGCTGGTGGGACTGGCGATTGGGGTGCTCTGGGAAGCCTGGCAGCGAATCCACCATCCGGTCCCCATCCAGATCGGCTGGGCCATCGCCTTCTCGGCCCTGGGCCTGCTGTTGAACCTGGCCGCCACCTGGGTGCTGCTGCCCCCCAAGGGCGCGCGCCTGGAGGGCGACCTGAATCTGCGGGGCGCCTACCTCCACGCCCTGGGGGACAGCCTTGCCAATGTGGCGGTGATGCTGTCCATGGTGGCCATCCGCTTCACGGGCTGGCGCTGGATCGATCCGCTGCTTGCGGTGCTCATCGTTCTGGTCATCCTGCGGGGAGCATTCCTGTTGCTGCGGGACGCTTCGGCCATCCTCATGCACAGGGCGGCCTTTGATCACGAAGCGGCGAAGCGGGACCTGCTGAAATTGCCCGGCGTCCTAGGCGTCGAGGATCTGCGCAGCTGGAAGGTGTGCAGCCACCTCACCATCGCCACGGCCCACATCCTGGTTGATGCCGAGAGGCTGGATGAGACTGAACATTTTCTGGAGGACATCGAGCACGTGCTGTCGGACCACTACGGTGTCCGCCACCTGACGGTGCATTTCGAGACTCCGACCATGGCGGAACGCCACCACCACCGTTTCATCCACCAGCACGAAGCCGCCGGCCTCGAAGATCCCGTGCATCTCGGCGAGCACCGGCACGAGCACGGGCATACGCATCCACATTAGGGATGACCGTTCCTCCGAGTCAGCGGTCAAACCAACTTAGCGCCCGATTCATACCAAGGTGCATTCAATAAAATAGACCCACCAAGACGCCAAGACACCGAGGGCACCAAGAGCACCAAGAGCTACCTCATGTGCCAGCTTCGCG
>JANXPB010000045.1 GCA_025357545.1 Holophagaceae bacterium
GCTCGCAGCCTCGGAAGGCTCCACCACCACCGAGAACGCCTCCTGGGCCAACACCGGTGGCGCCACGACCGTCTACGTCGCCGTCAAGCGCTACGCCGGCTCCAGCACCACCACCCCCTACAACCTCACCGTCAGCCGCTAGGCCGCCGGACTTCCACCCAGAAAAGGCCGCCCCCACAGGGCGGCCTTTTTCGTTGGTGGGCGCGCCCTCCCTTCGTAAACTCGAACCATGCATATCCTCGTGGTGGAAGACGAACCCAAGACCGCCAGGCATCTGGAACGTGGCTTGCGGGCGGCCGGCTTCGAAGTGGTGGCCTGCGCTTCGGCGAAGGAGGCCCTGGACGCCTGCCGCAGCCGTGCCTTTGATGCGCTGGTCCTCGATGTGATGCTGCCGGATCAGAGCGGGCTCGAGATGGTCCACCAGCTCCGGAAGTCCGGGATGCTGACGCCGGTGCTCTTCCTTTCGGCGAAGGACACCACCGAGGACCGCATCCGGGGCCTCAACGAGGGTGGCGACGACTACCTGGTGAAGCCCTATTCATTGCCCGAGGTCATCGCGCGGCTGAAGGCGATACTTCGCCGGAACGTCCGCCCGGGCGGCAATGAACGCATTCAAGTGGCGGATTTGATCTGGGAGCCGGGGCTTCGCCGCATCACCAGGATGGGTCGGCGGGTGGATCTCACCCCCAAGGAGTACGCCCTGGCGGTCCTGCTTTTGCAGAACCACGGTGATGTGGTCTCCCGGAACCAGATCATCCAGGCGGTCTGGGGCCTGAGCACGGCGGTGGACGGCAACAGTGTGGATGTCCAGGTGCTGCGCCTCCGCAAGAAGCTGGACGACCCCTTCGAAACGAAATTGATCCGGACCCTCAGGGGCATTGGGATCGTGCTGGAAGCCCCAGCTTCATGAAGGCCCTGGCGTGAGTCGGAGGAACCACAGCGGATCCCTCTTGAGGCGCCTGCAATTGAGTTTTGCGCTATCCACCTTCGCACTGGTGGGCCTGCTGGCGGTATTCATGGATGTCGCCCTGCATCGCAGCTTGGAAACCGAGGATGCGATGGTCATGGAGGCCCAGGCGGACGCCCTCGCGCGACATATCGCCTCCCGCCTACCCTTCGGGGTCGATTCCGAGAGAGCGCCGGAAAAGGCGGATTGGCAACTAGTGAGCCCATCGGGACGGATGATTGCCGAGAGCACAGGGATGAGGGGGCTGCCCCCTCTCTCTTGGCCCGCCGGGACTCCCGCACCTATGGAGGTCACCTCTCCCTCGGGCACCACCTACACCCTTCTGGTGCGATCCCTGCCCGAGGGCACCCTGCGCCTGGTCATGAACCGTAGCCACGAGGAATCGCTGGTGGCGGGGTTCCGACGCACCCTGGCCCTGGCCGTGGCCCTGGCAGCGGTGCTGGCCGCGTTCCTCGGGCGCTGGGTGGCCCGCAGGGGCCTGCGCCCTTTGGAACAATTGGTGCGAGAGGCCGGTGATATCGACCCCCAGCGGCTGGACCGCCGTCTCCACGGTGAACATTTCCCTGCCGAGTTGAGTGAACTGGTGGAGACCCTCAACGGCGCCTTGGCGCGCCTCAGGGAAGCCTTCGACCGCCTCAGCCGCATGGCCTCGGAGTTGGCCCATGAACTTAGGACCCCCCTCCAAAACCTTCGGGCCGAAGTCGAAGCGATGCTGCTGCGCCCCAAGGACGACGTGGCCACCAGGGAGGCGCTCGGCTCGGTTCTCGAGGAGTGCGAGCGGCTGGCGAAGCTCATTGAACAAATGCTCTTCCTCGCCCGCAGTGAAAGCCCTTCCACCGCCATCGAACCCAAGGAGTTGGAGGCGGGCCACCTGCTGAACGCCGTGAGGGAATTTTTTGAAGCCGAGGCGGAGGAAGCGCAAGTGACGCTCCGGTGCGATGTCCCGGTTCCTTTCACCCTTATCGCTGATGAGGCGCTGCTGCTCAGAGCCCTGCACAACCTCACCGCTAACGCGATCCGGCATACTCCACCCGGAGGCGCGGTAGTCCTGGGGCTCACCCCGGGTGAATCGATGTCGGGTCTCTCCGTGCGGGACTCCGGGGAAGGGTTTCCAGGGGAGATCCTGATCCGGCCCGGCGAACGGTGGGTTCGGGGCCCGGCCTCCCGGGGACCTGGCCTGGGTCTGGGCCTGGCCATCGTGAAGGGCATCGCTCAACTGCATGGCGGGAGTCTGAGCATTGTGAATCTGCCGGAAGGCGGAGCCCAGGCGACTGTTTGGGTGCCCAAGCGAGAGAACCGAAGGGCAAGCTGACAATTTCTTGGTGATTCTTTCAGAAAATTCGCATTTCTGACTAGGAATTGATGGGGAATTTTAACTGCTTACAAGCAGGCTGAAGATTCTTCCCCGATCTTTTCAGGACGTGCCGACCCGTTGCTTCCAGCCCTGCGTCTGGATTCGGGAACGCCGTCCACATCTGAATGACCCCCGTCCACCGCCCCAGGGCATCCACGGAGTCTCCATGAACCGTCTTCGTAAACTCACCTTGCTGCTCGCTTGCGGCAGCTTCCTGGCGCCCAGCCTGAATGCCAGTGATCTGCGGCGCGACCGGGACCGCAACCCCCGCGAGGAAGAGCGGGAGAAGGACGACGCCAGCGCCCGCCGCGAAGCCATGCTCAATTGGTATGGCGGAGATTGGAGCCCCGAATACCGGGCCTTCCTGCTGGAAGCGGCCGCCCTGGAAAAGGCCCGCCATTCCGACAAGATGCCCCGATCACCGGGCGATCCGCTGATGGGAGTGGCTGCCAGCGGCAACTCCTGGACCAACTTGGGCCCCACCAACGCCGATAGCGAAACGAATGGCAGTACGCTGTTCGTCCGGGACAGTGGTCGGCCGGTTTCCATCGTGGTGGACCCCACGAACACCCAGGTCATCTACCTGGCCACAGCCGGCGGCGGCGTCTGGAAGTCCACCAATGGCGGCACCAACTGGACGGCGATCACCGACACCCTGGGCACCCTCTCCTGCGGCGCCTTGGCCATGGACCCCTCCAACAGCAGCGTCCTTTATCTGGGCTTGGGCGATGCCTTTGACGGCACGGGCATCGGTTTCGTGAAATCCACCAACGGCGGCACCTCCTGGTCCTCGCCCGTGCTGCTGGGCGCTTCGACCTCCATCCGCGACGTACAGGTCAGCCCCAGCAACAGCTCCATCGTCCTCGCGGCCACCAACGCAGGACTCTTCAGGTCCACGGATGCCGGCGTCAGCTTCACCCAAATCAGCATCCCCACGGGCATCGCCACGGCCCCGGTCTGCTGGCAGCTCGCCTCGGGCGGCGGCACCAACTGGGCCCTGACGGTCGAGGCCGACACCACCAACACCGGTGGCAGCGGCCAGATCTACTACTCGTCAGATAACGGCGCCACCTGGACCCAGGCCACGGGCGTCACCAAGACCGGCGGCATCACGCGGCTCTCCATGGCATCGGCCCCCAGCCTGCGCTCCACCATGTATGCCATGGGCTCCAACACCGCCAACAATCTGGCGGACATCTTCAAATCCACCGACGGCGGCCACACCTGGAGCGCCCTCAGCGCCAACACCAAGAGCTACACCAACACCAACTCCGAATCCACCTCCATGTCCACGATCTTGGGGGGTCAGGGCTTCTACAACCACATGATCATGGTGGACCCCACCAACTCCAGCACGGCCTATTTCGGCGGCCAACTGCTGCTCGCCAAAACCACCGACGGCGGCACCAGTTATTCCCAGCTGACAAACTGGCTGGCGCAGTTCAGCCTGCCCTATGTCCACGCGGATTTCCACGCGGGCACCATCGACGCCGCCGGCAACATCTACGTGGGCACCGATGGTGGCATCTTCAAGTGCACGAGCCTGGCGAGCAATACCTGGACCTCGGACCTGAACATCGGCATCGCCAGCCACCTGATCTATTCCGTGGGCTCCAGCCTCAACAACCGCGGCGCAGTCATCGGAGGCTTCCAGGACAACGGCACCCGCGTACGCAGCGGCACCACCTCCACTTTCAACCAGCAGATCGGCGGCGATGGTTTCGGTTCCAACATCCATCCCACCAACGCCCAGAACATGCTTGGCACCCTCTACTACACGCGGGTCTACAAGAGCACCAACGGCGGGAGCACCTTCGCCGCCGCCTCCACGGGCATCACCGAATCCAACAACTCCAGCACAGGCGTCTTCACCACGCGGGTCGTTCCGGGCTTGGCGGACGCCACGGGGAACACGGTCTATACCTTCGCCAACCTGAAGGTCTACAAGAGCACCAACTATGCGGGCAGCTGGTCCGCGACGTCCGCGGCGCCGGTCACCACCGGCAATATCCGCGCCGTGGGCGCGGCGAAGAGCGATGGCACCAAGATCGGTGTCACCGCCAACAGTGGCCGCGTGTTCCTCAGCGCCAACAGCGGCAGCTCCTGGACCCAGGTGGCGGACCTCACCACCAACAACCTGCCCAATTCCTCCGGCGGCTACAGCTATGTCTGGTTCGACACGGCGAACTTCAATACGGTCTACGTGGCCTCCGTCTATCCCAGCGCCACTGCGAACCACGTCTGGAAGTCCTCCAATTTCGGTTCCACCTGGACCGCCATCGACGGCTCTGCCGCGGCCTCCAATGGTTTCCCCTTCGGCGTGCCGGTCAACTGCATCCAGAACGACCCCGGGGATAGCATGACTCTCTACGCCGGCACCCACCTGGGGGTCTACAAGTCCTCGGACGGCGGTTCCACCTGGACCCGCTTCGGTTCCGGCCTGCCCCTGGTGAACGTCACCGATTTCTACATCGCCCCGGATTCCAGTCTGGTGCGGGCCTCGACCTTCGGCCGGGGGTTCTGGGAATTGAACCCCGGCACCGTGATCACTGCTCCGGCCATCACCACCCAACCGGCGAGCCAGACCGTGACGGTGGGCCAAACGGCTGCTTTCAGCGTGACCGCCTCCGGCACGGCGCCCCTCACTTATCAGTGGAGCAAGAACAGCGCGGCCATCAGCGGCGCCACGTCGGCCTCCTACACGACCCCCGCCACCGTCGCCGGTGACAACGGCTCCAGCTTCACTGTGACCGTGACCAACAGCGCCGGATCGGCCACCTCCGCCGCCGCAACCTTGACGGTTAATGCTGCCGCCACGGCCCCGGCCATCACCAGCCAGCCCGCCAGCACCACCGTCAACGTTGGCTCAACGGCCTCCTTCACCGTCACCGCTTCGGGCACGGCGCCTCTCTCCTACCAGTGGCGGAAGAATGGTTCCTCCATCTCCGGGGCTACCGCGGCGAGCTACACCACGCCCGCTACGATCTCGGGCGATAACGGTTCCACCTTCTCCGTCGTGGTCACCAACAGCGCCGGCAGCGCCACTTCCAATAACGCCACCCTGACGGTCACCACCACGGTCATCGCGCCCAGCATCACTTCGCAGCCCGCCAATGCCACCGTGAACTCGGGTACCGCCGCGACCTTCAGTGTCACCGCCTCCGGCACCGCGCCCCTGACCTACCAGTGGAGCAAGAACGGCACCGCCATCAGTGGCGCCACTTCCAGCTCCTACACCACCCCCGCCACGGTTGCAGGTGACAGCGGTTCCACCTTCTCGGTCGTGGTCACCAACAGCGCCGGCAGCGCCACCTCCAACAACGCCACCCTCACCGTCAATACCATCTCCGGCGGCACCTTCCTGGAAGTGGAAGCCAACAACACCATCGCCACCGCCAACGCAGTGGCCGGCACCTACACCGCCATCCAGGGCAACCTCACCACCACTACGGACGTGGACTACTACGCCCTGACCCTGACCCCGGGCCAGAAAATCACCATCAACATGACCGGCCCCGCCGGACCCGACTGGGATCTTTACCTTAAGAACGCCGCCGGCACCACGCTGGCTTCCAGCACCGGCTCCACCACCACCGAGAGCCTCAGCTACACCAACACCGGCGCCACGAACCTGACCGTG
>JANXPB010000051.1 GCA_025357545.1 Holophagaceae bacterium
GAGATGGGCGCGGAACCGACTCTTGATGAACACAGCGTCGCGCGACGGCATGCTGCGCGGCAGGTTCTCCGCGCGGATCTTGAGCTGGATCAGCGGCGGCAGCATCTGCTGCAGCTTTGGCACCAGACCGTCCAAGGCCAAGGCAGCCTCCACCGCCGTGCTGGTGAGCTTCTCCAGGCCGTTCGATGGCGATAAGCGCTGGGCCGCCAGCAGGATTAGTTCCGCCGCCTCCCGGGTGCCGTGCTCCAGGGTCTCGCTCAGGATCTGCTCGGCCGCAGGAACGATGGTGCCGAGAGCGTTGACAACGGTGCGCTGGGAAGCCGCCGAACCATCGCCTTCCAGGATGGCCGGGCCAAAGGATTCTCCCCGGAGGGCCAGCGTCCCGCTGCGCTGGTCGGAGATCCAGACCAGGGCCATGTTCCGGTCGAAGGGTACCGCCTCCAGTTGCACATCAAGGAAGGCGCCATCCTTGTGCACCAGGGCGGACGCGGTGCGGCCGCGGCCATTCTGGATCAGCTGTTGTCTCAAGTCATCCCAAGTGGACGCATCGTGGCCCTGGAGCATGGCGGAAAGGGGCAGGCCGCGGACCTCGTGGCGCGGCAGACCCACCATGTGGCTGAAGGCGCCGTTGGATTCAGCCACGGCTCCCGCATCGTTGACCAGGATCATGGGTTGTTCCGCTTCGATGCCATAGAGCAGGGAAGGGCCTTCGGGCTTCTCGCTCACGTCCAGTGCCGCCAGCGCCATGCGCACCGCGTCGCCGCGGCCTTCCACCCAGATGCCCTGGCTCCGCAGCCAAGTGAGCTGCTGGAGGGCCACCAGCCCCAGCAGAAGCCCGGTCAGCAGGGAAGCCGGAAACGAGAGGGAGGCGATGGACCCGGGCAGGAAGTGGTAGATGGCCTTGCTGCTGAGCACAGTGATGCCGCCCACCAGCGGAACACGGAGGGCCAGCCACCGGCCCTTGCTCAGGCGGTAGCCCAAATCCGAGAGCAGCATCCAGAGCGCGGTCTGCGCCACCGTCGTGCCCCAGAAAAGGAGCAGGGATTCGGTGCCATCGAAGCCTACCTGCAGGCTCAGGAGCCAGGCGAAGATCGTGGCGCCGCCCACGCCGAAACCCAAGCGACGGATGCCTTGGCTGCCTTCCCGGTTGAGCTGCACAAACAGACTGAAACCAAACAGCGTCCCCCCCAGGAAGGCCGAAGGGATCGGGAGCATGCCCAAGTCCCGCGCCACCGCCAGCCAAGGCAGGGACAGCACCGCCAGGATGCCGCCCAGGAAATAGCCATAACTGAGGCCCACCCGGCCTTTGCGCCGGAAAATCCAGAACCCGAGCCAGGGAGGCAAGGGCAGCATGAGCGCGAGGATCAGGTCTTGGAGCATCAGGTTTGGACGACTTCAGCCTGCCACACTCCGCGCACGGTGTTCATGCACCAAAGCTGGCAGCCGGCGAGATCTCCCAACTGGAGGCTCGAATATTCCAGGCGGAGACCCCGGACCGCCGCCCAGGAGGGTAGGTCTCGATCCTCGGAGATGCTCCGCACCCGGCCACGGTGGGGCGGCAGGATCAGGCGGTCGCCTTTAAGCGCAGCTACGGCGGCGATGGCCGTTTCGGCCAGGGTTCCATCGGGCCAGAACAGCAAGGTGTCATCGGCCCCTTGGGCTTGGGCGAATTCCCGGACTTGGATATCCCACGGCCCCAGCAGGCCCTTGGCTGCGGCGCGGGGATCACTGCGGCAGTCGCCCAACGGATGCGGCAGCGATAACAGGCGATAGGGCGATAGGGGCAGTGGCGGGACCTCCAGCCGCACCGACAGGGCCCGGGGTCGCAGGACCAGGCGGCAGGCAGCGAGCGCCACTGAAGCGAACCAGTCGCCGAGTTCCAGGAGAGAGTCGGGCAGCCAGGCCACCTCCCAGCCGAGCAGGGATGCCCCACCCAGCAGCCGGTCCAGATGGTCCTCCCGATGGCTCCAGTGGCCCTGGTTGACCACCAGGGCAGTGCGTGGAAGTGGGCCTACAGGCGGCTCCCAAGGTCGGCCCGCTACAGCGCCCGGGCCAAACTCCCGCCAGGCCGGAAGCTCAAGGTGGGCTTGGGCGGGATCGCTCAGGTCCGACCCTCCGCCGGAACCACTTCGGCCTTCCAACTCTCCTGGCGGGCCCGGGCCGCCAAGCGCACGGCCAAGGCAGTGGCTTCCAAGAAATTAGTGGGGTCGGATGCCCAAAGGCCTGCCTTGTCGAAGGCCGTGCCATGGTCCGGGCTGGTGCGGATGAACGGAAGCCCCAAGGTGAGATTCACCGCTCGCTTGGGTTCCAGGACCTTGATGGGGATGAGGCCCTGGTCGTGGTAGAGGGCCACCACCAAGTCGAATTCCTTTTTGGCCGCCCGGTGGAAGAGGCTGTCCGCCGATAGTGGACCGAAGAAGCGAGGGGCGGGGCGTTGAATGGGAGCCGGCGTGCCGGCCCGGCGCTCCAGCTCAAGGCCCGTATGGCTTGCCGTGGACAGGTCCGGCTCAGAAATCGGGCTGCGTGCCTTGCTGGGGAAAATCTCCCAACCTTCGGGGCTGTGGCCCTCGGAGAAGGGCGAAGCCACATGCTGGAAGGGCAGGGTCTCGTCCCGCAGCCCAAAATCCATGAAAGAGGCCTCGGCCTGGACGACGGCTTCCATCAGGGCGGTTTCCTCATCGCCGAAGGCGCCATTCTCGCCCGCATGGGGGTTGAGCGCGCACAAGGCCACCCTCAAGTCATTTTTTCCGGTCAGCTGGATGAAGCGGTCCGCGGCGAAGCTCAGGGTCTCGGCCACGGATTCAGCGCTGATGCCCTCCACCACCGAACGCAGGCTTTGATGCACGGTATGCAGGACGATGCTCAGGCTGGGGCTGACGAAGGCCATCCGGGTGATTTCCGCGCCCGAAAGAGCCTGAAGGAATTCGGTGTGTCCAGGGATGTCATAACCTGCCTGGTGAGCCGCGGCTTTGGAAATGGGGAGGGTCACCAAGGCATCCGCCTCTCCCGCCATGACTAGGTTGGCACCCACCCGGATTGCCTCCACTGCGGCCTTCCCGGAAGCTGCTGAGCCTTCCCCCAGAAGCAAATCGTGGAAGGTGATCTCCGGAGTGGGATCGATCCAAAGGGCGTGCCCCATTAGCTGGGACTGGCTGGGCT
This sequence comes from Holophagaceae bacterium, assembly GCA_025357545.1. Taxonomy (GTDB): domain Bacteria; phylum Acidobacteriota; class Holophagae; order Holophagales; family Holophagaceae; genus JANXPB01. The sequence goes on from JANXPB010000051.1 coordinate 3,160, forward strand.
CCCAGGATTCGCCGGAGCCCGTCCAGAGACTGTAGGCTTTGGATCCCGGCGGATTCGCCGTGCCGCCGGGGGGATTGCTCCAGCGCCATTGCACTCTCCGCCCAGAGGACACCAGGGGGTCAATCAGGTCAGGCCCGGCCTTGGCGCCCACGATGGTGACCTCGGCCCAGCGGTTGATGGCGTACAGCGAGCCGAGCAGCAATTCCGGCCCCACGCCACAGGGGTCCCCAAGGGTGATCACGATTCGGGGGCGGCGCGCTGGCAATGGGCTCAAACGGGTTTCCTCGGCTGCCTCAATCGTAGATCGGAAGGTCCAGATCCGGGGAGACCAGGTCTTCCTTCTTAGTGGAACTCTTCCGCCGGATACGGGGTTCCTCGTCCTGCTTGTAGATGTACTTGATGTTGTGTTTGGGCACCAGCACGTTGGGTTCCTTGAGCCGGTTGATCTTCAAGCAATGCTTGTCGTACCACTCGATGACGCCGCGCAGCTTCTCCTCGTCCTGGAGCACGATGACCATGGGCGTCTTCGATTGCATTTGTTTCAGGTAATAAAAGCTCTCGGCATTGGTCTGCTCGGGGGGGGCGATTTTCCGCCGGGGACTCCCGGGGCCCTGGGGCGCCATGGGCGCGTTGGGATCCACCGCAGTGACGGCCCCGTCGGGCTGGATCATGGTGGGGGTAGGGGTGAGCGCCACGGCGCCGGGGCCTTGGCCCTGCGCCGCATTGCCCCGGCCCATCCTCTCCTTGATTTCGTTCATGTTCGGGCGGATGAGCTTGCGGTTCATGGAAAATCCTGGATCAGAGGCGGAACCCTGCGTGCCAGCCGACGGGCGATGCCAGAAGCACTACAGGGCCAATCTTTGGGGAATGGCCCTCAATCTGGCAGCTATGGCTCAATCCCGCAAGGAACCTCTGCCATGTTTATGCGTGAATGCTCTGTAAAGTTTAGGCGGCTGGGCCGCGGCTTCCACCCTCTGGGGTGAGCCGAAGCCCCCACAAGGGGATCCGCACCGTGACGAGAGTGCCGAAATGAGCCTGGCTCTGCACCCGGATATCCCAACCCATCTGCTGGACAAATTGGAAAACAATGCTCATGCCAAGCCCCGTGCCCTCCTTGAAGGTGCTGGAGAATGGAACGAACAGAGTGCGCAACTGCTCGGCCTCCATTCCGCAGCCATTATCGCGGACCTGGGCCATGAGGTGCCCGGATTCAGCTTCGAATTCCAGGTGGACTTGAGGCTCGGCGACTCCCTCCAGAGCTTTCCGGGCATTGGTCAACAGATTCGTGAACACCTGGTGGGCGCAGAGCGGATCTGCCGCCACCCAGACTTCCGGGACGGGGGACAACCCCAGGTGGAGGCCCTCGGCGCGGGGATCGGTTTCCCAACTGGACCTGAGTTCTTCGACCAGCTCTGGAAAAAAAACCCGACGCACTTCCACCGGTTTCGGCCGGGTGAAATCCAGGAATTTCGTCAGGATGGCACTGACCCGGCCAGATTCCCGGCCGAGAATTCCGAGGGCCCGCTCGTGCATGGCCGGGGCTTGGCCTTCGCCCCGCAGAATCTGGACGCATCCTAGGATGGAGGCCAGAGGATTCCTGAGTTCGTGGGCCAGCCCCGCGGAGAGTTCGCCGATGGCCGCCAGGCGTTCACTGAGTCGGGTGCGGTCCTCAAGGGCCTTTAATTCCGTAAGTTCCTGGAAAAGCAGCAGATGGCCAGTCTGTTGGCCTTCCGCATCTCTTAGTGGCGCGACATTACCGCCATAGATGCGCCAGGAACCATTGGGTGCGATGTAGCTCCCCTCGAAGCGCTGATCCCGGGGCAGGATCTCCTGGCGATCCAGGTCCACCGGCAGGATCGCGCCAATGCTCCGTCCCATGGGCAGGCTGCGCTGGAGAATGCCTTCCGCAGCGGGGTTGGCCGAGGTGATCACACCCTCGAGATCCGTGGTGATGAGCCCCGACACCATGGATTCCACTACCCGGCGGTATAGGGCCGACAAGTCGTCGGCTTTGGCTTCAGAGGCCAGCAGGGTCCTTCTTAGCCCCTCCAGGTTCCGGCGGATGAGCACCACGATCAGGGTCGCAGCGAAGATCTCCAGGGATGCAAAGGCCAGCACCCATTGGGCGGACTCGAGATCCATGGGCGCGCCGGAATGGCCGAAGGGGGGGAGGATCCCGGCGCCGAACAGGAGGAAACTGAGGGAATGCAGTGAGAAGGCGATGAACCCCACCCACACGATTTCGACCGTGGAGAGATAGAAGGCCGAGGACAGGATGGGAAACAGGTAGATGGTCGCGAACCGTTCCTGATCCACCCCCTGGAAGGCGATGAGCAGCGCCACCAGAGCGATGTCCAGAGCCAGGTTCAGCCGGATGCGCATGAGGCCCGGCGCGGCGAAGGGTCCCAGGCCCTTATCGAGCGCTGTCTTGATTTCCCACACCGCCTCAACAAAGAAAAGTGCGACCAGCAGCAGGTAGAGCGACTCGCTGGCCAAGGTTCGGATGGGATCCGGAGGGAAGGCCAGGTGCAGCACCAACAGGCCGAACGACGTGGAGAGCCTGAACGCAAGGGGCAGGAAGGGTGGGGCGGGGGTCCCTTGCGCAGTGCGTTCCATAGACGGGGGGTGCATGCGTCCAGGATGCCTCAAAATCGCGGCGCTCAACTTCAACGGATTCCCGCCCATCGGATTTCTTGTCATCCTGAACCGGTGAGAACCCACCCCCATCCAGACCCCCCTCTGCCTTCTCTGCGCGGCGCCGGAATGCGCAAGACGCCGCAACGGGAGGGGATCTTGCGGGTCCTCTCCGAATCGGACCGGCCTTTGACCGTGGAGGAAATCTGGGGCCGCATGGCCGAAGGACGCTCAGGCCTGCCCACGATCTACCGCAACCTCGAGCGATTCGTTCAGGAGGGCTGGGCCGAGAAGGTTCTGGGCCAGGACCAGGTCATGCGATTCGTGCGGTGCAGTTCGTCCCATCATCACCACCACCTTCAGTGCGAACGTTGCGGCCGGATGGTCGAGGTGGATGCCTGCGGCGTGCAGGATTCTCTGAAACAGCTCGAGCAGCTTTCTGGCTTCCGGATCACCCGACATCATTTGTCCCTGTATGGCCTGTGTGTGGAATGCCAGTCTTCGGATCAAAAGCATTGACGGTGTGCCGCGACTCCTTTAGGATCTAGGAATAATGCGGGTGTAACTCAGTGGTAGAGTGCAACCTTGCCAAGGTTGAAGTCGTGGGTTCAAATCCCATCACCCGCTCCAAGAACGGGCCGCGTAAGCGGCCCGTCTCGTTTAGACTGTCAGCATGGCGCCGTAGCCAAGTGGTAAGGCCGCGGACTGCAAATCCGCTATCATCGGTTCGATTCCGATCGGCGCCTCCAGAACACCGGCCCCGCAAGGGGCCTTCGTCATGGTGCGGATCGGAATCGAATCACGGATGGCGCGCAAGGTCGGCTCAGGCGACCGAGCCGGTTAGGACGAGCTGATCCAGCCACCGCCCAGGACCTCGGCATCGCGATAGAACACCACCGCCTGGCCCGGTGCAATGGCGCGCTGAGCCTCGGAGAAGGCCACCTTCACCCGGCCGCCAGGCAGTGGGATCAGCAGAGCTTCGGCCTCGCCTCCCCGGCTGCGGATCTTGGCCGAACAGGCCAGGGGGTGGGTGGGCACCGGGCCGCACCAGGACACTTCCCGAGCGGTCAGTTCCGTGCCGAAAAGGTCCTCGTCCTCGCCTACCCACACGGTGTTGGAGTCCCGGTCCACCCGCAGCACGTAGAGCGGTGTGGTGTGGGCGATTCCCAGGCCCTTTCGCTGGCCGACCGTGTAGCGCCAATAGCCCTCATGGGTGCCCAACACCTGGCCATCCAGATGCCGGATGGGACCTAGCCCCGTTTCCGGAGACCTGCCTGCTTCTTCGATATAAAGGTCATAGCGCTTTTGAGTCACGAAACAGATCTCTTGACTCTCGGGCTTCTCCGAAAGATGCAGTCCCAGGTCCCGACCTACCTGGCGCACCTCGGCCTTGGACAGGCCCGCTAGCGGAAATAGCGTTCGGGCGAGCGTCTCCTGGGTATGGCTGAAGAGGAAATAGCTCTGGTCCTTGGCCGGGTCCGAGGCCTTAAGGAGATGGAACTGCGACCCGTCATGGGTGATCTTGGCATAGTGACCAGTGGCCACGAAGTCAGCTCCCAGGGCATCCGCGCGCTCCAGCAGGGTTCTGAACTTCACGTGTTGGTTGCACCGGATGCAGGGGCTTGGCGTCTCTCCGGCGAGGTACCCCTCCACGAATTCATCAATCACCGTGTCCTTGAACCGGGCCTCGAAATCCACCACATAGTGGGGGAACCCCACCTCGTAAGCCACTCGGCGTGCGTCTTGGAAATCATCCAGAGTGCAGCATTTCCCTTCGGTTTCGAGAGTGGTTCCGCCCTGCGTTTTATCGAAGAGCTGCATGGAGACTCCGATCACCTCGAATCCCGCGCGATGCAGCAGAGCTGCCATCACCGAGCTGTCCACCCCCCCCGACATGGCCGCCAGAACCCGGGCACCGGGCACCAGGAAGGGATGCCCGGCAAGGGGCTCGAGAACCGCCTGCACGAGCCTTGTGGTCCCAGGCCCGTTCATGGGCGCCTTCCTGGCGCACTTGTGAAGGACAGCAACGACGCCCCGCTCCGGTGCTCCTGAACGGTCAAGCACACGTCGATGCATTCCCCGCAGTTGAAGCAGCCCGAGCTGAATCCCAGCACTAGCTCGTCGGCCCGGGGATCCAAGTCTATGAAGCAGGCTTTCTGGCAGGCCTGGCAGCCTCCACAAGCGCTGGTAGTCTCTGGTAGGAACCGCGGTCGGAGAATGCGGTCTTCAGAAGCCGTGGAGGCCACCATGGCCTGGCCCATACCGTAGATGCAAACCATCCGGCAAAAATGGAACCTCACCACGAAACCTGCCAGCCAAGAGATCAAGGATGTCAAACCAATCCAGGACAGAAGGGCGGCCTGCACCATGCCACCCCGACCCCAGGCGGTTTTGAACACTGCGTCGAGGATCTGTTCGGGTGGCACCAGGTAGGCCGCCAGGCTCAAAGCCAGAGCCGCGGGGGCCAGGGCCAGGGTCAGGGCGGCGGCGATCCGTAGGCCCCACCGGTGGAAAGGGGAGCGCTTCATCCAGGAGGCGACCCGCCGATTGGTCCCTTTCCAGACCGCGGTGCGGAGGCCGTCGAACAACTCCACACAACTGCCGTAGGGGCAAGCCCACCCGCAGAACACCCGGCCTTTGAAGTAGGTCAGCAGGGCGATGCCCCACACGATGACGACGAATGGAATGATGAGGCCCAGGATATATGGAAATTCAATGGGGTAAGCCATGCCAAAATACACAACGCGTGGCCCCTTGATCTCGATGCGCGCCACATCGAACCAAGGGAGCAGGACCCAAATCAATAGGAGGCCCACTTGAGCCAGCCTTCGAGGCAGGTGGTACCGCCCCTGGGATCTGGAACTAAGGCTGGCCATAGTGTCCCAGAATAAACCCAGAGGTCACCTCGGCGAAGCAGCTTTACGACTTGCATCAAGGGGTGGAGAACGGCGTGGCCATCAGGTGCGGAGCCACTTGAGGCGGAGGAACCCGAAGCCCGCGAAGAAAACCATGGGAGCCAAGACGCCCAATGGCGCGGGGATCTCACCGGATTTCGCAGCCCCCAGGAAAATGCCTTCCAGGCCCAGGTACAGCAATCCTGCCACCAGGCCCATTCCCAAGGATTGGCCACGACCGCTGCGGGGGGAGGGGAAGGCCCACGAAATCATGGCCAGGACCAGACAGGGGCCCGCAAGCCAGGACAGAATCCGGATCCAGATGAGGGTCGCCCGGTTTGGGTCCGGAGCCCAGCGTTGCCAGCGCATTAAATCCAAAGTTCCTGACATATCCGCATGGATCGGTTCCCGTTGGGCCGCGTCGGGGAACAATTGTTCGGCTCGAGGTCCTTGGACGAACTTCATTTCACCCCACGGCAACCCCGATGCGAATGTTTCACCGGGCTTCCAGCGGAGCAGAATGGGTGCCGCCCGCGGGGGGGATAAAGTAAAACCCCACCGGGTTTCCCCTTGCTGGAACCACAACACTCCTGTGGATCCAAGATAAAGCCATGAATCGGTAGTCGCCATCAATGGAGGCCTGTTTATTAATTTCCTATAAATAATATCAGCCTTGAAGTAAGCCATTGGGGCTATCCAAAATTGAAGCAGGAACGTGGCACCCAGGACTCCCAGCCAGGACCTGCGGGATGACCAGACCAACTGCACAAGGCTCACCCCTCCAGCCCTCAAAGCAACCCATTCCGAAGTCTGAGTAGCCTGGGCCAAGGCAAAGAGAGTTCCCAATAGGAAGGTGATGGGTAGGGCAGTATTCAGAAAGGTGGGTAGGTTCAGGAACCAATAGTCGATAAAGTCCATTAAATTCTTATGATTGCGCGAAAGATCTCCAGCAAGGGTTGCGTACTCGATCAAGAGATCCAAGGCCACTAAAGTGCCAAAAGTGGCTCCCCAACCCTTCCACCAGAGCGCTCGAGCCCATTGGTCCAGGATTCCCGCTGAATGTACCGCTGCCGTTTGGATGGACTCACTCGTCTGGGACCGAAATCGGAGGGAGGCTCTGAATCGGTACAAAAGGGCGGCGGATATCCTATTCAGCGGGATCAAGATTTGCTGAAGTTTTGAATATAAAGTATTTGAAATATGTGGTTTGAATTTTCGATGAACAATCCATAGACCGACCAGGAGGGTGACCCAGGGCAGGAGTAGCGACAGGGTTAAGGCGCCCGGCATCGCCTGCGTGATGAGGTTTTCAAGTAGTGTGTTCATGAAATAATAGGTCAAGATAACGCCGAGACTTTTCAGGATGGAACCGCCGCTTTGAAAGCGCGGGTGCCCCAAGCCAAGGGAAATGCCCAAAAGCAGAAGCGCCACCGATGCAAAGGGGAGGGAGAACCGGCGGCTGAGTTCCACTCTAGAGGCTACAGATTTCAGCTGTATTAATTCATATGTATCAAGATATCTAAGTGGAGTGGGGGCCAGCAGCTTGGACGTCCCCGGAAGCTTAAAGCGTAAATCCTGGCGTTCCTGGTGCAAATTGACCACACTCCCGCTTCCGGTTTGGCAAAGACTGCCATCGAGTTGTTTCAATTGCATATCTAGTATGTGCCCCCCGTCCTCCTGGGGATTGATTGAATAAGCAATCGATTTGGAAACCATATGCTGGATTCCTCCCGGACCAACGTTCATCAAGTGAACTTGGCCATCAGGCGCCATCCAAACAGCTTGGTCCTGACCCCCTGGCAGAATCCGCGGCGGCTGATCCGTCCTGAGGAAACGGGTCCGGGCCTCTTCCAACATCTGGGTGCGGAGTTCCGCTTGGAAATGATTGGTCGAGGGAATCAGGATGTGGCTGTTTAGGCCGGCCAGGCCAGCCAGGAGCAGCGCCAGCAGGAGGAAGGGGCGGATGAACATCCGACTGCCAATGCCTAGGCCGTGGGCCGCCACCATTTCAGAACTTTGCACCATCTGTTGGGTGCCCAACAATCCGCCGAGTACCGCTGACATGGGCAACACCAGCATCAGTACTTCCGGTACGGCCATCGCCAACAGGGGCACCAGCCATTTGAAGGAAGCGCCCAGGCTGAAAACTTCTTTGGAGATATCCACCAACTCTTTGGCCAGCACCAGTCCGCCATAGAAGAAGACGGCTCCGGCAACGGGGAAGAGCCAGCGTCGGAAGGTGTATCGGTCAAGAATGGAGAGCATTTTAAACTTTCGATAATGTATATTATGTAACCTATTGATCAGGCCAGATCAAATCACCTTGGCACTCAGAAGGTCGTGGATATGTATGATTCCACAGGGCTTGGTTGCATCATCGACCACCAGAAACGTGATCTTCCGAGCCTCCATCACCTGGGCTGCTTCCACCGCTAGGCTATTCAACCCGATAGTGTGAGGGCTACGTCCACTCAGCAGATCCGACGCCCGGAGTTCTAGGGGATTCACTCGACTCGCCTCCGCCCGCTCCAAAGCTCTACGAATGTCCCCATCGCTGATGACTCCGATCAAGCTTCCGAAGTCCAGCACCGCAGTCATGCCCAATTGCCCCGACGAAATGGCTTGAAGAATTTCAATCAAGGTGGCCGATTTTTGAACTGACGGATATCGGTGATGCATCAAATCTTTAATTTGCAATAATTTGGCACCAATGTTTCCACCTGGATGCAGAGCTGCGAAATGTTCCAATGTGAATCCTCGGCGGGCCATGAGGCACGCCGACAAGAGATCCCCCAGGACTAATTGCATCGAGGTGCTTGCCATGGGGGCCATATCGATGGGACACCCTTCACCTTCAGGAAGTTGGTAAGGAAAGCACCAACGCGCTGCCTGGCCTAAGGTGCTATCCGGCCGGGACGTGATGGCCGCAATAGGAATTCCGACGCGGCAGAGACTGGGCAGGATCTTGAGGATTTCTTCGCTCTCTCCACTATTCGAAAGCATCAGTACCGAATCCCCGTGGGCCACCATCCCCAGATCGCCATGCAAGGCCTCCGCTGGATGCATGAAGAAGCTCGGGGAACCCGTGGAGGCGAGAGTGGCGGAGATTTTCTGCGCCACGAGCCCCGACTTGCCCATGCCCGAGAGCACGATCCTCCCCGACAGCTTCGCAACGCTGTCCACCCAGTTGTCGACTGTGTCGGGGTTCCAATACGCTTCCAACCAGTGGAGCGCCCCCAGGGTCGCGCGCAATACCCCCTTGCCCTGCTCGGCCGACGTTCCCATGGGGACCTCTGTTCTGGGGCGTTCTCGCAAGTTAACTGCTCCACTACCTGGGCAACTATTGGCAGAGACATGGTAACAGCCATGCTCCCGATGGTTTCCAAGCGGCAGCCCAGCGCAGAAAAGCCCCCTCCGTGTTTGAATGGACATGGCCCTTTAGCTCAGCGGTCAGAGCGGGCGCCTCATAAGCGCTAAGGCGTGGGTTCGAATCCCACAAGGGCCACGCCCATGGGGGATTCGAACGGCGATGGCGGGCCGTTAGGCGCCCCGGCGGACGCGGGAGCGTCCGGAGGGATCAGCGCCTGGCCCAGCCAGCGACGCGGCCCAAAGGGGAATCCCACAAGGGCCACGCCCATGGGGGATTCGAACAATGGGAAATCCCGCAGAGGCCACGATTCTGGATATCCGATCGGCAATGGCCGGAATTACGGCCCGATGCGATGATCAGGTTTTCCTGAAAGGAACCCTCCATGCGGATCGCGCTGCTACCCCTGCTTTTGGCCCTGCCCATTTTCGCCGCGAACCCGCCGGTGAATCCCCGGGTGAAATTAACCACCAACCAGGGCGCTTTCACCCTGGAATTGAATCCGACAGCCGCCCCCAAAACCGTCGCGAATTTCCTGAACTATGTGCGCAAGGGCTTCTACAAGGGCACCACCTTCCACCGCATCATTCCAACCTTCATGATCCAGGGCGGCGCGTTCACCACCGACATGCACCAGAAGACCGGCGACGCACCCATTCAGAACGAAGCGAAAGCCGCGCTGGAAGCGGGGTTGCACAATACCCGGGGCACCATTGCCATGGCCCGCACAGGCGATCCCAACAGTGCCACGAGCCAGTTCTTCATCAACGTGGTGGATAACTCCATGAAGTTGGACGTGCCGCGGCCGGATGGATTCGGCTACTGCGTGTTTGGTAGCGTCATCGAAGGCATGGACACCGTCGACAAGATCAAGGCTGTGCCCACCCATAACGCGCAGATGAACGACGTGCCGGTCACCCCGGTGCTGATCACGAATGCCGAGGAACTGAACGCCGCGCCCTCGAAAAGGCATCCTTCCAAGAAATCTACCAAGGCCAAGAAGACCGCCTGATGCCTTCCATCGGGACTCCGCTCTCCGCTTCCGCCAAACGGGTGTTGCTGCTGGGTTCCGGAGAACTCGGCAAAGAACTGGCCATCGAGTTGCAACGGTTAGGCTGCGAAGTCATCGCCTGCGATCGCTATCCAGATGCCCCGGCCATGCAGGTGGCCCATCGCAGCCATGTGTTCTCCATGTTGGATGGGGAAGCTCTGCGGCAGATCGTCGAGCTGGAAAAACCGCATCTGGTGGTCCCGGAGATCGAGGCCATCAACACCGATGTGCTGGTGGCATTGGAGGCCCTGGGCCAGGCGGTGGTACCTACAGCCCGCGCGGCGAAACTCACCATGGACCGGCAGGGCATCCGCCGGCTTGCGGCCGAGGAACTGGGCCTGCCCACCTCGCCCTACCGCTTTGTTGAAAGTGAAGCACAGTTGCGCAAGGCCGCCGTGGAGCTAGGATTCCCCTGTGTCCTGAAGCCCGTGATGTCCAGCTCGGGCAAAGGGCAGAGTGTGGTGAAGTCCGAAGCCGAAATACCGGCGGCTTGGCACTACGCCCAGGCTGGGGGCCGGGCGGTCGGTGGCTCCTGCATCGTGGAGGGCTTTGTCCAATTCGACTTCGAGATCACCCTCTTGACCGTGAGCGCCGTCAATGGTCTCCAGTGCTGCCCGCCCATCGGACACCTGCAGGTCGACGGGGATTACCGCGAATCCTGGCAGCCCATCCCCATGTCTCTGAAGGCTTGGGAGAAGGCGCAACTCCTGGCCTGGACCGTGGTGCGGAACCTGGGTGGCCACGGCATTTTCGGCGTGGAACTCTTCGTCAAAGGAGATGAGGTGCTTTTCAGCGAAGTGAGCCCCCGCCCCCACGACACCGGGCTGGTGACCTTGGGCAGCCAGAACACCAGCGAGTTCGCCCTGCATGCCCGCGCCATCCTCGGATTACCCGTCCCTGAAATCCAGCTGCTGCGTCCTTCCGCCAGCGTACCTCTGCTGGGCGACGGGCAGGGCGTGCCCCGTTTCGAGGGACTGGACGAAGCGTTGGCGGTGCCCGAAAGCCAGGTGCGGCTCTTCGGCAAGCCCTTCTGCGAGGGCCACCGCCGCCTCGGTGTCGCCATCGCTTCGGCGCCTATAGTCGAGGAAGCCCGGCGGCGCGCGCGCAACGTGGCCGCCTTGATCCGGATCGAGCTTGACTAGAATTGCGCCCTGAACGCATGGAAGGCCTCGCGCAGTTCCGTAATCTCTGCGCGGAGGTCCCGGATCTGCTCTTCTAGCTGCCCCAGGGTGGCGGATCCCCGCACTTTTTCCTCCTCCAAGGCGGCGGCCACGGCCTCAAGTTCCACCGGCCCGGCCAACAGATGCGCGATGCGCGATTCCTTGGTGCCCGGCAGTCGGGGCAGCCGCGCCACCAGTGGCTGCGGCTCAGCCCCCAGCAAGGCCTGCAACGCGGCCTCGGCTTCGCTGAGGTCGGCGAAGGGATAGATCCGCTCACTGCGGCTCCGCAGCTCCCCCAATGTTTGCGGGCCCCGCAACAACAGCACGCATAGGAGCGCCGCCTCCTGCAGGGACAGGCGCAGGGAATCCGTAAGGCGCTGCTCGTATTTCACCGCGCGGCTTCCGGCAGCGCTGACCACCCAGATCAGTTGCCGTTGGCGCAGCGATTCCAATCCCTCCTGGACCATCGCCTCGGTGTAGGCCACCACCGGATGGCGGTTCGAGGTCTGGTTGCAGGCCCCCAACAGGGAATTGGCGGTCAGCGGGTAGTAATCCGGCGTCGTGTGCTGCTTCTCGATGAGGCAGCCCAGGATGCGGCATTCAAGGTCGGTGGCGGGAGGTTCGAACATAGGTTGGTTCTACCAGAAACTTCGGTCCAGGCTCGAACTTCAATCGAAAGACAATGCCCATGGCTCCGGGAGTCTAAAAATCGCTTCTAGGACTACTTTGAAAATAATCAACTGGAAAAAAATAATCACTTAAATTTCATAATGGCTATTGATCCTGACAGGGAATCAGGCAAGCTTTCTGGAGACCACCCCCAAATTCCTACGCAACGGCTCCCCCAGGGCATGCAGCGCGCACTCGTCCCCGGAGGACCCGTGAATCCACTCCAGCCCAGCCGCCCAATCTCTGCCCTGAGCGGCATCGCGCTTCTGCTCTGCGCAGCAGCCTTTCCCGTGTTCCTTCAAGCCGTCGGCCCGTCCAAGGATGTGAAAGGCACGCGCATCGTCCGGACCCTTACCCAGAGCGGCGAGACTACCACGCCCCAGGACCTGACCAGCACCCAGATCTCGGCCCTGGTACCCGATGGCCTGGGCGGTTTCAGCAGCATTCCTGGAACCAGGTTGGCCAACGGCACCTTCACGATCCCCCTGGTCCCCAAAGGTGAATTCTGGTTCAAGTTCGGCACCAGCTACGTCTGGACGGACGAGCATAAATTGGACTTGGATACCTATGCCTGCGGGCGTCCCGACGCGGTGCCGGCCAACCTCAGCACGTTGCTCACCTTCAATGTGACGGGCCTGGTTCGCTTCGCTGCCACGGACATCCTGCCGTGGTATGTGACCAACGTGAACAGCGTCTACGGCTATCTGGGCGATTTCAACCCGACGAACCTGCCCCTGCCCGGCGACACCGCCATGGCCGGCACGACCCAGGACTGGGCGGACACGGGCTTGCTGATGGAGGACACCACCAAGGGGGACGAACCCTCCCTCACCCAACTCAGTTCCGTCACAGCTGGCGCTGAGACATACTCCGCGCCGTGGCGGGGATTTTTAAACCCGCGGCCCTGGTGCCGCAGATCGACCTGTCCCGCCTGGTCTGCGTCCTCTCGGAAGTTGGCGTAGACCCACTGCGGATGGCGCTTCTGGCCTCAGCCGCGGCGGGCGTTTCGGCGCTGCATCTCGAGGGCGATTCCAGCCTGCTTGAACTGCATGGAAAGCAGGAGGGCGGCGCATTCAACGGCCACTACAAGGAGTTCGGTTACCACGCGGGCTGGTTGCTGGAGGCTTCCGGGCGCCTGGCAGCGCTGTGGCTCAACGAAGGCAAC
>JANXPB010000073.1 GCA_025357545.1 Holophagaceae bacterium
GTTCTGCATGTGGTCCGTCAAGCGGGCTTCCCGGAATTCCTGATCGGCCTTGAGCAGCAGGTAGTCGCTGTAGGAACCGTCGTACACCGCGAGTTTGCCTTCTTCCAACTCGAGCATCTTGTCCACCACCGAATCCAGCAGGTGCCGGTCGTGGGTGATGAGCAGCAGGGCGCCTTCGAAGGAGAGCAGCCAGGCTTCGAGCTTCTCCACCTGCTCGGGGTCGAGGTGGTTGGTGGGTTCGTCCAGCACCAGGACATCCGGGTCCCGGAGCCAGGCCTGGGCGAGGGCCACGCGCTTGCGCCAGCCGCCGGAGAGGGAGTCGACCGTGGCCTCCGGCTCCAGCAGGCCCCAGGTAGTGAGCGCCTCCTTCAGCCGCGGTTCCAGATCCCACCCCATGTGGTGGAGGTGGTGCTCGATGGTGTGCAACTCCTCATGCAGCCGTTCCACCTTGGCGGGCGTGAGCTGGGCATGGAGTTCATCGTGGATGGCCATATGACGGTCAAGCAAAGTCCGGTGGTCTTGCAGGGCTGCTTCCAGCGCCTCCCGCACCGTGGCGCCAGGCGCGAAGTCCGGCTCCTGGCTGAGGCGCGCCACCCGCAAGCCCTGGGTGATGATCACTTCACCCGAATCGGGCTCTTCGACCCCCGCCAGCAGTTTGAAAAGCGTGCTTTTACCAGCGCCGTTGCGGCCGATGAGGCCCACCTTCTCGCCCACCTGCAGCCCAAAGCTCAGGCCGTCCAGGATGGGCTGGGCGCCATAGGCCTTGCGGACGTTGACCAGGGACAGGGCGACAGGCATCAGGGCTCCGGGAACTGCAATCCCCCAGAATCTCATGGATCGCGGATTCGATTGAGCGAGAGTCCTGAAACTCAAGTCCTGAGTCCTGAGTCCAGGGGCCTGGGTCGAATTCGCAGCGCCTTGGGCGCACTTGCAGGAGTCGCCTCCTCATGGAACCTCAGGACCCAGGACGCGGGTCCCAAGGCACGCACCCTGGCTATCGCTGAGGCGCTTCCACCCGCAGCAGCTCCAGGAAATCCACGGCGCCCTTTTCGTCGAGGGGCTCTGCCGCCAGCCAGCGGCGGGCGCCGAGGTCGATGAGGAGTTTCTGTTCCTTGGGCTGCCACCAGGCCTTCCAGCGGCCCACTTGCAGGAGCCGCGCGCCGAGGATCTGGGCCGGATAGGGGCGGGGCTGGGCGGCGAGACTCAGGTCCCGGCCCTCCCGGTGCAGCCGCAGCCCGGAGCCCAGGGTCCAGGTGCTGCCGGCGATGCGGATGCGCGTGCCGTCGGGCGCGCGCAGGGTATCGCCATCCAGACGGAGGTCGCCGAAGGCATCGGGCTTAACGACCTTCCAGGCCCCGCCGCCGAAGATCTGGCCTGCGCCTTCCCAGCCCACGGATCCCAGATCCGCCAGATCGGTAGTGCCCAGTTTCAGGCGGAAGGCCGAGGCCGGGGCTTCATCGAAGGTGGGGTCGATGGGCACCCAGCGGTTGCGGAGTTTCACTTCCACCCAGAAATGCAGGCCCATGGTGTCTCCGGCGGCCACCCAGCCCACCACGCCCCGGGCGGGCACGCCCAGCTTGCGCAACAGGGCCACCGCCAACACACCATGCTCGGTGCAATCGCCCCGGGGGTTGCGGCAGACCTCCAGGGCCGACGCGAAGCCCACGGTGTAGTCCTTCTCCGTGATCCACTCCCACACGAAATCCGTCACCGCCTGGGCCAAGGTCCAGCGGCCAGCGCCGAGGGGGGCGTGCAGGCGCACCAGCAGGCCCTCGAAGGCCGGATCCTGGAATTGCACCAGGGGGGTGGCCGCGAGATACGAAGCATCCTCTTTGGAGGGCTTGCCCATCACCGGCATTTCCATGAGTTCCTCTGCCGTGGGGGCGGCGCTCCGCCGGAGCGTGAACAGATTGGCGCGCACCTGGTGCTGCTGAGGGTCCTCAGGCAGACGTAAGGGCTTGGCACCATTCCAGCGCAGCTGAACTTCCGGCAGCCAAGGCTGGAAGGGATGCTGGGGAATGGGGATGAGGCTCCTTTCGAAGAACTGGTCCATGCCCTTGCCGCTGCCTTCGGGAACCGGCAATTCCGCTCGCTGCAGCACCAGGCTCAGGCCCATGATCTCGCCCGTGTGCTTGAGGTCCCCGCGGGTGGGACTGATCCAAACGGAAGTTTCGGTGCGGTTCGCGCCGTCCATTTCTTCGCCCTTGAAGAGCACCGCATCGGCGAAGCCCGGCAGGGGTGCGGCGCCCATCGGATGGAGGTCCAGTTCGGTCCATTGCTGGGTGGCGAAGGAGTAGCTGGTGATCTTCACGGGCCGTATTAGCCGCGCCGCCTCCCGCATTCGCGCATCGATGTCGCCGGGCCAAAGCAGGGCGCCTGCACGCATGGGCACGGACTTTCCCTCGAAGCCCTTCGAGGTCACCCGCAGCACGCCCGGGTTCGCAGGCGACCAGGTGGCTTCGCCTTCCAGAGGCTCTTTGGAGAGCAGCATCCGCCAGGTGAAGCGCAGGCTGCCGTCGGCGGCCCGGACCGATGTTTCCCGGATCTCCTGCTGGACCTCGATGCCGAGGCGGGAAAAGTTCATCCACTCGCGGTGGTCAATGCGCGAGGTGGCTCCTTCGAGGGAGGAGCGCTGCTCGGCCCCACCCAGCTCCTGTCCGGCCACCCATTGACGGAACTGCTGGACTTCCTGGGCGGCGGCGGTGGAGCTGAGGATCAGAATGACTGCGGGTACTGGGATCAGGCTTCGGCTCATCCATCCAGTCTGGCAGGGGGCGGCCGGTTGCCGCGCTGGAACGGCAAGGGCCCCCAGCGGGGGCCCTTGCACGAAATCACGTCCGTCCTAGCCAGCCAAACCCAGTCCCAGGCCCTTGCGAAGATGCATCATGCGCTCCTGGTGGCGGGCCTTGAATTCTTCCCTGAGCTTGTCGGCCTGGACCTGCTGGTCCGGCGTCAGCACCGCCCTCATCTCGCTGCGCAAGGACCTCGCCGCCAGGGCCGTGTCCAAGGCGCGCTGGCTCAGGAGCCGATGCGCGTTCTGGATGTCGGTCTCCTTGGCGTTGGGATCGGCCATCACCGCCTGGTAGGCCTGACGGGCCTCCTTCAGGCCTTGATGTTTGGCCTTCAGCTCGTCCCGGTGCTTCTGGGCGATGGTTTTCAGCGCGGCCTTCTGCTCCTCGGTGAGGTTCAGCTTCTTGGCCAGGAATCCGGCGTGGCGGAAGGCGCGGGCCTGCAGTGGGGTGGGTGCTTCGGTGGGGGCAGGGGGCGCCGCCGGGGTCTGGGCCAGCAGGCTTAGGGCCAGGCTGAAGGGTGCGAGGAGCTTGAGTGCCGTATTCATGGGGGCCTCCGATGATGTGTGCCTGGCTGAACAGAACCCCGGCAGCCCGGAAGGGTTGAAGGAAAATTTCAGCCTCGGGGCGCCGCCCCTCCCCAGAGCCTGTGCCACCCTGTGGCTTGCCTCGACGCGGTTATGTTGAATTCGGCTCCCCCGCAGGAGCGGGAGATTCCTTGATCGAAACCCTTCAAGCCATCGTGCTGCGTCCTACGCCCTTCCATGATGGCGGGCTGGTGGTCTCCTTCCTGACGGAGCATGGAGAGCGCAAAGTGGGCCTCGCCAAAGGTGCTAAAAAGCCCTCGGCGAAATGGGTGTCGGCCTTCGAGCCACTGAGCCTGGTGAAGGTGGGCTTCTTCGGCCGGGAACTCGCGGAACTGCGTCGCATCACGCGCTGCGAGCTGCAACATTCACCACTGACTCTGGGCGCCCTGGATTCCAGCCTGGTCATGGGCTGCCTGGCGGACCTCTTCGACCGCGTGGCGAAGGAGGGCGTGGAGGACCCGCGCCTGTTTCGGCTCCTCAGCGCCTGCAGCCGGGCTTTGAAGGAGCAACCCCAGCGGGCGTTGAATATCCTAGCCTACGCGGAGCACTGGCTGCTGCACTGCATGGGCCTGCTGCCCCATCCAAAGGCCTGCGGCCGCTGTGGCAACGGGGAGGCACCCCTGGTGCTGCTTTCGGCAGACCTGGGCTGGCTCTGCGCCGCGTGCACGCCCGTGGATCCCGCCGAGGCCCTGCCACCGGGCATTCGGGAGCATTTGAAGAATTTGCGCACCTGCCCGGCGGAGGCAGCGCCGGAGATTGAGAGTCGCGCGGCAAAGGCCTGCACCGAGCTGATCCGCGCCCGGCTCCTCACGGAGATGGGGGGGCTGCGAAGCTACGAGGTCATGCACCGGATGGTGCTTTGAACTTTGAATTGTTCGTAAGGCAGCGCGGGGATCAGTGTTACGGCGCGTGGTGACGATGGGCCCCGGACGCCATGGATTCCGGGGTGCTGGCCGTGACGTTCGCATGGCGTCGGGGGTGATTCGTCGCGCTTGCGTAACTTCTCATCGGATGGCTTGCTCCGGGCGCTGGATCGACGATGCTCTACCAACGATCTTTGGGACATCGAAGCGGAGGGCGAGGCAGCAGAGGCCTCGCACCGATCCGATCGCGGGTTCCCGAAGCATTGGCTGAGGGTTCCACGACGCTGGCACCAGCCGGGCCAGCGGGTTTCAGACCCGTTGCTTTTCCACCTGATAGGAGACCTCATGACCACTCAGCCCGCCATCAGGGGCAGCCTTCGGCCTGCCATCGTCGCCTTCCACCCGGGCCTTCAGGTCCACGCGATCACGCCCCCGAAACCTGACCGCCGCCTCAGCCTGCTCATGAGCGCCGCGATCTACTTCACCCTTGCTGGCGGCGCGGTCCTGGTGGCCCGGACGGCACCCACCGTGATCGAGGTGATGACGAAGTCCGGCCCGCCCACAACCGTGGTCGAACTCCGGCCGAAACCCCTCGAAGCGCATCTCACGCTCACCCCGCCCGCTCCTCAGAAAATGCCCGGCTCCGCCACCCGCCCCGCGGGGCTGGAAGCCGTCGCCCCGCTGCCTTCGCCAGCGGTCCCCGACACGCCCACTTCTGTGCAGACCGTGAATCTCGGCAATCAAATCGCGGCGGACCCATCCTTGCCGGTTGCGAGGGTCCCCGGCGGCGGGGCTGGCCAAGACGGCCATTCAACAGGAACGGACTCCGAAGGTGCGGGACCTGGCACCGTGGTGGAGGTGTCTTTTAAGGCCATCCACATTCTCCAGCAAGTGCAGCCGGCCTATCCGAACCTGGCGCGGCTCTCTCACAAGGAGGGCGATGTGGTGCTGGGCATGACCATCGACGATCGCGGCATCCCCACCGACGTGCGCATGGATTCAGGCGACGCGATTTTCCGGGCCGAAGCCATCCGCGCGGCCCAGCAATGGCGCTTCACTCCGGCGCAGATCGACGGCCAACCCCGTGCGGCCCGCTTCAAGCTGACCCTGCAATTCCGACTGCGGGGGTGATGGCACCCGAGTATTAAAATCCGGTCCCTCAAATTTCAGCCTCATTTCCCACCAGCCGTGGATTCCGACCCTTCAGATGGCGGAATTAACGGCCGGCGGCCAGGGAAATGAATCCGGTCACACCCAATTGGAACGAGGCGGCGGAATGCATTCGGGAACATTCCTGCGGCGGGTCTTGTCCAACCCGATGGAGCCAAGGGGCCGGGCGTTCGTGGTCGCTTCCTTCACGCCGGCTGGCCCGCTTCCATCCATTCCCCACACCCTTCGGAGGATCCCATGACGCCCAGGAAGATTGCCTTGATCACCACCACAAGTGCGGTGATCGCGGGGGCCACGGGCCTGGCCTGGTGGGCCCAACGCAGGTTTGCGATGGGGCCCGGCCAACGCCTGGCGATGGTTGCCACCGAAAAGATGGCATCACTGGCCGATCTGGCGCCTGGGGCTTCATTCAAGGCGTCGAATGCCCGTTCGTTTGAGAATTTATCGCATCAAGCCCCCAGCTCTGGAAAAACCCCTGGCCGACCTGGCATGGGCATCATCGGCGCGTCCACGGATGCCTCCCAGAGCGCCATGGTGGCGAGCCAGAAGCTCATCCGCACCGGGCAGTTGACGTTGGAGGTGAAGGTTTTCGACGAGGCTTTCAACAGGATTCAACGCATCGCATCGGAGAACGGCGGCTACATCGCCGACATCAAGGCCAACCGCCAGGACCAGGGCCGGGCCTCGGGCACGGTGGTGGTGCGGGTGCAGCCCGGCCGGTATTTCCAAAGCCTGGATGCCCTGCGCGCCATTGGCAGGGTGGAGCAGGAAGGGGTGAGCACCCAGGATGTGACCAAGGAATATGCGGACCTGGAAGCGCGGCTCACCAACAAGCGGCAGCTGGAGGCTCGCATGCGGGAAATCCTGCGGACCCGCAGCGCCAAGATGGAGGATTTGCTGGAAGCGGAGCAGCAGCTGTCGCAGGTGACCGAACAGCTCGAACAGATGGAGGGTCAGCGCCGCTATTTCCAGCAGATGGTCGCCATGTCCACCCTCACCTTGGAATTGCATGAGCCGCTGGTGGTCGTCCAGTTCGAGAAGCCCGGCCTGTTCGCGCCGGTGGCGGTGGCTGCGCGGAACTCGATCGAGTTGCTGGTGCAGTTCTTCGCGCTGCTGGTTTCAGCGTTGGTCTTCCTGGCCCCGTGGCTGCTTCTGGGCGCGGGGACATGGATGGCCATCCGCCGGATGGCGGCCCGGAAAAAAATCCAGCACGAGGCCTGACTGGCGTTTCGTCCCACGCCAGAAGGCCCAGGCCTGAAGGCGCCGCGCTACACTGGTCCCGGCCTTGATTCCCTGCGGAATCCCCTCGCCGGAGCCTCCATGCGCTACCTCCTCACGAACCTGCCGTTGAACCTGGGCGAGGAGAAGCTGGACCTGGCGCGGCCCTTGAGCCATGCGCTGGGCGGAAAGCCGTCGGACTACTCGGGGGTGGTGCTGGAACGGCGCAGCCTGGACGCGCGGCACAAGGGCGCCATCCGCTTCCTGGTCGCCCTGGGTTTCGACACATCGCGGGATTTGGGAAAGGTGGAACTCCTGGCGGGGCTGAAGCTCGAAGTCGTGCCGCCGCCTTCTCCCTACTTCGTGGATCCGGTGCCGCGGAGGCCGAGGGTGGTCATCGTGGGCAGCGGTCCGGCCGGCACTTTCTGCGCCTTGCGCCTTTTGGATTACGGCATCGAGCCCATCATGCTGGAGCGGGGCCCCGCCATGAGCGAGCGGGTGCAAAGTATTAATGCTCTCTGGCAGAAGGGCATTCTGAACCCTGAAGCCAATTCCCAGTTCGGCGAAGGGGGCGCAGGCACCTTCAGCGACGGCAAGCTCACCACGCGCATCGGCCATCCCGCTACTCGCTACGTGCTGGAGACTTTCGTCCGCTATGGCGCGAACCCCCGCATCCTGTACCTCTCCAAGCCCCATGTAGGCACCGATGTCATCCGGAAATGTTCGGTGCTGATCCGCAAGGACGCCGAGGCCCGGGGCGTGACCTACCGCTGGAAAGCGAAACTGGCGGACATCTGCTTCGAGAACGGGGCGGTCCGGGCCGCGGTGCTGCCGGATGGGGAGCAAATCCCCTGCGACGCCATTGTGCTGGCACCCGGCCACAGCGCCCGGGACACCTTCGAAATGCTCCATCGCCACGGCGTCGCCATGCGCCAGAAACCCTTCGCCATGGGGGTCCGGGTGGAACATCCCCAGGATTTCATCGACAAGAACCAGTACGGACCCTCGAAAGGCCATCCCAGTCTGCCCCCCGCTGACTACAAGCTGGTGTGCAATCTGGGACTGAACCGGGCAGCGTACTCGTTCTGCATGTGCCCCGGCGGGGAAGTCATCCAGTGCTCCTCCGAGGAGGGAGGCGTGGTGGTCAATGGCATGAGCAACGAGAAGCGTGATTCGGGTTTCGCCAATAGCGGCCTGGTGGCCAAGGTGAATACTTCAGACTTCGGCAGCGACCACCTGCTGGGCGGCATGTACTTCCAGCGCAGGTGGGAACAGCAGGCCTTCAAGGCTGCGGGGGGGACCTACGGCGCCCCGGCCACCAGCGTCTGGGATTTCCTGCGGCTCAAGGGCAGCGGCCAGCTGCCGCGCACCAGCTTCAGGCCCTTCGCGGTGCCCGCGGACCTGCGGACCTGCCTGCCGGACTTCGTGCAGGAGCAGCTGCGGGGGGCCCTGCCAGTCTTTGATAAAAAGATCCACGGGTTCGCCTCCCGGGAGGCCATCCTGCTGGCCATCGAAAGCCGCACCAGCAGCCCCATCCAACTCCTGCGGAACGAGGATGGGCAATCCGTGTCGCATGCAGGCCTCTATCCATGCGGCGAGGGGGCGGGTTTTGCGGGGGGCATCACCAGCGCCGCTGTGGACGGCATACGAGTCGCCGAGTGGATTGCCCAGAAGGCCGGGGCGCCGGTCTTCCAGGTTTTTGAGAAGCAGGTGCGCGCCTCGGAACTGGCCAATGAGTACTGAGGGGAGGGGGCTTCTGGCATTGAGAACGGGATCATGAGGCTCGTCCAGGGGAGTGGGCAGTTCCCACAGGTTTTTGTGCAGTTCGTCAAGGAGGGTCCTTGTGGTGGATCCTGATGGGCCCCAAGAAAGGAAGTCCGGCCCCGACTTTGCTCCGCCCTCCCAGACCCAGGATTACCCATGACGAAAATCCACTCGCCTTTTTTCAGAGCCCTAATCTTCGGCGGCCTTCTAGGGGGCTTGGCCTCCTGTGGGGGCGGCTCCTCTGAACCGGGGCTCGTGGCACCGCCAGCGCCTGTTGTGACGGTGGCGGTAGCACCTGCCGCCGCCGCCATGCCCGCCGGCCTGGGACAGGCCTTCGGTGCTTCGGTGAGTGGGACCGCCAGCGGCACAGTGACTTGGAGCGTCATCGAGGGGGCCTCGGGCGGCACAGTGAATTCGGCAGGCTTCTATACTTCTCCGGCTGCGCCAGGAACCTTCCATGTGCGCGCCAGCGCCGACGCCAGCCATTACGCTGATGCCACGGTCACCGTGACGCCAGCCATCTCGGTGAGCCTGAGTCCCGCGGCCATGTCCCTGGCGCCGGGGGCTGCCCAGGCCTTCATTGCCGAGGTGAGGAACGGGACGGGCACCGCAGTGGGCTGGAGTGCCACCGGCGGCGCCATCACGGCCACGGGCCTGTTCACGGCGGGCCCCGCCCTGGGCACTGCCACCGTGCGCGCCACCAGCCAGCAGGACCCCACCAAATCGGCCGAAGCCGTCATCACCATCGCTGCGGTGCCGCAGTTGCCCGCCATCACCAGCTTTACCGCCGCGCCCGCCACCATCACCCCGGGACAAAGCACGACGCTCGCCTGGGTCGTGGTAGATGCCACGAGCCTGTCGATCGCCGCGAACGTGGGTCCCAACCTGGGCTCAGTGAGCGGCGCCAGCCGCGCGGTGTCGCCGACCGTCACCACCACCTACACCATGAGCGCCTCCAATGCGGTGGGAACCGTCACCGCCACAGCCACCGTCACCGTGGCGACCGCACCCCAGGCGCCGGTCATCTCGAGCTTTGCGGCCAGTCCTGCCACCATCAACCGGGGCCAGAGCGCGACCCTGGCGTGGACTGTGGACGGTGCCACCGCCCTGGCCCTGGATCAGACCATCGGCACGGTTACCGGCACCACTCGGAGCGTGGCGCCCACGGCCACGACCACCTATCAGTTGAGTGCCACCAACAGCGCCGGGGCGACCACCGCCACCGCCACCGTGACGGTGCTGCAACCGCCC
Source organism: Holophagaceae bacterium (assembly GCA_025357545.1). Taxonomy (GTDB): domain Bacteria; phylum Acidobacteriota; class Holophagae; order Holophagales; family Holophagaceae; genus JANXPB01. Next base: position 9,643 of record JANXPB010000073.1, read on the forward strand.
ACCATCACCAGCTTCACGGCGACTCCGGGCACCATCACGGCGGGGCAGAGCACCACCCTGGCCTGGGTGGTGAACGGGGCCACGGGGCTGAGTCTCAACCAGGGCATCGGCGCCGTGGCCGGCAGCTCCCGCCTCGTGAGCCCTGCGGTCACCACCAGCTACCTGCTGACGGCCACCAATGCCGTGGCCAGTGTCATTGCCAACGCCACTGTGACGGTGGCGGCAGTGGCGCCGCCGGTGATTTCGAGCTTCACCGCCGCACCCGCTTCGATCCCGGCGGGGACCAGCGCGGTGCTCACCTGGACGGTGTCCGGAGCCACGGCGCTGTCACTCAACCAGGGCATCGGCACGGTTATTGGCACCAGCCGCAGCGTGACACCGGCTGCCACCACCAGCTATGTGCTGACGGCCACCAATGCGGGCGGTGCCACCACCGCCACGGCCACCGTCACGGTCACGGCCCCCAGCCCCACGGCCAATCCCATCCTTTTCGTGACGCAGGTCCCCTTCGATGGGTTCGCCACCATCTCCATGCCCTTTGCCAACCACGACGGTTCCGTGGATTCGGTGCCCCGCGGCGGCGACCTCTGGATCCGCTACCCGGACGGCACCCTGCGGAACCTCACGCAGGAAGCTGGCTTCGGCATGACGGGGTTGCAAGGCGCCAACAGCATCGCCGTGCGGGAACCGTCGATGCACTGGAGCGCCGCCAAGGCGGTCTTCGCCATGGTGGTGGGCACCGGCACCCAGCAATACGTGTGGCTGACCCACTACTGGCAGCTCTATGAAGTGAGCGGCCTGGGCAAGGGCCAGCCGGCGGTCATCACCAAAATACCGAACCAACCCAACGACACCAACAACATCAGCCCGGTCTACGGCACCGACGAGCGCATCATCTTTGCCTCCGACCGCAGCCGCAGCGGCGAGCGTCACCTCTACCCCCAGCTGGATGAATATGAGAGCACCGTCACTTTGTCGGGGCTATGGAGCCTGGATCCTTCCAACGGGGACCTGAAGCTGCTGAATCACACTCCCAGCGGGGCTTTCCATCCCTTCGTGGACAGCTTCGGCCGTGTGGTCTTCACCAAGTGGGACCATCTGCAACGGGACCAGCAGGCCGATGCCGACAACACCGGCGGCACGAATGGCTCCTTCAATTATGCCGATGAAACCGTGGCCGCCGGGCGCAGCGCCAGCCGCGCCGAAGTCTTTCCGGAACCCCGAGCGGATGCTGATCCTGAAAACATCGCCAACCACGCCAACGGCCACCGCTTCAATGAGTTCTTCCCGTGGCAGCTGAATGAAGACGGCACCGAGGAGGAGACCCTGAACCACGTGGGCCGCCACGAAATCGGTGGGAATTACCTGGAGGAACCCGCTTTCACCGACGACCCGAACCTCAGCGCCTATGCGCCGGAATCCTTTCACAGCAACCGGAACTATCTGAATGGGGACGGCGGCATCTTCAGCCTGCGCGAAGACCCCCGCCGTCCAGGGCTCTTCTTCGCCACGAACATGCGCGAATTCAACGGCGGCCGCGCGGGGCAGATCATCACGCTCAACGGCGCCGTGGGCACCAGCCCCGAGGCCATGAACATCACCTGGATCACCGATCCCGCCACCAAGAACGAAGTGCAGCCCGGCGACCCCACTCCGTCGGGAGCCACCGGCCGCTACCGCAATCCGTTGCCCATGAGCGACGGTACCCTGATCGCCGCGCACACCCCCGAGGTGATGTCCGATGCGAATCTGGGGACCCGGGCCAATCCCAACTACCGCTACCAGTTCCGCCTGAAATCGTTGAAGCAGACGGGGGCCACATACGTGGCGGACCAGCTCCTGACGCCGGGTTTCACGAAATCCGTCAGCTGGTACGACCCGGACGTGCTGGTGAGCTACAACGGTCCGCTCTGGGAAGTGGACCCGGTGGAGGTGGTGGCCCGCGTCAAGCCCGCCCGACGTTCCTCGGCCTTACAGGCGCCCGAGCAGCAGGTCTTCTCCGAAGTGGGTGTGGATGAAACGGCGCTGCGCACGTGGCTGCGCTCCAACAACCTGGCCCTGATCGTGAGCCGCGATGTCACCACCCGCGACCGCGCCGATGTGCAGCAGCCCTTCAACCTCCGGGTGCCCGGCGGCGCCAGCACCGTGCCCCTCAGCGGCAAAGTCTACGACCTGGCCCACCTGCAGATTTTCCAGGGCGACCAGATTCGGGGCTACGGCGGCACCGCCACGCCGAGGGCCGGCCGACGCGTCCTTTCCCAGACCATGCATGGCAGTGCCGTCACCAACAATCCAGCGAATCCTGGCGGGCCTGCGGGCAGTGTGAAGGTGGGCCTCGATGGTTCCACTGCGGCGTTCGTCCCGGCCCAGCGCGCCCTCACCTGGCAGCTCACGGATGGCGTGGGCAAGGCGGTGGTCCGCGAGCGCAACTGGATCAGCTTCCAGCCCGGCGAGATCCGCACCTGCGTGAGCTGCCACGGCATCAATTCCCACAGCCAGACCGGCGCCGTGGCCCCGCAGAACAAGCCGGAAGCCTTGCGGCAGCTACTGGCCGCGTGGAAGCTGACGCACTAGGCCCTAAAGCTGCTTCTGCATCTCCAGGTGCTTGATTCCCACCTCGATGAACTCATCCCCCACGGGGCTGTAGCCAAGTTTCAGGTAGAAACCCACGGCGCTGTCCCGGGCGTGGAGCACCATGCGGGTGAAGCCTTGGCGCCCAGCTTCGGCTTCTGCTTCGGCCACCATGTGTCGGCCGATGCCGAGACCCTGCTGTCGATCGTCCACGGCCACCTGGCGCATCTGGATGGAGCCGCCCTCACGGGGTGTCAGCAGGAGCGAACCCAACAGCACCTCCTCCGCCCAGGCGGTCAGATGGAAGCTCGCGGATTCCGAGGCCAGCTGGGCTTCCGTGAACTCCAGGCCCAAGGGCTTCCGCAGAATGTCACGGCGTAGGGCCACGGCCAGTGCGTAGCCAGGTGAGAGGTGGTCGATCCATCGAAGGCAAAGGGTCATGCCGTCATTCTGCCTGGGTCCAGGAAGCAGAGTAAGCTGAGGTCCGTTTCCAGGAGCTGAGATGTTTGAATCCGCCGAGCTGGGCCACCGCGTTGACAAAGCGACCTTCGCCGCCGAGACGCCGAAGCTGCGGGAGCTGCTGCTGAATGCCCAATTCGAGCTGGCGCAAGCGCGTCGCTTTCCGGTGGTCTTGCTCATTAGCGGTGTGGATGGGGCTGGCAAGAGCGAGACCGCGAACTTGCTGACCTCCTGGATGGATTCGCGCTTCATCCAGACCCATGGATTGGAGAAGCCCACCGATGAAGCGCGGGCCATGCCCCACATGTGGCGCTGGTGGCGGCAACTCCCACCCAAGGGACGCATCGGCATCTTCAACGGTTCCTGGTACAGCCGCCCAATCCTGCAGCGGGTCCACCGGGAGACCAAAGAAGCGCAACTTGATCAGAGCCTGGGGCGCATCGGGCGCTTCGAGCGCATGCTTCTGGACGAAGGCGCTCTGCTCATCAAGTTCTGGATGCACCTGTCCAAGGATGCCCAGAAAAAACGATTGAAGAACCTGGAAGCGGATCCCCTTACAAGGTGGCGCGTGACGGACAAGGACTGGGACCACTTCGAAATGTATGACCGGTTCCGCAAGATCTGCGAACGCTCCATTCAGGCCACCAGCTCCGCAGACGCACCCTGGACCATCGTGGAGGCCTCGGATTTCCGTTACCAGGCGCTGACGGTGGCCAACCACCTGAATGACGCGCTGCGCCGGCGGTTGGACGGGCTTGGGAATCCCCCCCTGATCCTGGCGCCTCCGCTCCCGCCGCGACTGGATGCCATGAACGTGTTCCAGAAACTCGATCTTTCCCAGCGCATCGAAAAGCCCGACTACGAGATGGAATTGGAACGGTTGCAGGGGCGCCTGAACCTGCTGACGCGAAGCAAGGCCTTCAAGCAGCGCTCGGTGGTGCTGGCCTTCGAAGGCAGCGATGCGGCGGGGAAGGGCGGCGCCATCCGCCGGGTTACCGGGGCGATGGATGCGCGCATCTACCGCGTGATTTCCGTGGCCGCCCCCACGGATGAGGAGAAGGCCCAGCCCTATCTTTGGCGGTTCTGGCGACACCTGCCGGGCACCGGTCGCTTCACCATTTTCGACCGCACCTGGTACGGCCGTGTGCTGGTGGAAAGAGTGGAAAAATTCTGTGCGGAAGCCGACTGGATGCGGGCCTACGGGGAGATCAACGATTTTGAGGAACAGCTGCACCGCAATGGGACCCTCCTGTGCAAGTTCTGGCTGGCCATCAGTCCCGAGGAACAATTGCGGCGCTTCGAGGCCCGCCGCGACACGGCCTACAAGCGCTTCAAGATCACCGACGAGGATTGGCGGAACCGAGATAAATGGGACGCCTATCAGCAGGCGGTCTACGACATGCTGGACCGCACCAGCCCAAGCCACGCGCCCTGGACGCTCGTCGAAAGCGAGGACAAGAATTTCGCCCGCATCAAGGTGCTGAAAACCCTCGTGGAGAGGATTGAAACAGAGTTGTAACCGCGATTCGCGTCATTCGCGGTTGCGTCATCTCCATTACCATCTTCTATGCCCACGATTGAAACCCGGACCAAATCGCTGCCGCCCATGGCGGCGGTTGCGCTCTTTGGATTCGCCTCGGGCCTGCCGCTGCTGCTGACGAATTCGACACTGCAGGCCTGGATGAAGGATGCCAAGGTGGACCTCGGGCTCATCGGCCTTTCGGCGCTCATCGGCCTGCCCTACAACCTGAAGTTCATCTGGTCACCCGTCCTCGACCGCTTCACACCTCCCTTCCTGGGGCGGCGCCGGGGGTGGATCCTGATTTTTCAAATGGCGCTGGTTCTGGGCCTTGCCGCCATGGCCTTTGCGGATCCACATACAGGGCTGGGGACCATCGCTGGGTTGGCGGTACTGGTGGCCTTCTTCAGCGCCAGCCAGGACATCGTGGTGGACGCGTACCGCACGGAACTGCTGCCGGAAAGGGATCTGGGCCTGGGGTCGAGCCTCAACATCAATTTCTACCGGGGCGCGATGTTGGTCGGCGGGGCCTTCGCTCTCTGGCTGTCTGACCGCACGAGCTGGCGGGTGGTCTACCTCGTGATGGCCGCGCTGCTGCTGCCGGGAATGCTGACGGCGTGGTTCGCGCCGGAACCCCTGCACACCCGCGCGCCGAAGACGCTTGCTGAAGCGGTGGTGAGGCCCTTCACGGAATTCTTTGCTCGGCGCGGGGCGCTGGAAATGCTCATCTTTACGGTGCTCTACAAGCTGGGCGACATGCTGGCGGCGGCGCTGAACACGGTGTTCCTGATGACGCTGGAATTCAGCAAGACCGAGATCGGCCTCGCCACCAAGGGTCTGGGTCTGGCTTCGCTGCTGCTGGGGGCCTTCCTGGGGGGGATCATGATGCGCCGCTGGTCCCTTAAGCGGGCGCTATTCATCTTTGGGATCTTGCAGGCCGCAAGCATTTCTGCACCCTACGCGCTTTCGCTTGTGGGCCATCATCGGGCCCTCATGCTGGCCACCATCGGGCTAGAGAATTTCTGCTTCGGCACGGGCATGGTGGCCTATGCGTCCTTTCTCATGCGCATCTGCGACAAGCGCATGACTGCCACCCAGTACGCGTTGCTGTCCAGTCTCTTCGCGCTCACGCGGACCCTTTTCTCCAGCCCCGCCGGGCAGCTGGTGAAGTGGCTGGGTTGGCCCAGCTTCTTCCTGCTCTGCATGGCCATCTCCATTCCGGGCCTGCTCATGCTGCTGCGTTACGATCACTGGCAGATGCCGGAAGAAACCCTGAGTCCTGAGCCTTGAGCCGAGGGTTTTGAGTCGCAGGTCCGAGTTTCAGCACCGGGCCAGGTGCAGGGCGAACCAGCATTGGTCGTCGGTCCAGGTGCGTTCCAGCCTCCAGCCGGCGTCCTGGAGGATGGCCTCGCCCCGGCCCGGGCGGAATTTGTAGCTGTTCTCGGTGTGGATGCGCTCTCCAGCTTCCAGGCTGATCTCCAGGCCGAGGGCATCGAGGGGCACGGTCTGCGGGGCCTGGCTTTCCAGATGCATCTCGATGCGGGATTC
>JANXPB010000142.1 GCA_025357545.1 Holophagaceae bacterium
CCACACCCACATTTCTTGATGGTCCACGAGCACGCCGACCACGTTATCCGGGAAAACCGTCTCCCCAAATGTGCCGCCCGTCCAGCTCGCGGCGTTCAGGGATTGCGAAACGAACCAGAAATTCGAGTTCTTCAGGGTCACGACGAAAAGGCCATTGATGTAAACCGCTTGTGCTACCTGCCCGCCGCCGAAGGTAGCCGCTGGAATCGCCGTCGATCTGGATGCCCAGGTCCTTGGCGGTGGCGAGGTTTTCGCGCACGGTGTACCCGCTCTTCTCGATGCGGCCGGGCAGCAACTCATAATAGGTGTCGGGCACCCGGAGGAATTTGAAGCCCTGACCACCGAGGGTGCGCAAGGTGGCTTCGATGTCGTTGGTGCTGAGGGCGATGTGCTGGATGCCCTGGCCCTTGTGGCGGTTCACGTACTCCTGCACCTGGCTGCGCTCGTCCGTGGGCTCGTTGATGGGGATGATCACCCGGTTGTTGGCGCTCTGCACCACCTTGGAATCCAGGCCCGTGCCCAAGGCGCCGCGGATGTGGAATTCCCGGGTCACGCCGAAGCCGAACACGCGCTCGTAGAATTCCACTAGGGCGTCCATCTCCTTGGGGCCGACATTGTTGGTGAGGTGGTCGATGCGCACCAAGCCCGGATCGCAGAGGGCCGGCGCGGGATCGGCTTCAAGCCCGGGCCAGAAGGCGCTGGGCTCGCCCTGGCGCTCCACCAGGTAGTTCCAGACATCGCCGAGGCCCTGCACGGCGGCGAATTTCACGGTGCCGCTGCCAAGCTGATGACTCTGGGCTTCCAGGCGGAGCTGGGCCCCACGCTTCAACGCCTCCGTCAAAGCCACCTCAAGGTTTTCGACCTCGAAGTTGAGGGCGCAGGCGCCTTCATCATGGGCCTTGAAATAGCGGCCCGCGGGATGGGTATCGTCCGCTTCGAAAATGAGGAAATCCATGCGCTGCTGCTTCAGGTGGACGAAGCGGCCCCAGGGCGACTGGCCACTGCCCACCCGGGCGAAGCCCAGGCGCCGGTACAGGGACTCCAGCCGGGCGATGGAGCCGGTCAGCTGGATGTGGTCGATGCGCACCAGCCCCAGGGGGTTGGTGGACTGGTTGGCCTCGACGGCAGTGAGGGCAAACGTGGGAGCGGACACAGAGCCTCCGGGAAGCTGAATCGATCAGCTTCCCAGGAGTGCTTTGTGACCAAGGTCACAGGAGGATGGTCCGAGCCAGTGGAGACGGGCTTCCGACTGGTGCCGGGCCCTAGGAAAGGCTGGTGGCGATGACCTTTTCCTTCGTGTAGAACTCCAGGATGTCGCCTTCCTTCAGGCCATCAAAGCCTTCCAGGGCGATGCCGCAGTCGAGGCCGTTCTTCACTTCGCCGACGTCCTCCTTGAAGCGCTTGAGGCTCTTCAGGGCGCCTTCGAAAATCGTGTCCTCGCCACGCTTCACGCGCGCGCGGTAGGCCTTCTGCACCTTGCCCTCGGTGACGAAGGAACCGGCGATGACCGTCTTGTTGACCTTGAAGATCTGGCGCACTTCGGCCAGGCCCTGCACAGTCTCCTTGTCCGTGGCGTCCAGCAGGCCCACCATGGCGGCTTCGATCTCTTCGGTGACCTTGTAGATGATGTCGTGGAAGCGGATGTCCACGCCCTCTTCATGGGCCAGCTCCTCGGCCTTCTTTTCGGCCTTGGTGTGGAAGGCGATGACGATGGCCTTGGAGGCTTCCGCCAGCAGGACGTCGTTCTCGTTCACGGTGCCGGCGGCAGCGTGGATGATGCGCACGCGCACCTTCTCGGTGCTCAGCTTCTCCAGCTGGCCCACCAGCGATTCCACGGAACCCTGGGCGTCGGCCTTGATGATGAGCGGGAGCTCCTTGATGAGGCCGTCCTTCAGGGTGCTGAAGAGGTTCTCCAAGGTGACGCGCTGCTTCTGCAGCGCCGCGGCCTTGGCCTTCTCCTGGCGGAAGCCGACGATGGTGCGGGCCTTGCCCTCGTTCTCGACGATCTGGAAGTTGTCGCCGGAGGAGGGCACTTCCTCGAAGCCGAGGATCTGCACCGCCGTGGAGGGGGTGGCAATCTCGATGCGCGCGCCGCGGTCGTTGAACATGGCGCGCACGCGGCCCATGGTGGCGCCGGCCACAAAGATGTCGCCCTGCTTGAGCGTGCCCTGCTGCACCAGCACCGTGGCCACGGCGCCGCGCCCCTTGTCGAGGCGGGCTTCGATGATGGAACCCGCCGCGGGGCAGTCCCAGACGGCTTTCAGGTCCTTCAAGTCCGCCACCAGCAGCAGCGTCTCCAGCAATTCATCGAGGCCCTGCTTGGTCTTCGCCGAGACTGCCACGGCCGGCACATCGCCGCCGTAGGCTTCGGTCTGGACATTGTGCTGCAGCAGGCCCTGCTGGACCTTGTCGGCGTTGGCGCCGGGCTTGTCGATCTTGTTGATGGCCACCACCAGCGGCACGTCCGCGGCCTTGGCGTGGTTGATGGATTCGATGGTCTGGGGCATCACGCCGTCGTCGGCGGCCACCACCAGGATGGCGATGTCCGTGACCTTGGCGCCCCGGGCGCGCATCTTGGTGAAGGCTTCGTGGCCGGGGGTGTCGAGGAAGACGACCTGGCGCATGAGTCCGGTGTTCTTGTCCTGCACTTCGACGTGGTAGGCGCCGATGTGCTGGGTGATGCCACCGGCTTCGCCGGCAGCCACCTTGGCGCTGCGGATCGCGTCCAGCAGCGAAGTCTTGCCGTGGTCCACATGGCCCATGATGGTGACGACCGGCGGGCGGGGGAGCTTCTCGCCCTGCACGTCCGTGCCCTCTTCGGCGCTGATCTGCACGTCCTCTTCGAAGGTGACAATGTCGGCCAAGTAGCCGAACTCCCGGGCGATCTCCTTGGCCAGCTCGGTGTCGAGGGGCTGGTTGATGGTGGCGAAGATGCCGCGGTGGAGGAGCTTGGCCACGACATCCTTGGCCGGGCGGTTGCACTTCTCGGCGAGTTCCTTCACGGACACGCCTTCCGAGAGCATGACGATGCCGACTTCTTCTTCCACGTACTCCGTGGCGATCATCTGGGCGCGGGAGCGGGGCTGGCGGAGTTTGAGATCCATTTCCTGCTGGACCTTGGTGTAGCCCTTTTTCTTCTTGCCGCCCACGTGGACGCCACGACCGGGGCCCTTCTGGGAATTCGGATCGATGGGACCCGCGGCGGGCAGACCCGGCCCGCGGCCAGGGCCGCCAGGACGGTAGCTGCCACCGGGCCGGGGCCCGCCAGGGCCGCGGCTGGCACCACCAGGGCCACCGGGGCGGGGGCCGCCGGGACCACTGGGGCCTCGGCTGGGTCCGCCGGGCCCACGGCTGGGGCCGCCCGGGCCACTGGGGCCACGGCTGACGCCGCCCGCAGGTCGGGCCTGGGGCAGTTGGATGTAGCGGGCGGGAGACTGGGCCCGGGGTGCGGGGGCCGGGGTGTCCGAAAGCGTGATCTTGGAGAAGCCTTGCTCGGGCCGCAGTTCCGAAATGGAGGGCGGCATGAAAGCCCGCTTCACCGGGGCCTGAGGCAAGTCATGGCGCACTTCACCCTTGCCCGTGTTGCTGGCCATGGGCAGGACGGCCTTTTCGGCCTGGGGCATACCCGAGCGCTGCACCGAGGTCTGGGTGGGGCGCTGCAGCACCGCGCGGGCGCCGGGCTCGGGACGCGGGCCGGTGGAGGCTGACTTGACCGCGGGCTGCGGAAGTTGGATGTAACGGGCGGGTTCCTGGATTTTGGGAGTCGGGGCCAGAGCCGAGGAGACCCGCAACCGGGAGAATCCGGGATCAACGGCCTTGGGGGTGGTATCGGGGTCGGCAGCGGCGGTCGGCTTCGCCTGGGGTGCGGAATCGGGTTCGACCTTTTCGCCTTTCAGCGGGGCAGCTTCAGCTTGAGCCGGCGCCTCCGAACCTTCCAAGTGGCCAGCGAAGGGCGTGGGCGCGGGACTGGGCGCGGCCAGCGCTTCGGGTTTTGGCTCCGCCTTCTTGATGAGCACGGGAGCGGGGGCAGGGGCCGGAGCAGGGGCGGGAGCCGGCGCGGGCGCCTTGACGATTTTCACGGGGGCGGTGGGCCGATGCATGGCGAGAGGCGTGCTCTCCTCGGTGGCCTTGCCCTTGGCTTCCAGGGCGCGGCGCAGCTGCTGAGCCTGGTCTTCGGTCAGGTTGGAGCTGTGGCTCTTGCCTGCGAGGCCCAGTCGCTTCTCAGCGGCCTCCAGTACGTCGTGATTGGTCACGCCCAGTTCCTTGGCGAGTTGGTTGATGCGAAGCATGAAGGGGTGTCCTGGAAAAGGTGGGGCAGGTGGTGCTGAAAAGGTCCAGATGGTCGGGAAAGCCGCAACGACTATCCCCCGAAACGCTCATGCACGGCGTCAAGAATGCGGAAGGCGGTGTCCTGGGCCATGCCGTCCACGGCGAGCAACTGCTCGGCGGTGACGGAGTAAAGGGATTTGGTGTCAGGGAAGCCGGCGTCCGCCAGCTTTTGGGCAAGGGCTTCATCCAGACCTTCCAGCCCCGCCAGTTCTTCCTGCAACCTGGAAGCTGGGGCCGCATCGACCTCGGCTGGCGCGGTGGTGTCCGGCAGCGCCTGGTCCAGGGCGGCGCCCATGGCCAGCTCGGCTTCCTTGCGCTTCTCACCTTCGCTGCGCACATCGATGTTCCAACCGGTGAGCTTGGCGGCCAGGCGCACGTTCTGGCCCCGGCGGCCAATGGCGATGCTCAGCTGCTCATCGTCCACCACCACTTCCACGCGTCGGCCTTCGAGGTCGATGATCCCCACGCGGATGGCCTTGGCGGGGTTCAGGGCATTGGCGATGAACATGAGGGGATCCTCGTCGAAACGCACGATATCGATCTTCTCGTTCTTCAGTTCGCGGATGATGGCCTGCACCCGGGAGCCCTTCAGGCCCACGCAGGCGCCCACGGGATCCACATCGGGGTCCAGGCTCTGCACCGCCACCTTGGCGCGGTCGCCGGCTTCGCGGACGCAGGAGCGGATCACCACGGTGCCGTCATGGATTTCAGGCACTTCGCTTTCGAACAGTTTGATGAGCAGCCGCGGGTCCGTGCGGCTCACCTGCACTTGGGCGTCCTTGCTGGCGCGGTCCACATTGGCGATGACCACCTTGATGCGCTGGCCCTTGTCGAAACGGTCCCCGCGCAAGGCTTCACTGCGGCGGAGCATGGATTCCACGCGGTCGATCTCGAGGATGATGGCGCTCTTCTCGAAGCGCTTCACTTCCGCCACCACCACTTCACCGATGCGGTTCACGAAGTCGTTGAAGATGCGCTCGCGTTCGGCCTCGCGGACCTTCTGCACCAGCACCTGTTTGGCAGCCTGGGCGGCGATGCGGCCCAGCTGCGTGGTGTCCTGGGGCAGCCACAGCGTGTCGCCCTCGGCGGCTTCGGGATTCAGGCCCTGGGCCTCCGCCAGGCTGATTTCCAGGTCCTCTTCCTCCACGTCCTGCACCACCTGCTTGAGTGCGTAGACGTGGAATTCGCCGGTCTCCCGGTCCATCTGGGCCTGGAAGTTGCCGTAGAAATTCTGGGCCTGGAAATATTTTTCGGCGGCCTTCACCAGCGATTCTTCCACCGCCTGGAACACTTCCTCTTCGGGAATGCCCTTTTCGGTGGCGATCATCTTCACGCTGTCGAAGAACGTGGTTGCTACGGTTGCCATGGTCTATTCCTCCGCGCCGGCGTTTGTGCCAACGCTCAAATCGGCGCTTGTCTCGGCGCCAGGCTCTGCGTGTACGTCGGGGATGTTCGACCGCAGGGCCACGACGTGCTTGGGCTGCGGGGTGCTGGCCTCGTCGAAGGGAGCGAGGCGGGACTTCTGGATGATTTCGAAAGGCACGGTCTTCAGGACGCCGTCCTCCTCGATGGTCACGGAATCAGGCGCACATTCGCCGATCCACCCCTTGAACCGCTTCTGGCCATTCAGGGGCATGCGCGCCTGGATGCGGCAGAGCCGGCCGGCGAAGCGCTGGTAGTGGGCCTGCTTGGTGAGGGGCCGCTCCATGCCGGGACTGGAGATTTCCAGATTCACCGTTTCACGCAGCGAGGGGAATTCCGCGTCCATCCAGATCACCAGTCCGTCGTTGGCCGCCACGCAATCGTCCAGCGTGATCTTGCGGTTCGAGGTGGCGCCGTCCAGGTGGTCGATGTAGAGCCGCAGGATGGAATCCCGGCCCTCCCGCACACTCTCCAGGCACACCAGCTCGAAGCCCAGCAGGGCAAGCTGCGTTTCGAGGGGAAGCTGGAGTTTTTGGAGATCCATGCGGCCTTTCTTGTGGAACGATTTGGCGATGGGGAAATTTTTGGCGGGAAAAACCATGAGGGTGGGTCGAACCCACCCGTCAGGGCCCTTCCGATCCATGAATGCTGCTTGGGATGGGATGGCCTAGCCGTACTCAACCTTCAAGCCTACTGGTCCCCGGGTGGATTCTCAAGAAAAATAAGGAAACCACGGGGTAACACCTTGGTTCCTGGGCCTGCATTGTGATCATCGCCCCCCGCCCGGATCCGCGCGGGAATGCTCCAATGGGAGAGGAGATACGGCCATGGCACAGATCCTCGACGGCAAGGCTTACGCGGACAAGATGCTGGACGAGGTGAAGGCCGCGGTGGAGGCCCGCGCTGCCCAGGGCCTGCGGGCACCCGCCTTGGCGGTGGTGCTGGTGGGCGCGGATCCCGCAAGCCAGGTCTACGTGAAGGGGAAGATCGCCGCCTGCGCCCGGACCGGCGTCACCTCCATCGAGCGGCGGCCGGCATCGGACATCACCCAGGATGAGTTGAACTGGCTCATCGACGAACTCAACGAAAACCCCTTCGTGGACGGGATCCTGGTGCAGCTGCCGCTGCCCAAGCATTTGGATGCCAAGGCCGCGCTGCATCGCATCCATCCCACCAAGGATGTGGACGGCTTCCACCCGCTGAACCAGGGCCGCCTCTTCGAGGGCCTGCCCGGACTTAGGCCCTGCACGCCCTCTGCCTGCATGCGGATGCTCAAGGCCCACGGCGTGGAAATGAAGGGCAAGCGCGCTGTGGTGCTGGGCCGCAGCGAAATCGTCGGCAAGCCCATGGCCCTGATGCTGCTTGAGGAACATGCCACCGTCACTATCGCCCATAGCCGCACCTTGGACCTGCCTTCCGTCTGCGGCGAGGCGGATATCCTGGTGGCCGCCATCGGAAAGCCAGGCTTGGTGGAGGGCAGTTGGATCAAGCCCGGCGCCGTGGTGGTGGATGTGGGCATCAACCGGGTCACGGAACTGGCGCTAGGCGAGCGCATTTTCGCCGCGGAACCTGAGAAGCTGGCGAAGCTGAAGGAAAAGGGTGCAGTGCTCTGCGGGGATGTGCGCTACGGCGAGGCCCTGCAGGTGGCCGGGGCCGTGACGCCGGTGCCGGGCGGCGTCGGGCCCCTCACCATCGCGGGGTTGCTCCGGAACACGTTGGATGCATGCGAGCAGCGGGGGAACTGAAGGGGTCTCGAGGCTCAGCGGTTTTGCAGCACGGTGGCGAGGAACTGCCCGACCTTGACCCGGAATGCCCCGGTCCATTCATGTCCGCCTTCGAACACCAGGGTGGAGGGCTTTAGCCCCTGAGCCTCCAGCTTGGCCTGGTCTTCCGCCAGACGGAGCGGCGTATACCAGGGGTCCTTTGAACCGGTGCCGATCAACAAGTCCGGAACCCCTATCAATCCAGTTTCAAGCACATCCGCCGGGAGATCTCCACCCAGCGCGATCACACCATGGGAGGGGATGCCCGTAAAGGCGGCGGCTCGGTACGCCATGGCGACGCCTTGGGAAAACCCCGCAAAGACCAGCGTCCCGCCCGCCCAGGGTTCGCGGCGAACCGCTTCGAGGACGCCACGCACGTAGGCCACGTTGTCGGCGATGGCCAGTTCGCGGTCTTGCTTCGTCATCCAGCACCCCACGACCGCTTCGGTCTTCCGGTCGTAGAAGCGATGCAATGCCTGCACGGCGCAAAGGGCCCAAGAACCAGCACCCGGAATGGAACGCAGAGCCTCGAGATGGGCTTCGGCATTCTCACCATAGCCATGAAAGCCCATCAAAAGAGGGTGCGGCCCAGGACCCTCCGGCCAGGACAGCAGGTAGCGGCCGTGGATCGTCGTGGGGATCGTCTGGTGGATGTTCGAAGGCCTATTGGCGTCTGAATTCATGGTCATTGATTACCTCGTTCCCCCGATCGGGAATTCCACTCAGGGGCATAGCCCCCCATCCACATTCACCACCTGGCCGGTCATGTAGCTGGCCCAGTCGCTGCAGAGGAACGCCACGACATGGGCCACTTCTTCGGGCTCGCCGACCCGCTTCAGAATCGTTGGACCCAAGAGATCACGGACCTGCTCGGGGTTCAGGTCTGAGGTCAGTTCGGTATGGATGAAACCGGGGTTCACGCAATTCACCAGGACGCCAAAGGAGGCCATTTCCCGCGCCAGGCTTTTCGAGAGCGCGATGATGGCTCCTTTGGAGGCGGCATAGTTGGTCTGGCCTGCCATGCCGACGATGCCCGATGGGCTCACAATATTGATGATGCGCCCCCACTTGTTGGACATCATGCCGCGCACGAAGGCTTTGGTGGCGATGACGGTCCCTTTCAGGTTCACGTTCATGACCTGTTCCCATTTGTCGTCGGCCATGAGAATGAAGGGGCCGTCGTTGCGCGTTCCGGCATTGTTCACCAGGATGTCCACGGCGCCCAGTTCCTGCTTCACGCGGTCCGCGCATTGGCTCATGGCCACCTTGTTGCTCACATCGGCCAGCACCGCGATGGATTTCCGTCCCAGACCGCGGATCTCAGCGGCCAGCTCCTCTGCCAACTCGCGGCTCTGCAGGGCATGCACGGCCACATCGGCGCCCCAGTTGGCGAGTTCCAGGGCGATGGCGCGGCCGATGCCGCGGGCCGAGCCCGTCACGAAGGCGACGCGGCCCTCAAGGGGTGGCTGGAGAAAGGACATCAAGGGCTCCCTGGAACGCAAGGGGGGAAGTATCGGCCAGGCAGTTGCGGAAAAACAACCTGGTCAAGCAGGTGGCGGACGAGCGGATGAGGCCTCAATGACCTGCTTGGAACCCCGCCGGTGCTTTTTCAGTGAACCTAGCCACGGGGCTTCTTTTTGGGCGCCGCAGGCTTGAAGGGAATTTTTCCGCCTGCGGCGGCCGCGCGTTTTTCGGCACTCCAGCGGGCTTTGGGCTTCGCATTCTTGAGGGCCGGGCCGGCAGCTCTGGAACTGCGCGGCGCGGTTGCCCGCTCGGCTTTCGGACCGGACGGATTGTCCTTTCTGGGGCCGGCCGGGCGATCCTCGCGGGGGCCGGCATAGCGGCTGCGGGCCGGAGCTTCTTCCGTGACCTTACGTGGCTTCCGGTCCGGGGCAGGGGCGGTGCCTTCGGCCCGGCGGGGGCCCGCGTAGGTGCTGCGGGGCTTCTTCACTTCCCCATCACCGGGGGGTGCGGGCCGGGCCGGGCGCGGTGCTTCGGGGTTGCCGGACCGATCCGTCCCGAAGGGTTTCTTCGGCGCTGCCTCAGGCTTCGGAGCCCGGGCCCCCCGAGGTCCGATTGGGCGTGGATCGCGCGTATCCCGGGCGTCCTTGGATGTGTAGGTTCGCGGGGTGCGGGTCCGCTCTTCCTTGCCCAGGCGCTCCGGCACAGCGCCGAAATTCTCGGTGTTTTCACTCTTTTTGTAGACCTCGGCGCGGTGGATCCGGTCCTGCTTGCGGCCTTTGGTGATCTTGGGCTTGAAGATGCCCTCCTCCCCCTTCACGCCGGCTTCGGCGCGCTGGACCCGGGAGGCGGTGCGCAGGGTCTTGAGCGCCGTTTCCATGTCCGGTGGCAGGGGCGCCGAGACGGTGACGTTCTGCTCCTCCACCGGGTGGCGGAAGCCCAGCAGTTCGGCATGCAGGGCCTGGCGGTCGATGAGCTCGCTCTCCTGGCCGTAGACCTGGTCGCCCAGCAGCGGGAAGCCCTTGTCGGCGAACTGCACGCGGATCTGGTTGCGGCGCCCAGTCTCGAGTTTCACTTCCACCACCGTGTGCCCCGGCAGGCGTTCCAAGACGCGGTAGTGGGTGATGGCCTGTTTGGCGCCCTTCTTGTCGCCGCGTTTGTCCACGGACATGCGCAGGGATTTCGAATGTTCCACCAGGTGGCCCGTCATGGTGCCGCTGTTCTCTGGCAGTTCGCCCACCAGGATGGCCTTGTAGACGCGGTTCAATTTATGCTCTTCGAACATGGCCTTGAGGGCATGCAGGGCTTCGGGGGTCTTGCCGAACACCAGCACGCCCGAAGTGAAGCGATCCAGGCGGTGGACGATGAACAGCGGAAAGCGCTTGAATCCGCGGCGGCGGTAGTGGTCCGTGATGGCGTCCGCTAGGTTCGGGTCGCCGCCTTTTTCAGCGGGCACCGTGAGGAGTCCTGCGGCCTTGTTCACGAAGAGCAGGTGGCGATCCTCGAACAGGACCTCGAAGGTCCCGCCGGCGCTGCGCTTGGGCTTGGGCAATTCCTTATAGATGGTGGCGTCGTCGAACTTCACGGCGATGGCGTCGCCGGCCTTGAGCCGCACTCCATATTTGGTGGTGGGCTCGCCGTTCACCGTGACGCAGGAGGCGTCCAGCAGGCCTTTGGCCTGCCGGTGGCTGATCTCCAGGACGTGATGCAACTCCGTCGCCAGGGCCGAAGCCTCCGCTTCGACATTCCAGGTCTTGTTCAAACGCGCCATGGCTGTCCCCTAGGGCCCGGCGTCACTGAAACGCTGAGCCAACCATCCAGCAGAACATTCAAACCCCTATTCCCCAAGCAAAAAAACGGCGCCCCAGGTCTCCCCAGGGCGCCGTTTTTCAGGGAATGCCAGTCTGGTTATTTCTTGGAGGCCTTGGCGAAATCACCGGCCTTGACGATGGAAATCTTGGCTGGATCGAAGTGCTTCTGCAGCGCGGCCAGGATCTGCCCGGGGCTCAGCGACTTCACCTTTTCCTCCAAGTCCGCCGACCAAGCCAGCGTCCGGCCATTGAACAGATTCGTGGCAAGACGCCCCGCCAGTTCCCGGTCCTGGGCGCGGCCAGCGGCCTGGCTCTGCAGCCACGCGGTCTTGGCATCCTTCAGTTCCAGCTCCGTGAAACCATCCTTCATGACTTTGGCGAGCTCTTCATTGAACGCCGCCTCGAGCTTCACGACATTCGTGGGGTTGTAGATCGCGTAGGCATTCCAGGTGGCCACGGCGTCCAGCGCGCCCGCGTTGAACTGGCTGCCCACGCCGTAGGAGAGGCCCTCCTTCTGGCGGATGCGGTCCGCGAGGCGGCTGCGCAGGGCGCCGCCACCCAGCATGTAGTTCCCCAGGAGCAGGGCCGGGTAATCGGGATCGCTGTCCTTCAGGGGCATCGTGAGCCCTGCCAGGAAGAAGGCATTGGCCTTGTCCGGCGTCTCCAGGGACTGGTTGATGGGCGCCGGCAGTGCGAAGCGGGCCTGGACGCGGGTGAAGGGCGAGACGGCCTTCCAGTCGCCGAAGCTGCCTTCAATCAGCTTGCGGGTGGCCGCCGGGTCGAAGTCACCCACGATGGCCATCTCACCCGAAGAGGCGCCGTAGAAAGTCTGGTGGAAGGCCTTCAAGTCCTCCACTTTGGCGGCCTTGAAGTCCGCCAGGGATTCTTCCAGGGTCTCCACGTAGCGTGGATGGCCCTTGGGATACTGGGCAGCGAAGTGGCGCTGGATGGCCTGGCTGGCCACGAAGGTGGGCTCGTTCTTCTGCTCTTCGAGCTGGGTGACTTCCTCCTTGATCAGCGTTTCCAGTTCGGAGGCCGGGAAGGAAGGTTCACGAAGGACTTCGGTGAGCAGGCTGAGCACCGCAGGCAGGCTCTCCTTCACGGTGGTGAGGCTGACGCGCGCATTCTCGTCGCCGCCAATCACCGTGACCTGGGCCTTCAGCCGGTCGAATTCATCCTTGATCTGCTGGCGGGTGTGCTTGGCCGTGCCGCGCATCAGCATGGAGGCCGTGAGCTGGCCCGAGGTCCCCTTGTTCATCAGCGTCTGCTCGCTGCCGAACCGAAGCATCAGCGTGGCGCTGACGGTTTCGCCACGGGTCTTCTTGGAGAGCAGGGACACCTTCAGTCCGGCAGGCGTGGTGAAGGTGCTGGTGCGGCCGTCGATGTTGGCCGGGGAGGCGTCGAAGGCCTCGCCTTGGGCTACCACGGCCTGGCCCTTGTAGTCCTTCACCAGGGCGTCCACGTCGATCATGGCGGGAATCTCGGTGCGCTCGGGGTTGGTCGTGGGGATGAACTGACCGACGGTGCGGTTGGACTGCTTGAGGTACTTCTCCGCCGCGGCGCGCACGGCGACTGGCGTGACCTTCCGGATGCGGTCGCGGTTCAGGAAGAAGAGGCGCCAGTCGCCCACGGCGATGAACTGCGACATACCGATGCCCAGGCGGTCGCTCTCATTCAGTGTGAGGTCGATCTGTTTGAGCAGGCCCTGCTTGGCACGGTCCACTTCCTCCTGGGTGATGGGCTTATCCTTGTTGGTTTCCAGCACTTTGAGCATGGTGTCGCGCACATCGGCCAGGTCGCCGTCCTTGGGGATCTGAGCGCCGAAGAGCAGGTAGCCTGGCTCCTTGGTCTGGGGGGCGAAGGGGAAGACCGCCGAGGCCTTCTTGGTTTCCACCAGGGCCTTGTAGAGGCGGCCCGAGGGTTCGTCCGCCATCACGCGGGCCAGCACCTGCAACGGAGCAGTATCGGTATCGGAGGTGGCGGGGATCTTGTAAAGGGCCATGGCGGCCTGCACGTCGCCCACCCGACGGACCGTGACGCTGCGCTCGCCGTCTTGCGTTGGGTCCAGGGTGTAGGTCTTCTGGATCACGCGGGTGGGCTTCGGCAGGCTGCCGAAGCGCGCGTTGATCAGGGCCAGGGTCTTGGCCTCGTCTAGCTTGCCCGCCACGAGCAACACCGCATTGTCCGGCTGGTAGTAGGCGTGGTAGAAGGCCTGCAACCGCTCGATGTTCACGTTCTCGATGTCCGCCCGGGCGCCGATGGTGGATTTGCCGTAGTTGTGCCAGTCGAAGGCGGCGCTGATGGTGCGCTCCAGGGTGACGCCGACGGGATCGTTCTCGCCCATCTCGAATTCATTGCGGACCACGGTCATTTCGCCCTTCTTGGTGGCCTCGTCCCAGAGATCCTTCTGGGCGATGTTGGCATTCACCATGCGGTCGGCTTCGAGGTCCAGGATGGTCTCCAGGTTCCCTTCGCTGGTGGGGAAGCTCACGAAGTAGTTGGTGCGGTCATACCAGGTGGTGCCGTTGAAGCGCGCGCCCACGCTGTTTAGCACTTCCACCGGAGACTTGGCGCCGTCCTTGCCGCTGAACTTCTTCGAGGGCTTGAAGAGGAGGTGCTCCAGCAGGTGGGCCATGCCCGTTTCGCCATAGTTCTCATTGCGCGAGCCCACCAGGTAGGTGATGTTCACGGTGATGGTGGGCTTGCTGGGGTCCGGGAACATCAGCACCCGCAGGCCGTTGGCTAGGCGGTACTCGGTGATGCCTTCGACAGAGGTGACCTTGACGGGTTCAGCAAATGGAGGTTTTTGCTCATGGCCAGAAATCTGTGCGCCAGCCAGGTTCTTGGATGTGTCCTTTGCCGGAACGGTGATTTGAGGCTTGCAGCCCACGACACCTGCTATCAAAAGCGTCGAGAGGGCGGAAAGCCTAGCTCGGGTTGCATAGGTCATGGGGGCTCCAAAGAGTCGGCGCGTGGCACGAGGCCCCCAAGGCTCCCACGGCCTACCCCTTAAGCCAAGGTTAAAGAAGATTAAGAGCCTAGACGGCCAGCAGTTCGCCCAGCCGTTCCCGCCATGCCTGCTCCAAATCCACCAAATGCAGGCCTTTGCCTTTATTGGGCGCGGCCTGCAAGAGGCCCTGGGCCGAAGGGTGGGGCAGCACGTGCAGGTCAAATTCGGCCGTCCCGGCCAACTGGCCGAACACCCACCAGGCTCGTTTGCCCAGGGCGATGATCCGAAGTTGCCCTGGGCAGCGAAGGGCAGCCCGGTCTACTTCCCTTTGGAGGCGGTCCAAGTTCTCCGGGGCTCTGAGTTGCCGGTCCGTGGGGGCGGAAAAAGTACGGCCATCCCGGGTCGGGCAGACCGGGAATGAATTTCCCAGGGCCACGCTCTTAAGTTCAGGGGCTAAACCCAGCTCTTTCAGAGTTCGCCCATCCCAATGCTCCCAAGCCAGGTCCGGGACCTCGGCAAGTCCTGCCTTATCAAGGGCTTGATAGACAATTTTGCCAGCCCGATCCCCCCAGAACGGAATTCCCGACTGATCCGCCCCCCGTGGGCCGGGGGCTTCCCCGACCAGCAGCACTCGCACCGGGCCCGCGCTTGGAAAAAGTGGAGGGACTATAACTTGTAAAATGCGAGGCAGGATGGATCCGGCAGGGGAAGGCATGGCATTAGGGTGCCACAGGCCTATGTTGGTAGCTCACGGGAACGGAGGCTCCCCATGAGCATCAGCAGCACCCCCACCCGGCGATCGCCCAGCCGCCGCGCCGTGTCTCGAGAACGCCGTATGACCGAATTGCGGCTGCCGCCCATGTTTTACGTCCATTTTGATGAACGGGAGCGTCCCCCAAGACTCCAGGCCAGCGACCTGCATGAACCCGAGAAATTCCATGAACGGCTGGCAGCTTGGTTAATGAAGCAACACTGAAGGTCAGCGCAAGCCCTTCTTCTGGGCCTGGATCAGGGTGTCGAGGGACTGCAGGAACCGTGAGCGGTCCTTCGCCTCGAAGGGCGCCGGTCCCCCGCTTACTACCCCCATGTCCCGCAGCTGGGCCATGAGTTCCCGGGTGGCCAGGGCGTCGCCCATGGCGTCATCGGTGAAGACCTTGCCTCGGGGATCCAGCACCCGTGCGCCCTTGGCGAGGCAGCGCGCGGCTAGGGGCAAATCGGAGGTAATGGCGATATCGGTGCCCGTGACTCGCTCGGCGATCCAGTCGTCGGCCACGTCGAGCTGGCCACCCCGCACCACCACCAGCTCGAAGAGGGGATCTCGGGGGACCCGGAGGCTGGAATTGGCGACCAGGTGGACCTTTAAGCCATAGCGCTTGGCCACGCGAAAGATCTCCTCTTTCACTGGGCAGGCGTCGCCATCCACGTAGATCTCGATCACGGCAAGTCCGCCTGGGCGGCCCTGGCGGCGCGGGCTTCCACGGCCCCTGCCAGGCCCGCAAGGATGGCGCGCAAGGATTCCGCCAGGGCCGGGTCCACCACATCTCCGGAGGGTTTGACCCGGCTGCGGCCGAAGGGAATGGGTCGGGAAACCTCCGGCACGATCTGCGCAGACATGACCGTCAAAGTCTGGGTCAGCCAGGCGAGCGCCCTTTCCCCCCCGGAAGCCGCCGGCGAACTGCTGAGGGCTGCCACGGGCTTGTCCACGAATTCTCCCGAGGCCACGGTCCACTCCAGGGCGTTCTTCAGGATGCCCGGCATGCCATGGGCGTATTCCGGCGTGCAGATGATGACGCCTCCTGCCGCCTGGAGCTGGGCCCGGAAGGCCTGAACCACGGGCGGGGCCGCCTCCGGCTCCAGCCCGGGGTCGAATGGCGGCAGCTCCGCCAAGCCCTCGTACATCGTGACCCGGAGATCCGGCGGCGCGAGGGCCTGGGCGGCCCTCAACAGGGCGGTGTTGGAGGAGTCGGGGCGGAGGCTGCCGGAGATGGCGAGGAGGTCCATGGAGCCCATGCTACCGGCAGATGGCTGGAGCTACTTCGGCCACAGCCAACCGAAAGTGCCCGCGGTGAGCAACGCGTAGATCAGGGCGTCCGCGGTGCTCTTGATAACGACCTTCCAGGGCCGCCCCATCCAGATGGCCTCGGGGACGCCGCCGAGGCCGTAGGCCATGAACGCGGCGCTGCCCACCACTCGGAACACCGTGAGGTAGTGGGTCCCGGGCAGGAGGGTCACCCGGGCGATGTAGCCCGCGAACAGGGCCACCACCCCGGTGAACAGGAACCAGGAGATCATCGAAGGTCCCACCTTCGGGGCACCGTTGGGCCGCAGCACGATGAAGCCGAGGGGGCCCTCCACGTACTTCTTCTGCATCGCTTCGCTGCCCATGGCTTTCATGTCCATGCAATAAGGGACGACATACTGGCCAGGACCGGGATTCTCCTTGCGGAGGGCCACGCGCACCTCATCCTCGTTGGGCAGTTGCAGATAATCCGAATTGTGCCATTTGAACAGCATGTGGACGAGGCTGCTGGCGATGAAGACGAAGACCGCCGAAAGCAGGATGGGCAGCCAAAGGCTCATGATCGAGGGGAGCATCGGATCCTCCGAGGGAGCGGTTGTCGGTGGTGAGGGCTGGAGTGTGAGGCCTAGCCTAGCGCTGCTTCACCCCTGGTCAAGCCCCATCGCAGCCGGGGATTGGGAAGGTGCGCTGGCTCCCGGTGCTACCCTCCCCTTCGGAGCCGAACCGCCATGCGTTGCTGCACGACCCATGAAGCCTAAGGCGAAGGCAGCGCCCGCTGCGGCCGATGCTGCGGGCAAGCCGGGCCTGCACCCCCGCAATCCTCATCGGCGCGGGTACGAGTTCGACCGCCTCATGGCCAGCAGCCCGGAATTGGTGCCCTTCGTCGGGCCCAATACCTATGGCGATACCTCCATCGATTACGCGGACCCAGCCGCCGTGAAGGCCCTCAACCGGGCGCTGCTGAAGCAAGTCCACGGCGTCGCCCACTGGGATATCCCACCGGGGTGCCTGTGCCCGCCAGTGCCGGGCCGGGCGGACTACCTCCACCACCTGGCGGACCTGCTGGCCCTGGAGAACAGTGGCGCGATTCCACATGGGGCGCGGGTGCGCGTGCTGGACATCGGCGTGGGAGCCAATGTCATCTATCCCCTGGTGGGCCAAGCCACCTTCGGCTGGCGCTTCCTGGGGTCGGACATTGATGCCAAGGCTCTGGCGGTGGCGCAGGGCATCGTGGACGCGAATGGACTGTCCCAGGTCATCGAGCTGAGGCTCCAGACCGCGCCCTCCATTTTTCGCGGCCTGTTGCAGGAGGGGGAATCCTTCGATCTTTCCATGTGCAATCCGCCCTTCCACGCTTCTTCTGAAGACGCCCAGGCGGGCTCGCAGCGGAAATGGACGAACCTCGGCCGTGGGGGCGCCGGGAAAGCCCCGCCCACTTTGAATTTCGGCGGGAAGGCTGGCGAGCTCTGGTGCGAGGGGGGCGAGGCGGCTTTTGTGCGGCGCCTGATCGAGGAGAGCCGGGAAATCCCGGCGACGTGCCTCTGGTTCACCACACTCCTGTCCAAGGCGTCCAACCTGCCTGGTGTCCTTCGCGCCTTGAAGCAGGCCCAGGCCAAGGATCAGCGAATCCTGCCCATGGCCCAGGGGCAGAAGCAGAGCCGCATCGTGGCCTGGACTTTCTACTCCACCGAGGCGCGCGCAGCGTGGGCCCAGGAATCCTGACGACCGGCTTGACCCGTCATGGCGGTTAACGCGCCAGCTGGCCCCACTTCTGGGCCAGGGAATCCACCCCGCAGGCCCGCGCCAACGCCGCGGCGCTAGAGGCCGTCGCAGGTTTCGACACCCGCGACCAAAGGGCTTGAAAAACTTTGTCGGCTTCTTCGAGCTTGCCCAGGCGCATTTTGGCTTCGAGTAGATCAGCCACGTCGCTGTTCCAGCCACCGAAGCCGAAATAAGTCCCCATCTGCACCTGCATGCCCGCACTTCCGTTGCTGCCAAGAGCCTGGGCGCCCTGGTTGGCGTCCTCCCGGGCGGCGGATTCCATGGCCCGGAGCAGCTCCAGGGTCTGGTCGAAGGAGGCTTGCAGAATGGGTTCGACCTCGCGCCAATCCCCACGTTGCCGCGCGTCCTCGACGAAGGCAACTAGGGCGGCGGCCGGGGGCCAGCGCAGGGCGCCCGGCAAGGGCCTCAGGCCGGCGAGCACTTGGCTGGGGCGGCTTGTGGCCCCGGCGGCGCGGAGCGACATCCATACCTGCCACCGATGCTCGTTGCTGGGGTGATGCCGCAACTGTTCCTCGATGGTGGGGAGCAGTTGCGACGCCAAGGCCCGCAAGCCAGGGCTGTGCTCGGCGGAGCTGCTCAGTTCCCCGGCGAGGGGAATGGGACCAGCTCCGTCCAGTGCCGCATCCAGCCAGATCCCCTCCCTGATGAAGCGCTGGTACAAGGCGGCGTACTCGCCCCAGATCGAGGCATCCAATTCCTCGAGCAGGAGCGCCGGTGCATTGCCTTCAGATGCTTTGGTCGGTGGTGGGGCCTTGGTGGGGTCGGTCCCTTCCTTGGCTCCGGTGGGCTCCAGGGCGTCGGCACTGGATTTCGGCCCTAGGGCCAACTCTGTTCGGCGCTCCGCCAGGGCGCGGGTTTCTAGGATCAGGCGAGCTAGGCCCTCCAAGTGATCGCTGTTGACCTTCAAGAAATCCCTCAGCACCTGGGCCCGTGTATGAAGGGGGCTCTGCTGATAGGCCTCGAACAACTGGGTGGACGTGGGCGCGGCGGTACCTTCGGCGTAGATGCGCTGGTCGGGTCCGACGAGGGCCCAGTGCGGCAGGTCGGCGCTCCAACCGCGGAGTCGCAGGAATTCCCGCCCAGCCTTGAGCCCGGAATCCAATTCCTGCCCGGTGAGCTGAAGCGCCAGGGCCGGTTCAGCCTCCAGCGCGGTGTCAATGGCGGCGCTTAGGCTTTTCCCCTGGGCGCCTGGAAGGCTGAGTACCATCCCTTCCGGATGGAAGCGCAGCACCTGGCGCAAGCTCAAGCGGTTGTCCCCAGCGGTGATATAGGTCTGGGCGGAGAGGCAACCGGGGACCACGAACAGCGCAAGGGCCAAGGTGCGGAAGCGACTGGGAACTGGCATCAGTGAGCTCCCACAGCCCGCTGGGCCGACCATCGCGCCGCCAAGGCGGAGTGGCCGGAGCGCCGCGCCACGGCCGCGCCCTTTTCGGGCAGGGCCGCCCAACGCGAGGCGTTCAGGGCTTCCATCAGGTAGGTGTCTGCAAGGCCGGGATCCCCCCCGCGCAGGCAGCATTCCAGCAGGGGCGCCAGGCAGAGGGTCCAGTCATGGTCGAAGAGAAGCGCCTGGTCCGATCCCATGATCTGGGACTGATCCAGCTGCGGAGGCCGCGGCGGCGCGGGCTCCCGCAGGACATGAGGCTCATTTTCCCATTTGGCCAGGTAGAGAGCTTGCAGCGTGCGCCATTCCTCCTGGGTGCGGGCCCGGGCGAAGAGATTGTGCACCACCCGCTCCGGGGGCCACTGGTCCTTCGGCGTCAACGGCGAAGGCGACAGTGTGGATAGCAAAGGTCCCAACGGTTTGCCACCCTGGGCCTGGCTCATCCAGATCCATAGATTCCAGAACGATTCGGATTCCGGCTCTTGGCGCAGTGCGGCCTCGACACTGGGCTGCCAGCGTTTGTAAACGGCCCGCAACGTGGGGCTGGCGGTATCCAGCGGTCGGCCCTCCCGCAGCCAAAGAAAGTCCAGCTCACGCCATTCGCCGGAGCCGAAGACGAAATCCAGCTCGTGGGCGAAATCGCCCCAAGCTTCAAAGTCCTGCACCGGGCTCAGCGCATTGGCCGACGAGAGGTCCACCTTTTCCGGGGCGTCCTGAGCGTGCAGAAAGCCGGCGAGGTCGCCTCGATCCAG
Organism: Holophagaceae bacterium; assembly: GCA_025357545.1. Taxonomy (GTDB): domain Bacteria; phylum Acidobacteriota; class Holophagae; order Holophagales; family Holophagaceae; genus JANXPB01. Next base: position 19,672 of record JANXPB010000142.1, read on the forward strand.
GCGTTCCTTCGGGGGGGGAACCTGCACGCCCATGTACCGCTGGGCCGTGCGCTCGCCCCGCTGCCGGAGCTGGTTCAGAAGTTCTTCGCGGGCCTCCAGCGCACGTGGAAATTCCTTCAAGTAGGCGCGCAAATCCTTGACCCGGTCCCGGAAACCCGCCTGTTGGAGCTGGTGGGCGAAAGTCTGAGCTTCCGGCAACCCTTCTCCCTGGGCCAGCAAGGCGGCGCCCCGCCGAGCCACGAGAATCCATTGCGGCTTGGGCAACAGGCGATAGGTCGAAAGCAATTCCTTTTCAGTGCCACTGCCCAGGATGTGGACACGGAGTGGCACGTCGAAGGCTTTCAACTCATCCCCTTGCAGCAGGGTCGTGAAGCCGTGGGCAAGCGTCCGGGTGCCCTTGGCGTCGATGACAGAAAGGGTGGCGGATGCCTCAATCCGTTCCTGGTCAAGGAGCACCCGCATCACGGCGGTCTGGGCACCGAGGGTCGAACCGAATCCAAGAGATAGGGCAAGCAGCGGGAAGATTTTGCAAAGGCTCATGCGGATGATTCCACTCTGCTACCAAACAAGCTGCCTGGCCAGGGATGGACCCTAGAGCCAGGCAGCATGGTCGGAAAGCCGAGGGGGTCGTAGTTCTTAATGGGGCCACACTTTTTCACGGCCCGTGGAGAGGTAACCCCCCGGGAGGATCTGGAAGGGGGAGTTGATGAGGCGGCGCTGGTCGAAGGGGCCCGTGCCGTTGTTATGGAACCAGCTCGGGTAAACGTAGTCGCTCAGAAGGATGGAGTTGATGCGGTAGCCCTGATCGTTGGTCTCGCAGGCGTCGCAGACTTCCTGGTTCACGACGGTGGTGGTGCCATCGGCGTTGTTCTTGGTCCAGGTGACGTTCACGTAGGGATTGCTGCGGAGTTCCAGCACCTCGTGGGAGATGGTGTTGGTCCAGTAGTCCGTGGTGACGCCGCTGACGTGGCAGTAGCTGATTGGCACGCCGCCGGTGACGGTGTGGTAGTCGCCCTTCCGGTCGTCGATGTAGACGTTCCAATTGGCGCTGTTCACGCTCTGGCTTTTGCCCACGAACACGAAGGTGGCATCCTTCGCCCATGCAGCTTTGTATTCGTTATGGACCTGAGAGGCCACTGCATTCATGACGCTCTTCAGCGTGGTGTCGGAGACGCTCTTGGTGCGGTTCACGATGGCGATGGTCTGGGCCTGAAGCAGGGTGGCTCCGGCGACAATCAAAAGGCCGAGTAGCTTCATGTTCACTTCCTCCATGGGTGTGGAAATGGATGGTCGATGGTGGGTCGGATGACCCGAGGGGGGATTGGGATCAACTGTAGAAACCTGGCCGAATATCCACCCATGAATTTTTGTTAAGTCTTGTTAAGGAATGTGAAGATTCGCAGACCTTCGGCCCGGTCGGGCGTACACGTCTTTTTCAAGGTTAAGCGGGCTTGGGGCCAAAGCTGTGGCTGGATTTTTAGCGGGCCGGTCAGAACGAAATGGAAATGGCCAGTGCCACACCCGGATGCCGCCGGTTGTAAAGGTAATAGCCATCGCTGTAGTCGATGTACACGTCATCCGAGTCGAACCAGGTCTCGGACCAGAACTCCGGCCAGGGGTCGACCAGCATGAACCAGTAGCCACCATGGCGGAAGCGCGGATAGCCCTGGTAGATGATGGGGCGACTGTGGATGCGGAAGCCGTGATAGCTGCCAAAATGAAGTCGGAATTGCGGTTCGGGAATGTAATAGCCGCCATAACCGCCCCGATCGCTCCAGGGGCGGTGCTCTTGCTGCCACTGGCGGGCCCTGTGTTCGTGCCAGGTGCCGTGCCCCTCCCAGGCGCCCGCGGTCCGCCAGCTCTGCTGGTGCTCCCATGCCCGGGCTTGTTCGCGCGCTCGGGGCTGGGTAGGGTAGCTCCTCAATGTAGTGCTGCTGGGATCATCTCGCTGGCTGGGCGGGCGGTCCTCGCGGCGGCGCTCCGAAGGCCGATCCTGCCAAGCGCCCCGTGGTGCGGCGTCCGAATGCTGGGGGCGGTCCCGGGGGGCCTGTTCCCGCATGGGCCGGTCGGGCAGGCCTTCATGGCGGTCCGGGCGATCTGCTCGGTGTTCGTCCCGTTCCTGGCGGCGCTCTGTGGGGCGGTCATGCTGGGGTTCGGTCCGGTCCGGCCGGCGGTCGCCCTGGTCCCTTGGGTGTTGGGGGCGTTCGGAGCGTTCGGGACGTTCAGGACGCTCCTGCCCTTCCCGGCGAGGAGCGTCCTGGCCCCAGGTTCCAGATGTGGCTGGGGTGGCGACGAGAGCCAACACCCCCATGACTGTCATGAGGAAAAAGCGGGATCTTGCCATGAGCTCACCTCTTTGATCAGGACAACCTAGGTACCTGCTGGGGCAGTATGCGCCCGATCCCTAGCCTCGGCCACTTGGCGCCCCAGGGTGCGCCCCATCACACTTTTGCCTTGGGCCATCGCTGCCAACAGGCCCTTGCGGGTAGACCCGAGACCCCTGACGCCTGTCTTCATTGAGCTGGGTGAAGAAATCAGAAAAAACCGGTGATCAATCTTCTGAATCGCGGAGGTGTGCCGGGCACTAAGGTGGTTAATTCAGTTCCCAGGAGATTCGCATGGCCCGCACCGATTCACGTTGGACCCTCGTTTCGATTTAATGCGTGCTGGCCCTGACCCTGAATTTGGGCTGCTCCAGCGGCGGAGGGGGGACACCTTCCTCCCCGCTCCCCAACGTGGTGGGCACTTGCAGCGCTTCCGGCAGTCTGGCCCAGAGCCGTTACGGACATACCGCCACGGTGCTCTCCAACGGAAAGGTGCTGGTGGCCGGTGGCTATTCAGGCACCACCTACCTGAATTCCGCAGAGCTCTACGACCCGGCCACGGGAACCTGGGTCGCCACGGGAGCCCTCAGCCAACCGCGGTATCAGGCCAGCGTGAGCCTGCTGCCCAACGGGAAGGTGCTGGTGGCCGGCGGGCACAACAACAGCGTCTACACCGCCACCACGGATCTCTACGATCCCGCCACCGGCACCTTCAGTCCCGGCCCAGCCATGCCCGCCCCCCGGGCCTACCACTTGGCTCAAACACAGGCGGACGGGAAGGTGCGGGTGATCAGTGGATCTGGCAACGGACGAAATGCCGAGGTCTTCGATCCCGCCACCAATGCCTTCGCCGCCGTGGGTGCCATGAGCCGAGGGCATCAGAACACCACCCTCACTCGCCTTGTTAATGGGAAGGTGCTGTTAGCCGGGGGCTACGATGGCAGCGTCCACACAGTGGCGGAACTCTCCAACCCGGCGACCCAGACCTTCACCACCGTGGGAAGCCTCAGTGTGGCCCATCAGGGTGCCGCGTTCGTAGCCTTGCCCAATGGCAAAGCACTGGTCGCCGGTGACGAAGCGAGCAGCGGCGACGGCGACGTGACCTTCACCCTGGCCGAGAGTTTCGATCCCGCCACCGGCGCATTCACGACGGTGGCGCCCATGGCCACGGGCCGATCCTTTGGCTCCGGCGTGCTGTTGCCTTCGGGCAAGGTGCTTGTCGGCGGTGGGGGCACGAAAGGCACCCCGGGCTACACTGCCACCTGCGAAATCTTCGATCCAGCCACGGCCACTTCCTCGGCCACGGGCTCCTTGCTCATTGCGCGCGGCTACCATAAAACCCTGCTCTTACAGAATGGGCATGTGCTCATTGTGGGCGGAAGCACCCTGGTGGACACGGACGCGGCCAAAACGGAGTCCTTCCAATAGGGGGCCGGCGCCTCCGTCCTTGGCCGTAGGCCCTGTCAGCCCAGGCCCTCCAAGGCTAGTTCCAGGTCCGCCACCAGATCTTCCACATCCTCGATCCCCACGGATAGTCGGATAAGATCGTCGCTGATGCCGGCGCGCTTTCTCGCTTCGGGGGTCATGGAGGCGTGGGTCATGGAGGCTGGGTGGGCCACCAGCGATTCCACTCCGCCCAGGGACTCGGCCAGGGTGAACCAGCGGAAGCTCCGGAGCACCTGATTCACATTGGCTTCCCCGCCAGCCCTCAGCTCGAAGCTGAGCATGGCGCCGAAGCCAGCCTGCTGAAGTTTCGCGAGGTCATGTTGCGGATGGCTGGGCAGGCCGGGGTAGTGGACAGTTTTCACTGCCGGGTGGCCGTGGAGGAATTCCGCGACCTTCTGCGCGTTCTCCTCGTGAGCCTTCATGCGCAGTTTGAGGGTTTTGAGCCCCCGCAGCACCAGGAAGCAGTCGTGCGGGCTCTGCGACGTGCCCAACAGATTGTTGAGGCTCTGGATGCGCTGGGCCAGGGCCACCTGGCCCGGAGCGGCCACCACCGCCCCGCCCACCACGTCGCTGTGGCCGTTGAGGTATTTCGTGGTGGAGTGGATCACCAGATCCGCGCCCCATTGGAAGGGCCGTTGAAGCGCCGGGGATAGGAAAGTGTTGTCCACCACCGTGAGGCAGCCATGGGCCTTGCCCACCTCCGCCACGGCGCTGATGTCCGTGAGGCGCAGCAGCGGGTTTGAAGGCGTCTCGATCCAGATCATGCGGGTGTTGGGTTTCAGCGCGGCCTGCACTGAGTCCAGGTCCGCCAAGTCCAGGTACGTGACCTCCAGCCCGTACACCGAGCGAGCGTGTTCCAAAGTTCGGAAGGTTCCGCCATAGCAATCGATGGTGCAGAGCAGATGGCTGCCGTGTTCCAACAGGTTCAGCGCCACGAGGATGGCGCTCATGCCAGTGCTGGTGCAGGTAGCGCCTTCGCCGCCCTCCAGCAGGGCGATGGCGTCCTCCAGGGCCGCGCGGGTGGGGTTGCCGCTGCGGGTGTAGTCGTAGCCAGAATTGGTGCAGATGTCCTGGAAGGCGAAGGTGGAGGTCTGGTAGATTGGCACCATCACTGAGCCATAGGAGGGGTCCGGCTGCATCCCCGCATGCACGCACTGGGTGGCCAGGCCGGCCTTGCGGACCAGAGGTGGCCGCTGGCCCCAGCCGGCCTTCGGAGTGGAGCGGGGCTTGTGAATGGTGAAATGGTAGGCGGGGTTTCCCGGGATGTTGGAATCGAGATGCTGGTCCGCGGTTGAAGGGACGAGGGCGTCGGTCATGGGGGCTCCAGAAATGGGGATGGTGCTTTAAAGCGAATTCACCACAGAGACACAGAGGGTGTAGAGACAAGAAATAGAATTGGAATAAAAAATGCCCTCAATTCGGTGATGGGTTGCGTGCGAGGTTCCAGGGTCTAGGAGCGCAGCCGCCGCCAAACCGGGGTTGGTTTTCTCAGGGTTCTCGGTGCCTCTGTGGTGATCTTTTTGGGTTCAGACCGAGAAATAGCGCGCCTGTGGATGCCAGGCGATGAGCGCCGAGGTGGTGTACTCCGGATCCATTTGGAAGTTGTCCGTCATGTGGATACCGATACGGTGGCCTTCGAGCAAATCGAGGATGGGGCCATTGCCTTCCAGGTCCGGGCAGGCTGGATAGCCGTAGGAATAGCGCGAGCCCTGGTAGCCCTGGCTGAAGAGCTGGCGGAGGTTTTCGGCATCGCGGTGGTGGACGTTCAGCTCGCGCCGCACCTGGGCGTGCAGGCGTTCCGCGTAGGCTTCCGTCAATTCCGTGGCCAGTCCATGGAAGTAGAAATAATCCCCATAAGCATTAGCCTTGTAGAGCGTGGCCGCGAAATCCGCGGCCTCTTGCCCTAGCGTGACCACCTGCAGGGCCAGCACATCCAAGGCGCCGCTGACCACGGGGAGAAAGAAATCCGCGATGCAAAGGCGTCGACCGGTGGTTTGTCGAGGGAACGGCAAGCGGCGGAGGATCTGCCGGTGCTCGGGAGCCGAGGAAGCGATGGTGCCGGGTGCGTACACCAACAATTCATTCCCCTTGGCGCAGACGGGGAAGTAGCCATAGCGGGCCTTGGGCTGGAGGATGTCCTCGGAGAGCAGGCGCTGCTTCCAGCGGGCCAGCACGGGTTCGGCCTTCGATTTCAATGTCGCGTCGAAGGCTTCGTCGCTGAGTTTTCCTTGAGTGAAGCCCCAGCGGTTGCGCAGCACCACGAACTCATCGAGGAACTCAAAGAGCTCTGGCAAAGGGTGGCTCGCTTCATGGATCCCCCAGAAGGGCGGAGCGGGGACTTCGACTCCGTGCCGCACCCAGGAACTCTGGCCCTCGGCGCTCAATTCCACCGCCTTGCCGCCTTGCCGAAGCACCGTGATGCCGCTGGTTTCTGAAGCCGCGGATTCGGAGGTCGCCAGCAGCTCTGAGAGGCGGCCTTCGCTGATGGCGCGGATCTGGGTCAAACCCTCGAAGGCATCCGCCGCGTAGAGCACAGGGCCGCCGTAGATGGCGCGGCAATCCTTTTCCACGTAGTCCCGGGTCAGCGCCGCGCCCCCCAGGATCACCGGAATGCGGTGGCCCTGTTCCTTCATGAGGATCAGGTTCTCGCGCATGACCACGGTGGATTTCACCAGCAGGCCCGAGAGGCCGATGGCGTCCGCCGGCCAGCCCTCCAGTGCCTTGAGGATGTCTTCGATGGGCTGTTTGATGCCCAGGTTCTTCACCTCGAAGCCGTTGTTAGTGAGGATAATGTCCACCAGGTTCTTGCCGATGTCATGGACATCGCCTTTCACCGTGGCCAGCAGGATGCGGCCTTTCTTGGTGTTCGCATCCTTGGGCAGGTGGGGCTCGGTGCGGGCGATGGCGGCCTTCATGGCCTCGGCGCTTTCCAGCACGAAGGGCAGTTGCATCTCGCCGGCGCCAAAGCGGTCGCCGACAATTTTCATGGCCGGGAGGAGCACGTGGTTGATGAGGTGCAGCGGCTCGAATTCCTTCAGTGCCGCGTCCACATGGCCGAGGATGGCGCCTTTTTCGCCATCGATGATGTCAGCCTGGAGCCGCTCCTCGGCGCTCAGATTGGTCGTGTCCAGTTTGGCGGTCATGATGGCGCGACCGTCGCTGAAGGCCGCCAGGACTTCCTTCAAGGGATCGCAATTTTCGGTCCTGCGGTCGAAGATGAGATCCTCCACCATGCGCCGCTCTTCGGGCGGTATTTTCGCGACGGGAATGACTTTGGACGAATTGAAAATGGCCAGGTCCAGGCCTGCCTGCACCGCGTGGTAGAGCATGAGGGCGTTGAGCACGTGGCGGGTGCCTGGATTGAGGCCGAAGCTCACGTTGCTCACGCCGAGGATGGTGAGCACCCCGGGGAATTTCGTTTTGATGTCGCGGATCGCATCCAGCGTGGCCACGGCGCTGCGGCGGAACGCTTCGTCGCCGCTGCCGAGGGTGAAGGTGAGCGGATCGACGATGAGGT
>JANXPB010000172.1 GCA_025357545.1 Holophagaceae bacterium
CAAGCCGCCATCGCCAAGGCGCGAGGCCACCGGAATCCCCAGAACCGCATCACCATCGCCTACCTCGTTGCAGGCAAACTCGACTTCAATGCGGTTCCCACCCTGAATTCCATTACCCACATGCAACAGCGAAGAACCTTAATTCTTTCCGGCCGTCACGCTATGCTTTGGCACCACTCCGATTCCTTGCTGAACACCACCAACCGGTGGCCTGCGCTGGTCAGGCGATCGTCTGCAATTCCATCCCGTGAAAAGGACACGACTCCATGGCCCTGGAAACCAAAATGAGGTCGAACGACGACCATCTGTTCTACCGCTGGGGTGCCGCGGTGGCGGCCCTCGTGGCCCTGGTGGGATTCTCCCGAACCTTCTACCTAAAGGCCTTTTTTGGCACGCCCGGCCTTTCCGGGCTGTTACTTCTACACGGCCTGGTGATGACCGCCTGGGTTGCGCTTTACCTGGTGCAAACCTGGTTGGTGGCCTCGCATCGTATTCAACTCCATCGCCGCCTCGGCCTCTTTGGGGCGCTCTGGGCGGGCGTTGTGCTGGTGGTCGGAACGACCACTGGCATCGTCGCCGCCAAGCTGGGCCGGTCCCCGGGGCCACCCCCCTTGGTGTTCCTCGTGGTTCCCCTGGCCGACATGGTGGTCTTCGGCGTGCTGGTGAGCGTCGCGCTCTGGTTGAGAAACAACCGAGAGACGCATCGGCGCCTCATGCTGCTCGCGACTTTGGGCATCCTTACCGCAGCCTTCGCCCGCATCCAGCTGGGCTTCATCCAACAGCACCTGCCGCTATCAGCCTTCCTGCTTTCGGACTTTACGGTGCTGGCTTTCGTGGCCTTCGACACCTTCAGGCACCGCCGTCTGCATCCCGCCTTCGCCTGGGGGGGACTGCTGCTCTTCGCGTCCCTTCCCCTGCGGGTTTTACTGGCGGGCACCGGCGCCTGGATGCAGTTCGCCACCTGGCTGGTGAGATAGGCCTGTACCGGCTCCTGCCTTGAAAACTACTCCCGATCGCCCTTCCGCACACGGTCCATCTCACGCTTGCTTTCGCGCTCCTTCAGAGCATCGCGCTTGTCGCCCACGGTCTTGCCGCTGGCCAGCGCGATTTTCACTTTGATGTGGCCTTTTGGGTTCATGTAGATGGCGAGCGGAATGATGGTGAAACCCTTGCGTGTGGCGCGGGAAACAATTTTTTCAATCTCAGCGCGATGCAACAAAAGTTTGCGCGGACGCAGGGGATCGTGATTGGTCCAGGAGCCTTCCGCATAGGGCGAAATATTCGCCTGCTTCAGCCATAGCTCGCCATTCTGCGCGTCCACATAGGCGTCCTGCAGTTGACCGTGGCCCCCGCGCAGGGACTTGACTTCGGTGCCCACCAGGGCCATGCCCGCCTCCCACGTATCTTCGATGTGGTAGTTATGGAAGGCCTTGCGGTTGCGGACCAGATCTTCACCCATGGGTCCAGTGTAGCGGGCCTATACTGCAGCCCAGTCGAACCCTGGAGGAATCATGCACCTGCGTTGCGTCTTCGCCGCCGGAGTCCTCGTCAGCGCACAGGCCCAGAGCGTGGACCCTGCGCTTCTGGCGGGCCTCTCCTGGCGCTGCATCGGGCCCTTCCGGGGCGGCCGCACCGTGGCGGCCTGCGGCGTGCCGGGCCAGCCGAACGTCTTCTTCATGGCCCCCAACCATGGCGGCGTCTGGAAGAGCGATGACTCCGGCCGCAGCTGGAAACCCATCTTCGAAGGCCAGCCGACGGGCTCCATCGGAGCCCTGGCCGTGGCCCCATCCAATCCCAATGTGCTCTACGTGGGCAGCGGCGAGGGGCTGCAGCGCCCGGATCTCAGTACGGGTGATGGCCTCTACAAATCCATCGATGGCGGGAAGACCTGGGTTCACCTGGGGCTTCGGGATGCCCAGCAGATCGGCAGCATCAGCATCGACCCCCGCAACCCCGACCGCTTATTCGTAGCGGCGCTGGGCCATCCCTACGGGCCCAATGCCGAACGCGGCGTCTTCCGCTCCCTGGACGGCGGCAGGACCTTCGACAAGGTGCTCTACAAGGACGAAAATACCGGCGCCGTGGCGCTGGCCTTCGACCCCGTGAACCCTCGGGCCATTTACGCGGATCTCTGGGCGGCGCGGCAGGCCCCCTGGGAGAATGGTGCCTTCCGCGGGCCCGGCAGCGGCCTTTTCAAGTCTGAAGACGGCGGCAGCACCTGGAGGCCCTTGACGAAGGGGCTGCCCACCTTCGCCCAAGGCTTAGGCCGCATCGGCTTCGCCATCGCGCCGAGCGATCCCCAGCGCCTGTACGCCCAGGTGGACGCCAAGGAGGGCGCTGGCACCTATCGCAGCGATGATGCAGGAATCTCCTGGACCCTGGTGAATAGCGAAGCCCGGGTGCACGGCCGGGGCGATGATTTTGCCGAGATCCGAGTGGACCCCAAGGACCGCGACACCGTCTACGCCGCCAACACCAGCACCTACCGCTCGAAGGATGGTGGGAAATCCTGGACGGCCATCAAGGGCGCTCCGGGCGGCGACGACTACCACACCATCTGGATCAACCCGGACAACCCGTCGATCATCCTGCTGGGTTGCGACCAGGGCGCCACGATCTCCGTCAATGGCGGCGCCACCTGGAGCAGCTGGTACAACCAGCCCACGGCTCAGTTCTACCATGTCATCACGGACAACAGGTTCCCCTATTGGGTTTACGGCGGCCAGCAGGAAAGCGGTTCCGTGGGCATCAGGAGCCGCGGCGACCATGGCGCCATTTCCTTCCGGGATTGGCAGCCCGTGGGCGTGGAGGAATACGGCTATGTGGCGCCGGATCCCCTGAATCCCGATCTCATCTATGGCGTGGGCGCCGGCCGGGCCACCCGCTTCGATTTCAAGACCAGCCAGACCCGGGACATCTCGCCGGATCCCCTGCGTCAGAAATCCCGCTACCTGCGCACCACGCCAATCCTGTTTTCGCCGGTGGATCCCCACGTGCTCTACCTGGCCGGGAATGTGTTGTTCAAGACCTCCAACGGCGGACAGAGCTGGGACACCATCAGCCCCGACCTCTCGCGCACCGACCTGCCCACGCCTTCGAATGTGGGGGTCTATGCCGGCACCGAAGCCGCCAAGATCCAGCGGCGGGGCGTGATCTACGCCCTGGCGCCCAGCTTCAAGGACCTCAACCACCTGTGGGCGGGCACGGATGACGGCCTGATCCACACCACCTGGAACGGCGGCCGCACCTGGCAGAACATCACGCCAGCGGGCCTCGCGCCCTGGAGCAAGATCGCGCAACTTGAGGCCTCGCGCTTCGACGAAAACACCTGCTACGCCGCCGTCAACACCTTCAAGCTGGACGACCTGCGCCCTCACATCTACCGCACCCGGGATGGCGGCAAGACCTGGCAGCGCACTGTGGCTGGCCTTCCGGACAGCGGCATCGTCAACACCGTGCGGGAGGACCCCGAGCGTAAGGGCCTGCTCTATGCGGGTACTGAAACATCGGTCTTCGTGAGCTTCGACGACGGCGACCACTGGCAGAGCCTGCGACGGAATCTGCCCGCCACCTCCATCCGCGACCTCGTCGTCCATGGCGACGATCTGGTGGTGGGCACCCATGGCCGCTCCTTCTGGATCCTGGACGACATCACCGCGCTGAGGCAGGTTACGCCTGAAGTAACGAAGTCCGCTGCCCACCTGTTCAAACCCCAGATGGCCACCCGCGTGCGCTGGAACATGAACACCGACACACCGCTGCCGCCCGAAGAGCCCGTGGGGCAGAACCCGCCGGACGGCGCCGTGCTGGACTACTGGCTGAAGGAGGATGTACAGGGTGAGGTACGGTTGGAGATCCGCCCCGCCGAGGCGCTGAATTCATGGGGTGCTGACCCCGTGACTTTTTCAAGCATGGATGCGCCCGCGCCAGTGGTCCCCTCGGAACTGAATGTGCCCACCTATTGGATTCGTCCGGCCCACTCCATCTCCACCAAAGCAGGCGCCCACCGCTTCGTCTGGGATCTGCATCTGACGCCGCCCAGCTCCCTGGAGCACGCATTCCCCATTTCCGCCATTGCCCAGGATACGTGGCAAGAACCGCGCGGAGCATCGGTATTGCCCGGAAGCTACGAGGTGCGGCTAGTGATTGCTGGCCGGGAGCTTGCCAGGCAAACGCTGAGCGTCCGGCTGGATCCCCGTGCCACCACGCCCAAGCTGGACCTGCAGCAGCAGTTGGCTCTCTCCCTGAAATGCATGGACGGCATGACGGCGACTTTCCGGGCCATTGAAGCACTCCGCAAGGCCCCGTCCACCGATCCCGCCTTCAAAACACTGGAAGGGGAATTCAAAAAACTCCATGGGAGCTTCACCACCCTTCTGGGAGCCTTCCAAAGTGCTGATGCCAGGCCCACGGACCAGGCTGCTGAAGCCGCCCGCGGAGCGGAGAAGCAGCTCACGGATTTGCTGAAACGGTGGGAGGAATTAAAAATGGCTCATCAGGAAGTCGTGTGGGTCCTTTAATCTGACCTAATCAACCGGGTTCAAAAAACCATCTGAAACTCGCACTGTTGCTGGAACTTCCTGGGGTCATGGTATCACCCAATGGGTGATGACAAAGCGACCAGAACTCTTCGATGTGGGTGGGATTTCGGTGGAGATC
>JANXPB010000187.1 GCA_025357545.1 Holophagaceae bacterium
GCATGACCTCCATGGGGCCGCCGCGGATCTTGTTCAGCAGCGCATTGAGCACTTCGGGCGTCGGGGCCTCGTTCACCCGCAGCAGGCCCAAGGCGCGGGCGATCTCGGCGAAAGTCTCCAGCTTCAAGGGGTCTGGCTCGTCATGGATGCGGTAGATCGTGGGGATCTTCCGCAGCGTGAAGAAGCGCGCCACGGCCTCGTTGGCGAAGAGCATGAACTCTTCGATCATGGTGTGGGCTTCGTGGTGCGCGTATTTGCGGGCGTCCGTGGGGCGGCCCTCCTCGTCGAAGATGAATTCCGTCTCCTCGCTTTCGAGGGCCAGCGCGCCGCGGCCCATGCGCTTCTTCGTGAGCTGCCGGGACAGCACCAGGCATTGGTCCAGCAGGCCGCAGACTTCTTCGCCCAGCTCCGCGCGCTTGCGGGACGAGAGGTCCAGGCTGGCTTCCTTCACTTCGTCGTAGGTGAGCCGCTTCCGCGAATGGATGACGCTCTCGGTGAAGCGCGTTTCCACGATTTCCAGTTCCGGGGAAATGGTCATCCATGCGGTCATGGTCAGGCGGTCCACGCCTTCGCGAAGAGAGCAGAGGTCGCCGCTGAGCCGGTCCGGGATCATGGGGATCACTTCATCGGGGAAGTACACGGAGGTGCCGCGCAGATTGGCCTCCACATCCAGAGGACCGCCCTCCTTCACGTAGTGGCTCACATCGGCGATGTGGACCCCCAGGATCCAGCCACCGCCCTCATCATCGGGCAGCACTTCCAGGGAGATGGCGTCGTCGAAATCCTTGGCGGTGGGGGGGTCCACCGTGACGATGACCAGCTCCCGCAGGTCCTCCCGTCCGCGGGTCCACTCGGAGGGGATGGCGGTGGGGAAGGGCGCCAGTTCGTTCAGGACGGACGCAGGGAACTCCGTCCGCAGATTGAACAAGGCCGCCGTGAGCCGGTTTTCGATCTTCAGATCCGTGGCCTTGCCCAGGCGCGCCAGCACGGTGCCGCGCAATTGCTTGGCCCCGGGATCCGGGTCCAGCAGCACGCTGACGAAATCGCCATCCACTGCCAGGTCGGTTGCGGGCACGGCGATGATCTGGGACAGCCGCGGTTCCACGGGAATGGCGCGCCAGCCCCATTCCTGTTGCTGCAGCAGCGCGGGGATCGGGTCGGTGCTGCGGGACAGGACTTTCAGAATGCGGGCCTTGACCCTGCCCTCGTAGGTTTCGCCGCTGATCTCGGCCATGACCTGGTCGCCGTGGATGGCGTCATGGGTCTCGCGCCAGTCCACCAGCAGATCCTGCTTGTCGGCCTTGGTCATGCCCGCCGGGCGCAGAAATCCACCGGTGCCTTCGGGCTGGCCCAGATAGGTGGCTTCGAAGGTTTCAAAAGGACGCGACGCGGGGCCGCTTTTGGGGCCGTCCGAAGTTGAGGAGCTGGGTTTGGGGCGGCCGGGACGCCGGTCGGCGGGGCGGGGTGCAGATCGGGGGGTGAAGCGGGACTTGCCGTGATTGGCCATGGCCCAGCTTATCAGGCGGCCATTGCTGGTCGTGGCCTGGCGGCCCGGGACGCTATTGCAACAAGTAAGCCGCGTTTGAGGCCACCCCCCCGCCAAGGCTCCCTCCGGTGGCGAGGATCTTGCCGCCCGGCAGCCGCGTCAGCTGGCTGAACATCCCGAAGGGGCCTGGCGCGGTGGGCGTGGAACTGAAGGTATTCGTGGCGGGATTGAAGACATCCAGCGCATTGCCCTGGCTGCTCCCGGCCATGGGCCGGCCATCGGCCCGGAGGACGCTGACGCCCCAAAAGTGGGCCAGAGCGGTGGTGCCGGCAACGGCCGAGAACTGATTGGTGGCGGGGTCGTACATTTCGCTGGTGGTGGTGGGAGTGCCGCTGCCGCTGGACCAGATGTCGCCATTCATGGCCACCACCCGGCCATCCAGCAGGGGCTGCAGCTGGAAGGAATTCCGGTTGGCGAGCAGGGGTCCGGCATTGCTGAAGGTGCCGGTGGCCGGATCGTAGATTTCGGAAATGGGCTTTGGAATGGCGCCATTCACGTTGCCGCCATCCCCCACCAGGACTTTCCCATTGGCCATCAGCACCGCCTGGACCAGCCAGTAGACCCGGTTCTGGCTCATGGCCCCGGTGGCGGCGCAGGTGCCGGTCGCCGGATCGTAGAGTTCCGCGCTGCCGCCCCCGCCACTGCCGCCCATGAGCAGAACCTTTCCATTGGGCAGCAGCACGGCCCCGTGGTTGGTGCGGGGGGAAAGCATATTTCCAGTCGATGAGAAGCTGCCGGTGGCTGGATCGAACAGCTCCTGGGTGTTGGTGGAGCCGGGATTGAAGCCGTTGATGCCTCCGCCCGAGATGAGGACCTTGCCACTGGGCAGCAGCACCGCCGTGTGGAAGGCGCGGATCCGGGACATGGAGCCGGTGGGGCTGATGGTACCGGACGCTGGAATGTAGAGGTCCGCAGTCGCCGTGGCGGGCGCCAGGTTGGTGGTGCCGGCACCGCCGCAGATGAGGGCGCGGCCATCCTTCAGGGCGGTCACCGTGTGTCCGTACCGCGCCTGGCTCATGGTGGGCAGGTTCGTCCAGGCGGTGTAGGCCGGGGCCTGCACCGTGACGGCAGCGCTGGCGGTCTTGGTGCTATCGGCCTGGCTGGTGGCGATGATGTGAAAGGTTCCCGCGCCACCGGCCAGGACGCTGGGGGCGGTGTAGGTGCCGGCGGCATCGATCAGACCACCAGTGGCGCCTTCCTGGATGCTCCACGCGACGCTCGTGTTCGAGTTGCCAGTCACCGTGGCCGTGAAGGCTTGGTTCAGGCCCGGCGCCAGGCTTTGCGCCGATGGCGAAAGGGAGATGGCGACGGGGGTGGCCGGCGTGGAGGAAGACCCGCCGCCACCACTGCAATTCACCAGGGTGATCAAGGCGGGGATGCCGCGCAGGACTGACTTCCGGATGCATTTCATAGGGGCTCCAATCGCATTGGCCAGGGCCGGAGAGGGTGGGTGATGCTCAGGATAATAGTTCCAGGCAGCGGACCCTTGGACCAGTTCTAAAAGTCGGGGCTGGACCAGTGGCCGACGGGCCCAGGCGGCTTCAAAAATAGGTCCGGGCGCCCTACCGGCCACCTTGGGCCAAGGCGATGAGTTCCCCGGCGATCTCGCGGCTCAGGTCCCCGAGAATCAGGTTGTGGGCGGCCACGAGGGCTCCCGCATCCGGGCCCTGGATCGGCCTTTGCAGAAGGGTGCGCCGGAACAGCAGGGCCTGGCCTCCCTGAGGCGGCGCCACGATCCAGGTGGCTTCCAGGGTGAGCGTCTCACCGGGCCGTCCCTCCAACCGATGCACATCCACCTCTAGGCGATGGCGGGCTTTGACCCGTTCGCCGTAGGGGAAGGCCACCACCGTGTCGGCGCCGGTCAGGCGGCTGATATTTTCGACCAGCACCCGCTGGATATCGTTGTCCAGGCCATTGCCCCAGCGATGCGCTTCGAGCAGGCTCAGGGCGCCGGGGCCAGTCTCCACCACCAGCTGGGGCCTTTGAAGGGCGGCCGGCAACCGCACGGGCATGACCTCCAGGGCCATGGCGGCCACTGCCGCAGGGCTCAGGGGGGGCGAGGGTCGCGCGGCCTCGACCGGGATTGGCCCCAGCGTGTGGAGCACTTCCACATTGGGCCGGGAACACCCGCTTCCCAGAGCCAGGGCTAGGATGAGGCCAGGCAACACCGGTCGGATCATTTGGGCTTTCCCTTTCCGAAGAGCAGCGATTCCGGGTGGCGCTCCAGGGTCTCGGCCAGGTCCCGCAGGGCCCGGGCGGCCTTGTTGAATTCTTCCAGCGCACTGCGGAGGTCCTGCTGGGTGGGGGAATCGGAGCGGAGGGTTTTCTCCAACGCGGCCAGGGTGGTTTGACCTTGGGCCAGGGTGGCCTCGGCTTGGGGCACGGTCTTCTGATCCAGGCGGGCCATCAGCCCCTTGGCTTCCTTCAACGTTTCCCGCAACACGGGAATGCTGGCGCGCAACTCGCCAATGACCTCTTCCAGGGGGAGTTTCTGCAGGCGCTCGGAGAATTTGGTGAGGTTGGCCACCATGGCCGTCATGGCGCCCATGGTGGAGGGGATCGAGGGGATCTCCTCGTATTTCCCGTATTGGCTCATGGCGCGCAGGGGCGCTTCGGGATGGAAACCCAGGTCAACGAACAGGCTGCCCGTGAGCAGGGACCCGGTCTTGAGTTGGGCCCGCAGGCCCCGTTTCACCAAATCCTGGATGAGCCGCCTCCTAGGCACGCCCTTCGGGCCCACCACCGAGAACCGTTCGGTCTCCAGGGCGATGAGCACCGGAATCTTGCCCTCCAGCTCCCCGGAGTGGAATTCCAGTTTGAAATCCTCCACCTGGCCCACCGGGATGCCCTGATATTCCACCGGAGCGCCCCGGGCGAGGCCCCGCACGGATTCATTGAAATTCACCACGTAGTAATGGCGGTCGACGACTACTTTTTCGTAGATCTTTTCCCGGTTCGCATAGAGCCAGAACACCTGGCCCGGAGGCGCGGCGCCGCTGACATCGAGGCTCATGGGGTTCTCGAAGGCGATGCCTCCCAGCAGCAGGTCCACCATGGAATCCGAATGCATCCGGATGCCATTGGCATCCACCACCAAATCGACCCCACCCGCATCCCAGAAGCGGGTGTCCGTCCTGATCAGGCCGGAGTAGGGGGCGTTGATGAAGATTTTGATCGAGACCGCCGTGCCCTGTTTATCAAGATCGAAGCCCACCACTTCGCCCACGCGGATCTGCCGGAAATGCACCGGCGAGCCGATGCTCAACGAGCCCAGTTTTTCAGCCCTCAATTCGAACAGGGCGCCCGGCCGCTGGGACGTATCGATGCTGGGCGCTTCCATGCCTTTGTAATCCCGGGCGAAGCGGGTGGTCTCGCCGGGCTTGCCGGGATCCATCCCGATGTAGGCGCCGGAGAGCAGGGTTCCCAATCCGGAAATGCCACTGGTGCCGATGCGCGCCCGGACCACCCAGAAGCGGCTGTTTTCCGAGAGCAGGCCGGCGGCTTCCCGCTTCATCTCAGCCTTGACCACCACGTGGCTGAGATCGCGGCTCAGGCTGATGGCGGTGACCTTGCCGATATCCACGTCCTTGTGGCGGATGCGGGTCTGGCCCGCCTCCAGCCCCTCGGCCCCCAGGAAGGTGATGGTGATGGTGGGTCCGGTTTCGGCGTAGGCCCGGATGGCCAGCCAGGCGCCGATAAACGCAGCCACGAGGGGGATCAGCCAGACGATGGAGGGACGGCGGCGCACCTGCACCTTGGCTTCAGGCACATTGCCCAGGGGCGCGGCTTCGGGGCGGTCATCCCTGGGTTCATCCATGTTCAGGCTCCTCCCACCGGCGAGGCGCTGCGCGGTCGCGTCAATATAACTTGATCACCCCAGCCGAGGACCGCCTTAAGCGGCCGCCGTAAAATTTCCCGAAGGGCTCCCGTCATTTTGAAGCCGGCGCCAGGGAATCCCAGACGAGTCTCGGGTCCAAACACCGGACGGCCAGCATGGTGGAAAACACCATCAGGGCAAAGGCCACGGAGCCGGGGCCGGGCGCGACGGTGGCGACACTGCCCAGTTCCACTATGGCGACCATGAGCGTGATGACGAAGATGTCCACCATGGACCAGCGCCCCACCAATTCGGTCAAACGATAAAGCCGCGCCCGATGCTCGGGCCAGCGCGAGGAACGGCGGTGCTCGGACACCAGGAGGATGGCCAGGATGATGATTTTCACGATGGGCACCACCACGCTGGCGATAAAAATAAGCAACGCCAGGGGCCAGGAACCGGTGCGCAGGAAATAGAGGACGCCGCCCATGATCGTATCGGATTGGGTGCGACCCAGTGAGACCACGCGCATCACCGGCAGGAGATTGGCAGGCAGGTAAAGGAAGGTGGCCGTGAGCAGCAGGGCCCAGGTGCGCTCCCGGCTTTGCAGCTTCCGGCTGTGCAGAGAGGACCCGCACCGTGGGCAGGCAGGGGTCTTCAAGGGCGAGAGGCGGCCGCAGGTGGGACAGGCCACCAGGTTGGCTTCGCGGGCGGTCCTGGCCCCCGTGGGAGGGTTGGCTTCGGCTGCCTTGGTGGGGCCGGCCAAGGCTTCCCACACCGATCCGATGTCCAGGGATGAAACGGCGGCAGCGGCCACCACGATGAAGGCTCCCAGTCCGAAGAGGGAAGGACCAGCCACCACGACGGCCATCTTGGCCAGCTTCACATAGGAAACCAGGATGCCCAGGACAAAAACTTCGGCCATGCCCCAGGCTCCGAACTGCTCCACGATGCGGAAGATCCACACGGTCCAACGGTTCGGACGGGCACGCCGGATCTCCAGCAGGACGTAGATCATGCCGCTGAGATGGGCCAGCGGAGCCAGGATCACCGTGGTGATCAGCACGGCCGACAACCACGGCCAGCCCAGATTGGCCAGGATCCTGGCGCAGCCTGGAATGGACGCTTCCTGCACCGTGCCGTGGAGGTGGAGGGACAGCAGCGGGAACCCATTGGCGAAGAGAAAGAGGATCAGGGCCGCTACGTGCAGAGCCAGCGCCACATCCCGGGAGCCATGGCCGCCCTTCCGAAGAATGGCTCCGCAACGGATGCAGGAAGAAATCCCCCCTTGGGGCGGGGTGGTCACCTGATGGAGCAAATCGCATTCCGGGCAGGCCATGAGAATCGAGCCATGAGTAGCAGGAGAATTTCCGGAAGCAGCCACGATTCATGGATTCTGAACCCACACGGGTGGACCGGCAACCGGAGGCCGCAATTCCCGATTCCTCAAGCCTGCCTCTTAGGACGAACCTGAGGCCCTAGTACCGAACCAGCATGTGCTTGGCCAAGAATCCTTGGAAGCGCCCGAGCGCCAGCGCCAGATGCAGGGTGCCGAGCAGCAGCAGGCCACCGCTGAGCCCCGCGAGGATAACTACGAGGACAGGATGCTGCGCTTCAGCCCCGTTCCAGAGCTCAATGCTCGGAAGGCCGATGAAGATGGCAACGATCGGAGCCGCCATGAGGCCGAGGGAAAGAGCAAGGCCCGTGACCATGAGGGTGAAGGAAAGGATGCCCAAGGGCAGGTGCAGCAGCAGGTAGCCCAGGCTGGTCCAGGTGTGGCCATCCTTGAGCAGATTCTTCAAGCGCTCCATCCAGCCATGGGCCTCGGGCAGCAGGCTCGGCCGGCGCGGCATGCGCACGTCCAGGAGGGCCTCCACCAGGCGCCCCTCCACCAGCGCGAGCATCCGCACAGAGCCCAGGAAGGCGATGGCGAAAGGGATGCCGATGATGAGGATAAAGAGGCCCAAGGAAAGGCTGATCCCCGCGATCGCCCAGGTGAAGAAGAAGATGCCCGTGGCGAGGGACAGCAGCAGGTAGAGCAGGGAATTGTAGGCCTTGGGGGCCCTCAAGACGCCGAAAAAGCTGGGCCAGGGCGCCAACGGCGCCAGGGAGGGATCGGGTTCGCCGGGCGTGGGCACCGGCTGGGCGCGCAGTGCGTGGCTCACCACAAGCTCCCGCTCCCGGTAGGCTTCGGCGACTTCCGCCGGCGAACCGAAGGTGCCTTGCAGCGCCGCCAGGGCTGCGGCCTCCGACAGCTCGGGATGCTGTTCGCGGGAGGCCGCCAGGCCGCTGCTGAGGTGGGCTTCCGCATCCCAGAGCGCATCCTGCACCAGGGCCGGGTCGGCGCCCTGGAGCGCCGATTTCAGTGCGGCGAGGTAGGCCTCGATGGATTCAAAGACGTCAGGCATGGGTCACCCCTTTTAGCATTGCGGTCACGCATTGGCTGGTCTGTTTCCACTGGGCCGCCCAGGCGGTCAGGGCCTTCCGCCCGTCCCGTGTGATGCGGTAGTACTTCCGCGGCGGGCCCGCCACCGAGGGTTCCACCCGGCTGTCCAACAGGCCAGAGGCTTCCAGTGCCCGCAGGGTCGGATACAGGGTGCCCAGCTTGGTGATGGGGGCCCGTTCCTCCAGTTCTTTGGCGATGTCATAGCCGTAGCGAGGCTCCGCGGACTGGGCCAGGGTCGCCAGCAGCAGCAGGCCCACGGTGCCCGCATTGAGCTCCTTCTGGAATTTGCGTTCCAGATCATCCAACTGTTCAGGGTCCATGGGCGCCTCCATGTGGTGTGATACGGGCAATAAGCAGGTAGTATTAGTGAGTAGTTAACAATAGTAAAGGTGGGCCATGAGCCATGAGCCGAGAGCTGGGAATAGCGGGCCAGGAGCTAAGTGGCTGGGATCCGGGATTCATACCAAGTTGCATTCAATAAAATAGAACCACCAAGACACTAAGACACCAAGGGCACCAAGAGCTACCTCATGTGCCAGCTTCGCGGATCAATTCAGGTGGTCCGGCGTGGATCACACAGAGCGTGAGTCCACCGCCGAACCGCCTGAATTTGCGGGCCTTCAGCCCGCAGGCGCTGCGCGTCCCGCAAAGCAAGTTCGAGCAGGGATCAAGGGTGGCGGAGCTTGGTGCTTTGCTTGGCGTCTTCGCGCCTTCTCGGTATCGGCTTTGCCGATACACGAGACATAAAGATAGGTGGTGGTGAATCATTATTTTCTGAACGCAAATCAGTATCAGTCAGGGTCCACTTCACCGCGGATGTCCCGCTTGATGAGGGCCATGTCCTCTTTCGTGATGCGGCGGGCGGGAATGCCGCCCCAGGTTTCGCCTTCGGGTACCCGGCTCCCCGGCAGCACCACGCTTTGGGGCAGGATCACGGCGTTCGCCCCGACCACCACGTCGCCCATGATGCAGGCCCCGGTGCCGATGGTGGCACGGTCGCCGATGAACACCGGCGATACCACCAGGTTGCCGCCGCCGCCATAGTGGGCGAAGATCCGCACCGAACCGCCCAGGGCGGCGTCGTCGCCGATAGTGAGCAGCCGGGGATCACTGATGTGCTCGGTGTTGATGAAGGCATGGCGGCCGATTGTCATACCCATGGCTTTCAGGAACCAGATGCCGAAGGGCGTCAGGGTCACGAAAGGGAGGAAGGTGAAGCGCACCAGGTAGAAGAGCGCGTTGTGCAGGAACCAGGGCACCGCCGCCAGCGTGTAGTAGCCGCCCTTGAAGGGTTTGACCCGGGTGGGCAGCAGGAAATTGAACAGGGGTACCACCAGGAGCAGGTTCAGGCCGAATCCAAAAAAGCTCAAGGAGCCGATGAACCCGAGCCAGGCCCAATGCAGGACCGGAGGCCAGGCTGCGCCCAGGCCTGCGGCGCGTTGCCAGCCCCACAGGACCGGACCCAGCGCCAAGCCCAGCGCGCCGGAAGCCAGCACGTAGACCAGCAGCACCATGATCCCGTAGCTCACCCGCGCGAAACGGCGCAACAGGTGCTCCACGAAGTGCTTGGGCGGCGGGCTCTTCGAATGGTCCTGGGCGAACTCGGTCATGGGCCATATTCGCATGGGGCCTAGACCCCGGCACCGTGCCGCTACAATCGCGGAATGCATTTAGTCCTGCTTCGCTTATCCGCGCTGGGCGACATCCTGCGCGTTTTTCCTGCCTGGGCCAACCTGCGGGAAGCTCTCCCGGGCGCCCGCCTCCAGGCGGTGGTGGAGGATCGCCACGCCTTCCTGCTGGACTCTTTGCCGGGCCTGGAACCGGTGCTGGTGCGCCGTGCCGACCTTTCCAACCCGTTCAAGGCCCGGCGGGAATTGCAGCGGGTGGCGCGAGAGGTGCGGGGCGCCGATGCGAGCCTGGATTTCCACGGCATCCTGAAATCCGCGTTGATCCCGAGCTACGCAGGCATTGGCGACCGTTGGGGGGATGGCGTCACTAGGGAATTCGCCCAGCTTTGGCAAACCCATCAGCTCCCCTTCAGGGCCCAATCCCGGTATGCCCAAGCCTTGGGGCTCGCCGAGGCCTTCGGCCAGGCCAATGGCCTGGAGGGCCTGGGCCGCTTCCGCCCGGTGCTGAAGGCGGCCCCGCTGCCGGATCCCGGTCCGATCTGGGTTCAATCCACCCTCCCACGGGTGGTGCTGGTGCCGGGGGCCTCCCGCCGCGGCGCCGCCAAGCGCTGGCCACTGCACCACTGGCTCAGCCTGGCCCGGGAGCTAAAAGGCCGTGCGGACCTGCGTTGGTCCCTGGGCCCCGAGGAGGCCGCGCTCCGGGCCTGGCTCCCAGGTGAGAGCGGCGTCCCCGCGCTGCCCGACCTGGGCTTCTGGCCCCTGGCGGCGGCCCTGCGCCCGGCTGATCATGTGGTGGCGCCGGATACGGGCATCCTGCATCTCGCCGTGGCACTGGGGATCCCCGTGACGGCCCTCTTCGGACCTTCGGACCCGGTGGTGGCGGGCCTCCCCGAAGGCACCGGACGGGTGCTGCGCACGGGCATCGGCTGCTCTCCGTGCCGGGAGCGCCAATGCCAGCGGCGCCAATGCCTGGAGGAGTTGGCACCGGGCCGAGTGTTGGAGGCCCTGGGCGGAATCTGATACCGGGTGGCGTTCAAAAAGCTGGCTGTTCACAGAATTTTGGGAAGTGGCACGAAGCGACTAATTCATTTAAGCGCCGGCGCTTGAGCGTCTTAAAAACACCACGCGGAGGGTAGCGGCGGCGCGGACGGAAGCGGAGAAAAGCAAAAACTCCTTTTCATTATCGGTGTCCACCCGTGGTTGAACCGGCTCTGGTTTTTCATTTTTTTGTCCCCGTTCATCCTCGTACATCCCCGGCTGAAAAAAGGTTTTGGCCGGGGACGCACGGGGATGAACGGGGACAAAAAAAATGGTGATGTCAAAGCCCCACAGCACCCCGACCAAAAGGCACCGTCCGCCAAGGTGGCTCAGGACGGAGGCCAGATACCACGCCAGAAGGAGTGGTAGGGCAAGATCGCTTTCCTCTGGGTGAATCAGTTTTAAGTGGTGTTCAGCTATTGGGTTTCTATCCCTTTGAACTCGAATCCGCATCAGGCGCAGCGGGTGGGTGGAACCGCATGATCGCAAGGCGGAGCAGGGGTGCCCCCCCGGGCCCTTGGGCGACGGTGGCCGCCAGATGCGCCCAGAATGGTGTGCCGTCCAGCTTCACCATCCGCAGATCACAGGCCTGGGCTTCCCCGGCTACAAAGTGCAGTTTCCGGTGCTGATAGTAGATGTCCTGGTCTTCCTTGAAAATGAACCGGGTCATGGGCTTTCGGAGCAGGTTGTCCCGGGACTCGCCCAGCAGAGTGGCGACCGTCAGGTTGGCCTGGAGGACCAGGCCCTTGTCGTTCACGGTGCAGAAGCCCACCGGCGCCATGTCCCACAGATCGAAATAGAGCGCCCGCGCGGCGTCCAATTCCACCTGCGACTGGCGCAATTCCTCGTTCTGCATCTCCAGCTCGATCTGATGCACGCGCAGCTCGTGGAGTATGAGCCGAGATTCTTCGGGCGACAGGGTTTCAAGGTGGGATGGCGACTGCGCATCTTCCGCCCGGGCCAACTTCCCGGCCCGTCGCTGCAGGTTGACGCCGCTGGCGGGGCGTTTGGGTTTACCGGCCATGGTGGGCCTCCATCTTGGGCTTTTGCACGGTTTCGCGCGCGCGTTCCGTGGTCGCGATCGCATACATGTGGCCGGTTTCATCCAGCAGCGCCGTGGACGTCATCGATACCTCCAGGACCGCGCCATCCTTGGCGATCCGTTGGGTCAGGTAGGGTTCCAGGATTTCTGACTGGCTGAGCTGGTGCACCTTGGCCAAGGCTTTCTTCTGCAGTCCCTCTGGTATCCGGCTGCGCACGTTCAGCTCCAGCGCCTCGGCTTCAGTCCAGCCATAGATCCTCATCGCCCCAGGATTCCAGGCCAAGATGCGGCCGTCCAGATCCTGAACGGTGATGGCATCATGCGCATCGCGCAGGACCACCGCCAGCCGCAGCAGATCATTGGCTTTCCGCAGGGCCTCCCGGGTGCGCACCACCTCGGAGATGTCCACGAAGGTGACCACCGCGCCTTCGATCACGTTTTCGCGCGTGCGGTAGGGCTGGATGCGCATGGAGTACCACGCCCCCGCCAGAGTCTGCACGTCCACATCTTTGGGCACCAGGGTGTCCAGCACGGCCTGGGTGTCCGCCACCATCCCGTCGTAGCCGACCAGGTTGGAGACAATGTGCGCCACCGGCCGGCCCACGTCCCCCGCAATCAGATTGATGATCCGGGTGGCGGCAGGGGTGAAGCGCAGGATGCGCAGCTGGTGGTCGACGAAAATGGTGCCGATGCCCGTGCTGGATAGCAGGTTGTTCATGTCGTTGCTGGCCCGCGACAGATCGTCCACCTTGGTCCGCAGTTCGGAGTTGACCGTGGCCAGCTCCTCGTTGACGGACTGCATTTCCTCCTTGGAAGTTTCCAGCTCCTCATTGGTGGACCGCAATTCCTCGATCACGGACTGCATTTCCTCGTTGGAGGATTTGAGTTCTTCGTTGGAGGTCTCCAATTCCTCGTTGGCGGTCTGCAGGTATTCCTCCTTGCTCCTCAGTTCCTGGTGAAGCGCCGCGATGCGGGCGTCCGTATCCGTTTCCAGGCCCTGCGGACCGGCGCTGGCCTGCGGGGGGGCCGGGGGCGCTGGGTCCAGGTCGACCGGCGGCGCTTCCTCCAGGATGACCAGGTACAGCTGCGAATCGGGCGATCCCGCAGGGCCGGCGGACACTGGGCAGACGCACAGGTCGACCTGGGTGAAGTGGCCATTGGTCTTGACCCGCAGGCCCGGGTGGCGCTGGACCGTTTTGATTCCGATGGCTGTGTGCAGGGCCGTGGTCAATTCCCGCTGCAGCCCGTAGCGGGCCATCTTCAGGATATTGTTGACGCCCGCCACGCCCGAGGCGGGTTCCAGGTACATCCCGGTGCGGCCATGCTGGTACAGGATGTCGCCGTGGCGGTCGACAAGCACGCCAGAGGCCACGAACTGCTTCAGAAGCGCCTGCTCGGTCAGCTCCCGCAGCGAGACATTCACCCGTTCCGCCGTCTTTTCGAAGCCCCGCCCGCCGGTCCCCTCCATCGCCGCCAGGGGCGTCAGAAAGCGGTCCATGGAGGCGCGCTTCGCCCCGTAGGATTCCCTTTTGCTCTGGTACAGCTTTGCCTTGAGCTCAAGTACTGCGAACAGTTCGCTGAAATCCCCCATGGTCTCCGAGGTGCCCAGGAACAGGAAACCATCAGGATTCAGAGCGTAGTGGAACAGCGGAATGACCCTTTTTTGCAGGGCGGCCCCCATGTAAATCAGGAGATTGCGGCAACTGATCAGGTCGAGCCGGGAGAAGGGTGGATCCTTGATGAGGTCGTGTTCGGAAAACAGCACCATATCCCGCAGGCTCTTATGGATGCGGTACGCGCTGCCGTCGGCTTCGGCGGTGAAAAACCTTGCCAGCCGTTCTGGGGAGAGATCGGCGGCGCTGCCGACCGGGAAAAGGCCCGCCCGGGCAGCGGCAATGGCCCGGCGGTCGATGTCGGTGGCGAAGATCTGCACCGCGAAGGTCTGATTCAGCTCCTCTATTCGCTCCTTCAGCAGGATGGCGATGGAGTAGGCTTCTTCCCCCGTGGAACAACCCGGCGTCCACACGCGGATGGAAGCGCCCGCCGGCTTGTCGGCCAGCAGCTTGGGGATGGCCTCTTCCTCCAGCGCGCGAAAGGCCTCCGGGTCCCGGAAAAACCCTGTCACGCCGATCAACAGGCCGTGGAACAGGGCCTCCACTTCCGCTCGGGACTGGAGCAGATACTTGACGTAACCGTCCATCCCATCGATCTGGTGGACGGCCATGCGCCGTTCGATGCCGCGGTGGACGGAACTCGGCTTGTACAGGGAAAAGTCGTGGCCGGTCTGGGCGCGCAGCAGGATGAAAATCTTCTCGAGCGCGTTCTCGACCTTGGGGGCGGGGATGGTGTCCCCCAAGTCTTTATCGAAGGCATGGAAGGCGTAAGCGAGCAGCTGGGCGGGCATCTCGGCCGGCGTCAGCTCGTAATCCACCAGCCCGGTGGCGAGGGCGCTGTGCGGCATGCCGTCGTACTCGCTGGAGGCGAGATTTTGGGCCATGGCCATGCCGCCCTCGCCCTTGATGGCCCGCACGCCCAGGGCGCCATCGCTGCCGGTGCCGGAGAGCACGATGCCGATGGCCCGCCCATGCAGGTCCTGGGCCATGGATTCGAAGAAGAAATCGATCGGCAGGTGCAGGGCCCGCGGCCCCTCGATATCCAGCAGGTGGAGCGCGCCTTTCAGAAGGGCCATGTTGTGGTTGGGCGGAATGATGTAAACGCAGTTGGGCTGGACCCTCATTCCGTCCGTGACTTCGAGGACCTGCATCGAGGTGCAGCGCTGGATGATATCGGTGAGAATGCTTTTGTGGCCCGGGGCCAGGTGCTGCACCAGGACAAAGGCCATGCCGGGCTTGGTGCCGGCGGGCATGCCGGAAAAGAAGGCTTCAAAGGCCCCGAGCCCCCCGGCCGAAGCGCCGATGCCAACGATGGGGAAAAGGCCCGATGGCCTTGCTCCGCGGGGCGCGGGGGCTGCTCCTGGGCCGTCCGGGTCTGAAAGCGGCGGGGGCTCGGGCAGGTCGACGGGCGGGGCCTTGAGCTTGCGCTTCGGCTTCGCCGTCTGAAGGTCAGCTTTCTTTTTGGTCATGGCCCATCCCCGCTGACTCCCATGATGCTCCCAAAGCCATGGGACCTGCCGCCTACCATTCAATCTGGATCGATACTGTTTGAACAACCTTCCGGCCTGGGCTGGATGGCGGGTCGAGGCAACCAGGGCTCTGGGCTGCAGGCCGCTCGCTGGCGGTTTACAGCACCCGCAGGAAAGCCACCAGGTCCTGCTTCTCCTGGGCATTCAATTTCAACTCCAGCACGAGATTGAAGAACGCCACGGTGTCCTCCAGGGGCAGCAGGCGGTTATCGTGCAGATAGGGGGGCGAATCCTTGATGCCGCGCAGAGGGAAGGTCTTGATGGGGCCATCGGCAGAACCTTTCCGGCCGTTGAACGTGGCCTTCTTGAAGAAGCGCTCCACCTTCAGGTTGTGCATCCGGTTGTCGGTGTAAAAGGGCGGGGCGGGGCAGGCCACGTACTGGCCCTTCCCGAAGCAAATCCCCTGGCGCGCAGTTCGCTCTCGCTGGCCTTGGCGGGGATCAGCTTGCCGAGCACATTGAGCTTCGGCGCGGGCGGAAAGTCCAGGAGCGCCTGAAACTCCGCCATGAACTGCACCTGGCTGCCCCATTCCAGGACATTGGTGCCCTTGCGCGCGACATCGGCCGGAATGCCATCGAAGTAGGCGCCCCGCTGCTCGAACTCGATGAAGCCCTCCACGGTCGTCAGGGCCCGCTGCGAACCGAACAGGCGCTGGATGTTCACCCCCCGCAGGGTGGGCGTGTCGATGCGGTGGCGCAGCTCATTGGGCCGGAAGTCGCCGACCGTGTGGGTGGCCGCATTGGTATGGCCATTGGCGTGGCAGTCGAAACAGGCTACGCCCTGGTGGGCCTTCAGGCTGCGGCGGTCGTCGGTGGCATTGAATTGCTGCTGGGGAAACGGCGTGACCAGGAGGCGCAGGCCTTCGAGCTGCCTGGGATTGAGGAGGTCCTAGAACAACTCATAAAAATTGCTGAGGGTCACCAGTTGTCCCTGGGAGACGTCGCCCAGGTCCGACCGGGTGGTGAGATAGATCGGGGCCGGGAACTCCAGCAGGTCGAAGTCGAGATCGAAGCGGGTCAGATCCCGCTCGGTCTGCCGCTTCGTGGCCTCGATGGGGATTGCCAGCAGCGGACCGCAGGCCGTGCTGAACCACAAAAAGGCGGTGGCCGCCAGGACCACGGGATGCAGGTTGATCCGCGGGCCGCCGGGATGGATGGCGAAGAGGGCCGTGGCGCAGAGCTGGGCCGGGGTCAGGCCCGAAGCGGCCGCCAGACGCTCCAGGAAGGGCCCAAGGTTGGCGCGGATGTGCTCGGGGACCTTGCGGGAAAGGGTCATCTGCATCCCGAAGTCCGAGGCCATCCAGCTCATGGCGACCTCGGTATCCGGCACGATCTCCTCGCGGGTGGCCAGCAGTTCCAGGCCGTTCACGACGCCCGTCCCCGCGGGCGACACGGAATACCGGATCAGGCCATCGGCGAACAGGGTCTGCACCACCAGTTGTTCGGGCAGATGCTGGGTGGGATCCATATGCAAGGTGCACAGTTCCGTATGGACGATATCCACCCGGGCCTTGCCTCTTGCCACGAAGCCTGTGGCCTGCGGATGGCGGGAAGGGAGGCGTTGCAGCCCATGTGGTAGGCGTGGACCACCTCGGTGGACCGGCCCCAATCCCGGGCGGCCACCAGCCGCTGGGCCCCGCTGGAGGAGACGTAGCCCGTGCCGGTGACATGGACGATCACGAGCGGCGGGTCCGCCGTCTCCGCGTAGAACTGATCGAAGGCGAGGTTACTGATCTCCTTGAAAAAACGGCTGCGCTCGCCGCAGGGCTTCCCCGCCGGGAATTCGTTCAAGGCGAAGATCCGCATCCGGTCCCAGTCGGTATGGGTGAAATCGGCCAGGGCGGAATTGCGGAAACTGATCCGGTCCGTGCTGCAGCCGAAGCGCAGGACCAGTTTCCGGTTCTTCCGGATGATGGCCTCCCGTTCGGCTTCCGTAGCCGGCCGCTGCAGGGTGATTTCCGCCTGAGCGTGGGCCGCGGCGATCCATTCCAGGATGGCGGCCTGCCCTGAGTGGTGCTTGGGCAGCTGGCGCTGGAAATCATGCAGCAGCATCGGAGTTGGAGTCATGGTCGGGGTGGCTTTATTTTTTCTTCTTGGGCGGGGCTAGAGGAGCTTTCTTGGCGGGTTCAGCCAGTCGGCCGGCCAGGTCGTTGCTGCGGGAAGTGGCCCCGTGGACCACGGGAGGTTTGGCTTTTTTGGGCTTTTTGTCGTTGGACATGAAATCTCCCGAAAGACGAACCCGGCCGTTGGCTGGGCGCATGAACCCAGCCACGAGCATTTATTGAACCATCACGTTAACAACAATTATTTAAACGAATAGAACTTGGAAGCTAATCTACTTCCAAGTTCTTTCCAATCATTATGAATTATTATCTCATTCAAATCGAAGTCTGGAGGGCGGGGAGCAGCAGAATCCAGGCCTGTCCCGGTGCCTGGCCCGAGGCTTTTTGATCCCTACAGAGCTGGTCAGAATCCAAAATCCATGGCTGTCCATGGACCGAAATGCCCCTTCGATTTGAAGGGGAAGGTAGTTCATATTGACCTGAAATAATTTATGATTTCATAATAATCATTATGTAAACATTAATATAATTAAGTTTATTTAAATGGTTCAAATATTGCTCCTGTAGTGGATTCGAGTTCTGCCGCTAGTGGAACGCGTTGATGGAATTTCCTTCACGGGGTCACTACCAGGGAGCCACGATGTTCATGCATCAGAAATCGTATCTGTTGAAACAGGGAGCCGCAGTCCTGCTTCTGCTCGCGTTCGCCGGCTGCAGCGGCTCCGGAAGCGGAGCCTCGACCACGCCCTCGGCGGCGGCCCCTGGGATCATGGCCAGCACCCCCTCCGATGGCACCAGGGACTTCCCCCGCAACGGGAGTTTCAAAGTCCAGTTCGACAAGCCCATGGACGGCGCCTCGCTCACCGCGAACTCCTTCACCCTGACCTCCGGGGCCGAGGCGGTCCCGGTCAAAGGCCTGGTGACCTATACCAATTCCACCGCAGCCTTCTGGCCAGCCACCCCCCTACCGAGGGATAGCAAGCTCACCGCCACCATCACCACCGAGGCCAAGAGTGCTTCCGGCGTGGCCCTGCCGACCAACCACAGTTGGATTTTGTCGACCGGCGGCGGGAACTCACCGGCCCCGACGGTCCTGTCCAACACTCCCCTGAATGGCGCCGTGGGCGTTTCCCTGAACCCGAGCATCACCGCCACCTTCAGCCAGGCGATGGAACCGGGCACCCTCACCACCAGCACCTTCACGCTGACTTCTTTGGCAGGCTTAGGGACGGTCCCAGGCACGGTCACTTATGCCAATTCGGTAGCCGTGCTCACACCGGCCGGCCCCCTGATGAGCAACACCACTTATACCGCCACGGTCACCACCGGGACCTATAGCGCCTTTGGCTTTGCCTTGGCGTCGGACTACGTCTGGACCTTCACCACTGGCGCCGGCGCGGCAAGCACGCCGACCGTCGTCTCCACCACTCCCTTCAATGGCGCCCTTGGCGTTCCGCTGAATGGCAGCATCAGTGCCACCTTCAGCGCCGCGATGGATCCCACCACCCTGACGGGGAGCACCTTCACGCTGACCGTAGGGGCTGCGGCGGTTCCGGTCCCCGGCACCGTGAGCTACTCCAATTCGACGGCGGTCTTCCTGCCCACCAGCCCCCTCGTGGCGAACAGCACCTACACCGCGACCATCACCACCGGGGCCAAGAGCGCCCTGGGCGTGGCCCTGGCGACGAGCTATCCCTGGAGCTTCACCACCATCGGCGGCAACTCGACGACGCCGACGGTCCTCTCCAACATCCCTCTCAACGGCGCCCTTGGCGTTCCGCTGAATGGCAGCATCAGTGCCACCTTCAACGTCGCGATGGATCCCACCACTCTGAACACCTCCACCTTCACGCTGGCCCTCGTCTCAGGGTTTGGCAATGTTGCAGGCATCGTCACCTACGCCAACTCGACGGCGGTCTTCCTGCCGTCCAGCCAACTCATGAGCAACAGCACCTATCTCGCGACAATCACCACCGGGGCCAAAAGCACCTCTGGCATTGCCCTGGCGGCGAACTACGCCTGGACCTTCACCACGGGCAACACCAAGGCACCCGGGCTCCCGGTGAATCTGGGAGCGGCTGGTAATTTCGTGATCCTTTCGAAAGCCGGGATCTCCACCGTGCCCGCCTCCGCCATCACCGGCGACATCGGCGTCAGCCCCATCAAGGCCACCGGCCTTACGGGGTTCACCTTGACCGCGGACCCCTCGAATGTCTTCGCGACTTCCACCCAGGTGGCCGGCAAGGTGTACGCGTCGGATTACGCACCACCCACCCCGACCAACCTGACCACCGCAGTGCTCGATATGCAGCTTGCCTTCACCAATGCCGCGGGGCGCGCGCCGGATGTCACTGAGTTGGGCGCGGGGAACATCGGCGGACTGACCATCGCCCCGGGCGTGTACCGATGGGGCACGGGCCTTTTGATCCCGACCAACATCACCCTGACCGGCAGCGCCACTGATGTCTGGATCTTCCAGGTGGCGCAGAATCTCACCTTGAGCCCGACCGTCAAGGTCCTGCTGGCGGGCGGCGCGGTGCCCAAGAACATTTTCTGGCAGGTGGCCGGGTCGGTGGAATTCGGGACCACGGCGCACGGTGAAGGTGTCGTCCTGTGCCAAACGGCTATCGCGCTGCGCACAGGTGCCTCGATCAATGGTCGGCTCCTGGCTCAGACCGCCGTCACCCTCGACAGCAGCACCGTGGTTCAACCAGCCCCTTAGCCGGTTTCGCTGGGCACCTATACCAAGTTGCATTCAATAAAAATAGAACCACCAAGACACCCAAGACACCAAGGGCACCAAGAGCTACCTCATGTGGCAGCTTCACGGATCAATTCAGGCGGTTCGGCGGTGGACTCACGCTCTGTGTGATCCACTCCGGACCGCCTGAATTTCCGGGCCTTCAGCCCGCCGGCGCTGCGCGCCCCGCGAAGCAAGTTCGAACAGGGATCAAGGGCGGCGAAGCCTGGTGCTTTGCTTGGTGGCTTCGTGCCTTCTCGGTATCGGCTTGGCCGATACACGAGACGTAAAGACAGATGGTGGTGAATCTTTATCTTTTAACCTGAGACCGTGCAGCTTTCACATCAAAATAGTAGCGCAGAATGAATCCTGGTGCGGGTTTAAAGCATCCTAAAGATGGGTGGCCGGATTCACCCGCGGGGTGAAACGGGATGCGGATTAGATTGGTGCAGTCGAAGAAA
>JANXPB010000031.1 GCA_025357545.1 Holophagaceae bacterium
GCCGTCAGGGTTGTTGAACTCGTCGATGTTGACGGTTCCGGACCCCTTGTAGCCGATGTCGATGATCACGTCCTTGCCGCGGATCTCCACGACATGGCCGCGGACGACCTCGTCTTCCTTCAGGCCGCGGGTCTCGCCCTGGAGCGCCGTCAGGAACTCCTGGGCTTCTTCGGAGCTGTCGTCCAGCTGCGTCGCGTCCAGCACGTTGATGCTGCCCATGCGTTTAGACGCATGCCCCTTGATGATTGCTTCTAACTTGGACATTCAGTCCACCTCTTATGAGTTGCCCCCCAGTTCCGTTGGGGTGGCTGGAATCCCGGCACATGCGTCCGGCAGAACATCCAGTCTGGACCGGGAAGGCGGGAAAACCAAGTGAAAATGGGGAGGGAGACCCGGGACCGCCGCTGGATGGAGGCATTTAAACCCGCCACTCGCCCGGGGGATGGCAAGATTGCACCGCTGAAGTTGAAGTGAGGGGGTCCCGTGCACGAGGTGTTGCGACTGGCCTATGAGGCATCCGCGGACTTCCGGGGGGCGCTGGCGGAGCGGCCCGTGGGCGCTCTGGCCAGCCTTGAGGAACTCCGGGCGGCGTTGAGCCTGCCCCTGGGCGAGGCGGGCCTGGACTCGGTCCAGGTCATCCAGGAACTGATCCAAGGAGTGGAGCCCGGCCTGGTGGCCGAGCCCGGCCCGCGCTACTTCGGGTTTGTCATCGGCGGCAGTTCCGAGGCGTCCCTGGCCGCCGATTGGCTCACCTCCGCCTGGGACCAGAACGCCGGCCTCTACGCGGCGGCGCCGGCCCTGGCCGTGGTGGAGGAAACCTGCGCGCGGTGGCTCCTTGAGTTGTTGGGCCTTCCCGCTGCGAGCGGCGTGGGCTTCGTCACCGGCTGCCAAATGGCCAATTTCACCTGCCTGGCGGCAGCCCGGGGGGAGATGCTCCGCCGCGCCGGCTGGGATGTGGAGCAGGAGGGCCTGCAGGGAGCCCCGCGAGTGCACGTGGTGGTGGGCGATGAAGTCCACGTCACCATTCCGCGGGCCCTGCGCTTCCTGGGCCTGGGGGCCGGGCGCATGGTGCGGGTACCAGCGGATGCCCAGGGCCGCATGGAGCCCGCGGCGCTCCGGAAGGCGCTGGCCGGGCTGGAAGGGCCCGTGATCGTCTGCGCCCAGGCCGGCAACGTGAACACCGGCGCCCTCGATCCCATGGAAGCCATCGCCGGGGCCTGCGAGGAAAAGGGCGCCTGGCTCCATGTGGACGGAGCCTTTGGGCTCTGGGCGGCGGCCGTGCCGGCCTTGCGGTCCCTGGTGAAGGGCATTGAGCGCGCGGATTCCTGGGCCACCGATGCCCACAAATGGCTCAACGTCCCCTACGATTCCGGGTTGGCCATCGTGAAGGAGGCCCGCGCCCTGCGGGCGGCCATGACTGTGAATGCGGCCTACCTGATCCAACAGGAGGGCTCCGCCCGGGATGCGATGGATTGGGTTCCGGAATTCTCCCGGCGGGGCCGGGGCTTTCCGTTGTATGCCCAACTGAGGACGCTGGGCCGCTCCGGCGTCGCTGACCTCGTGGGCGGTGGCTGTGCACTGGCCCGCCGGGCGGCCGCGGGATTGGCCGCCATTCCTGGAGCCACGATTCTGAACGAAGTCGCGCTGAACCAGGTACTCGTGCGGTTCGAGCCAACCGGTGGCGGTGACGCGGACGCCTTTACCCGACTGGTGGTGGAGCGAGTGCAACGGGATGGCACCTGCTGGCTGTCGGGCAGCGTGTGGAAGGGGCTGGGCGTGATGCGGTTTTCCGTCAGCGGGCAGGCCACCACCGAGGCGGACATCGACCGCTCCGTGGCCGCCATCGCCGCGGCGGCCGGAAAGGGCAATCGGTGAGTTTCGCGAAGCCCCTCAGGGCGACATGATCGTCTGAATCTTGTCCTGGTTTGCCAGGGCTTCTTGGGCCGAGTCCAGGCCCAGGCGCAGATCCGAGTCATTGTCCTTGGCCACCGCCGCCTTCATCAGACCCATCGCCTCGGGATAGTGGGACGACATCAACTGCAGCATTCCAAGATCGTAGGACAGACGGGCTAGGTCCCTAGGGGCGGTGGTAGCTGGGGCCTTGGCGAGCGTGGCCTGGCCGAGGGCCAGCGCCTCGGCGAATTTCTTGGCTTTGTACAGATTGAATAGCTCCTTCATTTCCAGGGCAGAATTGTCGAAGAAGACCAAGCTCCGATGGTCCGCCCAGGGGAGCAGCAATCCGAGCACCTTGCGGGCGGCGATGCTGGTGGCTTGGGCCCGAACGGCATCGACTTCAGGGTAGGAGGGGGTAGACCCAACAGACTCATTCCGTAGAAACGTGTCCACATTGATCGGGGGCACCTCCGTGGATTTGCCCGTGGCGAGGTCGAGCAGCTTCACGGTTGCATGGTATTTGACGGTCGTAGTGGCGACAGACTTAACTCCATTGTTAGAGAATGGGATCTGGCGGGCCTCCTGGCCAGACTCAGCCGAATTCACCACCGCAGAGAGCAGGATGGTCGGTCCCAAGCCTGCCTTCAAGGCGGCTTTGGCGGCCTCATCCAATGAGCCAAGGTCCTTGCCTGTCAAGGATGGGCTCTCCTTGATTTGGATGAGACGGCTTGCTTCCAAATGGTGTCTGAGTATCTTGTGCAGCTCGACCGTATAGGAGTCGGAAGCTGGCACCAGGGCCAGGCTCTTCACGCGGATTCCCAGGCTGGGCGGCATGGGGATCACTACGTCCACTTTGGACGGACCCACCAATTGAGCCGCCAGTGGTATAGCGATGGAAAACGCCAAAGCGGCCAGCAAGCAAATGCGCATCGAAATCTCCAAGCGAATCCGCTCAGAGTGACCGGAGGTGGGTTGTTTATCAACTCTTAGCATTTCGCCGGTGCATAGTGCGAAGTGGCCGAATGGAGTGAAGAAAAGGGGCACGCCATCCTTCGACACTTGGTAGAAATCTATCGCCGAAACCGACCTAGGAGTGGGCCCCACACAGCTGTGCTCCATGGTGGAGCTGCAAAAGGCTATTCCCGAATCGACCGGAAGACCCCCAGGTTTGATTTTCTTTTTACCCAAGAATTTGGGCGTCTGTCCAATGATGTGGCGCTCGGAGGCTAGGGCCTGCAACCGTGACCGAAATCACTGCCAGCTCCAGACCATCGATCTTTACGGCATTCTTGCGGTGGTCTGGGTAGCGGCGGCGGTCAGGGGCCGTAGAACAGGCTAAAGCTCCTCGTCGCTGCCCTCGTTGACGCCTTCAAAGAGGAAGGTGGAGAGATAGCGTTCGCCGGTGTCCGGCAGCATGGCGAGGATCACGTCGCCGGGCTTGGCCTGCTTGGCCACGTCCAACGCCGTGGCGAAGGTGCCGCCGGCGGACAGACCGCAGAAGATGCCTTCCGCCGTGGCCAGCCGGCGGGCGGCTTCCCGGGCGACCTCATCGGTGACGGGCAGGATCTGATGGGCCACGGCTTGGTTGAGCACGTTGGGAATAAAGTCGGGCGTCCAGCCCTGGATCTTGTGGGGGTGCCACTCCTCACCCTTGAGCAGAGAGGCCACGGCCGGCTCGGCGGCGATGATCTTCACGTCGGGCCGGGCGACGCGGAGCATTTCGCCGACGCCCGTCAGGGTGCCGCCGGTGCCCCAGCCGGTGACGAACCAGTCCAGGCGCCGGCCCGCGAAGTCCGAAAGGATTTCCGAGGCGGTGGTCTGCCGGTGGTAGGCCGGGTTGGCGGGATTGTCGAACTGCCGGGCCAGGAAGGCGCCGTGCTTCTGGGCGTAGGCTTCGGCGATCTTCACCATGCCGCTGGCCCGGTGGGCGGCGGGAGTGAGGATGACCTTGGCGCCGAAGGCGCGCATGAGCTTGCGGCGCTCGATGGAAAAGGTCTCGGCCATGAAGGCCACGAAGGGATAGCCCTTGGCGGCGCAGACCATCGCTAGGGCGATGCCCGTGTTGCCCGAGGTGGCCTCCACCACCATCTGGCCGGGCTTCAGGTCGCCCCGGGCCTCGGCATCCAGGATGATGGCCAGGGCGAGGCGGTCCTTCACGGAGCCGCCGGGGTTGAAGGCCTCCACCTTCACATACATTTCAACGCCTTCCGGCGCCAGACGATTGATGCGCACGATGGGTGTGCGGCCGATGGTGTCCAGGATGCTCGAATGGATCATGGGCTTTCTCCGGGGTTGGGCTTGCATTGTTCCGCTGAATCACAGGCGCTGCAACGTGATTTTCAACAGCTCCGCTCACTGGAAGAGCGAAAATCAGGGGGCCGCGACCCAAGCCCCTAAACCGAAATGACCACCAGCTCTGGATCAATCTCTTTTTGCAGCATTCCTTCGATGGCCGCGAGGGTGCCCGTCAGGGAACTGGGGCAGGAATTGCAGGCGCCCTGGTAGCGGATCATCACCTGCTTGTCGACGTGACCGACGATCTCGAGCCCACCCCCGTCGGCGGCCAGGGCGGGAAGGATGCTCTCTTCCAGGATGGCGTGGACTTTTTTCAGGATCTCGTCGTGCTCATCGTTGATCTTGTTGAACTCGCGTTTGGCGATGGCTTCGGGGGTCTGGCCGCCGTGGCTGGCGGCGGCGCGGATGGGCGCCGCCAGCTTCGGCAGCAGGTCCGGCCACTTCACGTCGTCGGTCTTGGTCACGGTCAGCCACTTGTCCTGCATGAAGACCGACACCACGTGGCCCACCTCGAAGAGGGCCTTCGCTAGCTCATCGTTCGCGGCGATCTCCGCGTTGGGAAAGCTCTTCGGGAAGCCCACCGCCACGGCCTCTTTGAGAAGGAACTTCACGGCGTTGGGATTGGGGGTGTATTCGATTTCGGAGATCTTGGGCATGAAATCCTCAAACCACGGATGGACGCGGATGGACGCCCATTGAAACTCTGGTTTTTGTATTCGCGAGCTTGCGCGCCCTTCGCGGTTCCATGTTCATTCGGTGCTTACGACTTCTTCGCCCTTCAGGGCGGAATGCAAGGTGGCCCAAGGGAGGACGGCGCACTTGACGCGGCTGGGCAGGTCCTTCACGCCCTGGAAAAGCGTCAGCTTGCCAAGGTGATGGGGTTCCGTTGAAGGGTCCAGCTCGCCGCGCACCATGCCGCGGAACTGCTCGGCCATGGCCTCGGCCTCAGCGACGGACTTGCCCTTCACGGCGCCGGTCATGAGCGAGGCCGAAGCCACGTCGATGGCGCAGCCGTGGCCTTCGAACCTGATGTCCTCGATGCGCCCGTCCACCACGCTGAGGGTGAGCTGGAGCTGGTCGCCGCACAGCGGATTGTGGCCATCGGCGTGGTGGGTGCAGGGTTCGAGCTTGCCGAAATTCCTCGGCTTCTTGTTGTGCTCGATGATGACCTGCTGGTAAAGCTCACGGGGGTCGGTGGCCATCAGTCCTGCCCTTCTGCGGACGTATCGTCGGACTCGGCGCCGAAGATTTCCTGCACCTTGCGGATGGCGGCCACCAGGGCGTCCACGTCCGCCCTGTCATTGAAGTAGGCAAAGCTGGCGCGGGTGGTGGCGGGGATGTTGAAGCGCGTCATCACCGGCTGGGCGCAGTGGTGGCCGGCCCGCACCACGACACCTTCATGGTCCAGGATGCTGCCCACGTCGTGGGGATGGATGCCCTCCAGCACAAACGAGAGCACCGAGGCCTTGCCGGGGGCCGTGCCGATGATGCGCAGGCCTTCGATGCTTCCCAATTCGGCGGTGGCGTAGTCCAGGAGCGCGTGCTCGTGGGCGGCGATGCGATCCAGGCCCAGGGCATTGAAATAATCGATGGCCGCGCCCAAGCCGATGGCCTCGGCGATAGCCGGGGTGCCTGCTTCAAATTTCCCCGGGATGCCCATGTAGGAGGTCTTCTCCCAAGCCACCGACAGGATCATGTTGCCGCCGCCCTGCCAGGGAGGCATGGTTTCCAGCAATTCCTTCCGGCCGTAGAGCACGCCGATGCCCGTGGGCCCGCTGAGCTTGTGGCCGCTGAAGGCATAGAAATCCG
Source organism: Holophagaceae bacterium (assembly GCA_025357545.1). Lineage (GTDB taxonomy): Bacteria > Acidobacteriota > Holophagae > Holophagales > Holophagaceae > JANXPB01. Next base: position 5,998 of record JANXPB010000031.1, read on the forward strand.
CGTCGAGGTCCACCACGTCCACCGGCACGTGGGGCACCGCCTGGGCCCCGTCCACCACCACCACCACGCCCTTGGCGTGGGCCTGGGCGATGATGGCCTTCAAGGGGTTCACGGTGCCCAGCACGTTGGAGACGTGGGTGATGCCCAGCACCTTGGTGCGCGGGGTCAGCAGGGCCTCCAACTGGTCCAGCTCCAGCACGCCCCGGTCATCCATGGGGATGACCTTGATGGATGCGCCCTTCTCGTTGGCCAGCATCTGCCAGGGCACGATGTTGGCGTGATGTTCCATGGCGCTCAGCAGGATCTCGTCGCCCGCCTGTATGTTCGCGCGGCCCCAGGACTGGGCCACCAGATTGATGGCTTCGGTGGTGCCCCGGGTCCACACGATCTGCTTGACGCTAGGGGCGTGGAGGAAGGCGCGCACCTTTTCGCGGGCCTCCTCGAAGCGGTCCGTGGCCTCCTGGGACAGGGCGCTGACGCCGCGGTGCACATTGGTGTGCTCGAAACGCTGGTAGTGGGCCATGCGCTCGATGACCGGTATCGGCATCTGGCCGCTCACGGCGCTGTCCAGGTAGTGCAGCGGCTTGCCATGGAAGGGGTGGGTGAGCAGCGGGAAGTCCTCGCGGACTTTCGCGACATCCAGAGGCGTTAGCAGGACGGTCATGCCAGCTCCCCGAGTTCCGCGGCCAGGTCCGTTGAATTGGTGCGGGCCATCACCGCCTGGCGCAGCTGGCGCCGCAGGCTGGCGACCGGGATGTGCGCCAGCAGGTCCGCCGCGAAGCCGTAGGTCAGCAGGTTGCGGGCTGCCTGGTCATTGAGGCCCCGGCTCTGGAGGTAGAAAAGTTCTTCGGGATCCAGGGCTCCAACCGCGGCCCCGTGGGCGCACTTCACATCGTCCGTGTCGATCTCGAGCTGGGGTTTGGTGTCCACCCGGGCCTTTTCGCTGAGCAGCAGGTTGCGGCTCTGCTGCCGCGCATCGGTGCCGTGGGCGCCCCGGCGCACGAAGATGCGGCCGTTGAAGATCGCGCGGCCCCCGTCGTCCACGATGGCCTTGTGCAGTTGGTGGCTGGTGCAGTGGGGCTGCGTGTGGTCCAGCACCGAGTGGGTGTCGGCCACCTGGTCCCCGTTGAGCAGCGCCAGGCCGTCCAGGATCACGTCGGCGCCTTCGCCCAGGATCGAGACCTGGGGGGTCTGGCGGCTGAAGGCCGCGCCGAAGCTGATGGTACGGCTGTGGTAGCGGGCGCCCCGCTGGACCTGGGCCCGGAGGTTCGAGATGTGGAAGGCCTGGGGGGATTCCCGCTGGACGCGCTCATGGCGGAGTTCGGCATCCTCCGCCAGAAAGATCTCCACCACCGTGTTGGTGAGGTAGGTCCCCGTCCCGGCATACTCTTCAATCAATTCCACTGCGGCCCCGCGCTCGAGCACCACGATGATCCGAGGCTGCGAGATTGTGGCCCCGTCCGCCGCCTGGCTCATGAAGAGCAGGTGCAGCGGCGTGGCCACCTTCAGATTTTTCGGGATGAAGATGAAGACGCCGTCCTGGAAGCGGGCGGTGTTTAGCTTCGCGAAGAAATCCGAATCCGCCGGGGCCATCAAGCTGCCCAGCTGCGGGACGGCCTCCGAGGCCGCCGCAAGGTTCAGCAGCCGCACGCCCTGAGGCAGGGCGGAGGTGCAGCTATGGTGGGGGTCAAGATGGCCGTTGACGAAGACCAGCCGGGTGCCCCGGGCCTCGGGCAGGATGCGCTCCTTGATGTCTACGGCGGCGGCGGTGCCCGGGTGGAAGGTGGTGGCCTTCAGCGCCCGCAGGTCATCGTATTTCCAGTCTTCATCCTTGGGGGTCGGCAGGTCCTGGTGTTGGAGGTACTGCTCGGCGTCGAGCCGCAGGGCGCTGAAATGGTCGGGCCGGGGCTCCGCCAGCAGGTCGGAGGCGAGAATACAGTCGCCCACGCCAGTGAGGGCGGCGTTCATCGGTCCACTCCGGCCGAGGCTTCAGTGAGCCAGTCGTAGCCTCGGCTTTCCACTTCCAGGGCCAGTTCGGGTCCTCCGGACTTGACGATGCGGCCGCCCTGGAGGATGTGGATGTGGCTGGCGGGAATGTGGTCCAGCAGCCGCTGGTAGTGGGTGATGAGCAGAATGGCCTTGGTGGGGGATTTCAGTGCGGTCACGGCCTCGCCGACGATGCGCAGGGCGTCGACGTCGAGCCCCGAATCCAGCTCGTCGAGGATGGCCAGCTTCGGCTCCAGCACCGCCATCTGGAGGATCTCGTTGCGCTTCTTCTCGCCGCCGCTGAAGCCCACATTCAGGCTGCGGTCCAGGAACTCGTCGCGCATGCCCACCAGCTGGAGCTTCTCGCGGATGAAGTCGTCGAATTCCAGGGGATCCAGTTCCTCCCGGCCGTTGGCCTCGGCCTGTTTGTTATAGGCCAAGCGCAGGAACTGGGCATTGCTCACGCCCGGCACTTCGATGGGGTGCTGGAAGCCCATGAATACACCCGCCCGGGCGCGCTCGTCGGCTTCCATCTCAAAGAGGTCCTTGCCCTCGAAGCGCACCTCGCCGGAAGTGACTTCGTAGGCCGGGTGACCCGCGAGCACCTTGCCCAGGGTGCTCTTTCCGGACCCGTTGGGGCCCATGATGGCGTGGACCTCGCCCGCGGCGATCTCTAGGTCGATGCCCTTCAGGACCTCGGTGCCATTGATAGACGCGCTCAAATTCTTGATGCTCAGCATGAACAACTCCAAAACAACCAACTGCGAATGGCGCGAATTTCCGCTAATGAGGAATCTGTTTCATTGGCGTCCATTCGCGCCATTCACGGTTCCATGTATTCACCCGACCGAACCTTCAAGTTTCAGGCTCAGCAGCTTGGTGGCTTCCACCGCGAATTCCATGGGCAGCTCGCGGAAGACGTCCTTGCAGAAGCCGTTGATGATCATGCTGATGGCGTCCTCCATGGGGATGCCCCGCTGCTGGAAATAGAAGAGCTGCTCTTCGCCGATCTTGCTGGTGGTGGCCTCGTGTTCCACCTTGGCGGACCGGTTCTGCACTTCGATGTAGGGGTAGGTGTTCGCCGAGGAGAGCTGGCCGATGAGCATGGAATCGCACTGGCTGAAATTGCGCGCGCCCTCGGCCTTCGGCAGCACCCGCACCAGGCCGCGGTAGGAGTTGCTGCTGCCGCCGGCGCTGATGCCCTTGCTGATGATGGTGGACTTGGTATTGCGGCCGATGTGAATCATCTTGGTGCCGGTGTCCGCCTGCTGCTTGTGGTTGGTGAGGGCGACCGAGTAGAACTCGCCGATGCTGTTCTCGCCCAATAGGATGCAGCTGGGATATTTCCAGGTGATGGCGGAGCCGGTCTCTACCTGGGTCCAGCTGATCTTGCTGTTGCGGCCCTTGCAGAGGCCGCGTTTGGTCACGAAATTGTAGATGCCGCCCACGCCGTCCTTGTCGCCGGCGTACCAGTTCTGCACGGTGCTGTACTTGATGCTGGCGTCGTCCAGGGCCACCAGTTCCACCACCGCCGCGTGGAGCTGGTTGGTGTTGAACTGGGGGGCCGTGCAGCCTTCGAGGTAGCTGACGGAGGCCCCTGCCTCGGCGACGATGAGCGTGCGCTCGAACTGGCCGCTGTCCTTGTTGTTGATGCGGAAATAGGTGCTCAGGTCCATGGGGCAGGCAACGCCCTTGGGGATGAAGACGAAGCTGCCGTCGGTGAAGACCGCCGAGTTGAGCGCCGCGTAGAAGTTGTCGGCCGTGGGAACCACGCTGCCGAGGTACTGCTTCACCAGCTCGGGATGCTCCCGCACCGCCTCGCTGAAGGAACAGAAGATGATGCCCACTTCGGCGAGCTTGGCCTTGTAGGTAGTGGCCACGGACACGGAATCGAAGACCACGTCCACCGCCACGCCCGCCAGCGCCGCCTGCTCGTTCATGGGGACGCCGAGCTTCTCGAAGGTGCGTAGCAGCTCCGGGTCCACCTCGTCCAGGGAGGCGTATTTGGCTTCCTTCCGTTTGGGCGCGCTGTAGTAGACGATCTTTTGGAAATCAGGCTGCGTGTAGTGGACGTTGGCCCAGGCGGGTTCCGCCATGGTGAGCCAATGGCGGTAGGCCTTGAGTCGGAACTCGAGCAACCATTCCGGCTCGCCCTTTTTGGCCGAAATGAAACGGATCACATCCTCGGATAGGCCTGCGGCCACGCTGTCGGACTCGATGTCCGTAACGAAGCCGTACTTGTATTCCTGGCTGGTGACCGAGCTGAGGGCGGTATTCATTGCCGGCGTCCGACCTTTCCGCTGGGGGCGGCGAAGCTGCCCCGAACCTTTCCATTGTGAAATCCTGACCAGGATTGTCAACAATTAAGACCTGGAAGTACTTGAGATTTAAGTCAAGCCTTCGAGGCACCTATCTCAGGGCTTCGCCGTAGTGGATTCCGATAAGTCCTTGATGAGGCCCTGCATCTGGCTGCGGACGCCAAGGGCCTGTTCATCGGTCAAGTCACCTGGATCCGCCTGCTGGCCTTCCTGCAACAGGAAGACGGCCTCGCCCGTTTCGCCCAAGGCCGCCAAGGCCGCACCCAGCTGGAAATGGTTGATGAGCGTCGGATCCTTCTCCAGCAGTGGATCAAGCAGCTCCACTACATCGTGGTGCTTTCCCATGGCCAGCAGGTATTGGCCCAGGAGGGTGCGGGCGCGGGTCTCCATGCCCGGCAGAGGATGGGCATGGAGACGGCGCACCTCCGAGAGGTCGTGCTCGGAGACCTTGGTGCGCATGAGGAGGTGGGCCTGGCGCATCAGGGCCGCCTCCCAGGCCCCGCTGCTCTTGGGGTGGGCTTTCAGGAAGACTTGGAGGGCTTCCATCAGGTCGCCATCGCGGTCGGCCTTCATGAGGTGGTCGAGGGCCAGGCGCAACGCCAGGAAACACAGACGGGGATGGCGATTGGAGCGGGCGAAGTCCAAGGCCTTGGCCAGGTTTTTTTCGGGTTCCTTGCGGAAGGCGCATTCCAATTCCAGCAGGTCCAGGCGTTCGCTCTTGCCTTTGCGCCGCGCCTTGCGAAGCCAGACCTCGGCCTCGGCCACGTTGTCCTCATCCAGCCAGGACTGGGCTTCGTGGAGTAGGGCCGCCGCCTTCGCCCGGCCGCCCCGGGCGGTGCGCAGCTGGGCGGGGGATTCCGCGTCCAACAGCAGCAGCAGTTCGGAGTCGCCGGGATGCTGGGTCAACAATTCCTGCAGGATCGCGAAGGCCTTCGGCCGTTCGTCGCCCTGGATGTAAGCCTCGGCGAGCATGCGGCGGATGGGCAGCTCGCCGGGCAGGAATCCCGAAGCTTCTTTCAGGATAGGGATGGCAATCCCCCATTCCCCCCGGGCCAGGTGCACTTCGCCGAGCAGCGCCAGGGTGTGGCCGTCCTTCTGCAGGCCCACGGCCTCCTGGGCGCTCTCCAAAGCCCCCTGCAGGTCCTCCTCGTCCAGCAACAGGGCCGCCAGGCGCTCCCGGGGCTCGGCCTCTTCGGGATGGAGATCCGCGGCTTTTCGCAGGGCCTCGATGGCCTCGTCCGCCCTTTCCGGTATTTCCTCCAGCAGCGTGGCCAGCAGCATCCAGCCTTCGAAGTGGCGGGGACTGAGGCCCACCACCCTGCGCGCCAAGGCCTCGCCTTCTTCGGAATCGCCGGCCATGTGCATCAAGGCCGCGACCGTGAAGAGCAGCTCGTAGTTCTTCGGGTCCAGGCTCAGGGCCTGCTGCAGCCGCTGGGCGGCCTGAGGCAGTTGCGACCCGTCCAGCAGGGCGGAGGTCTCCAGCAGGGCGCGGCGGAGCTGGGCCATGGACCGGGGTTTGGCGATGGGGAGGATGCGGGCGCGATAGCGCGTGAACAGCTCGCGGGCCTCGATCAGGTGCAGATTCTCCTCCACCAGGTGCTCCCAGCGGCCTGAGAAGGTCTCGGCGTTGAGCTGGCCCCGCTGGTCCATCTCCTGCACCAGGGCCATGAGACCGTTGCGCAGCATGACTTCGGCGCGCTCCAGTTTGCCCAACTGGTCGGAGACGGTTTCGAGGTAGGTCTCGACCCGGCGAAGGGTTTCCTCCAGTCCGGTGATCCGCTCGAGCAGGTGCTCGTCGAGGTCCTCTTCGAGGTCATTGGAGGCTGCGTCCTCTTCCCAGCTCTGGTCGCCGGAAACGATGAGCAGCCGCGTTCCGCACTTTCCGCAGGTCTCCCGGTCCCCGGCATTCCAGGTCAGGCAATTCTGGCAAAAGGAACCGGGTGCGTCAGGGGCCATGGGACCAGCATAAAAGAAGGGCCCCTTCCTGGGGCCCTTCTTTGGTGATCCACCCATCAGTCTTTGGCGGGCGAGCGCCAGAGGCCGCTCAGGAGCAATTCGCGCATGGGCCGGATCTCCCGTGGCAGCTTGTCGTAGAGCTTCTCGAAGAGCTCCTCATGGCGCAGAACCTCCAAACGCCATTCGTCCCGATCAATCTTCATCAGCTCAGCAAAGTTGGACCGGTCGAAGCTCTGGATGCCTTCCAGATCCAGGTCCTGCTCCCGGGGGACCCAGCCCAGCACTGTTTCTGATGCGAAGGCACGGCCATGGACACGGTCCACGACCCACTTCAGCACCCGCATGTTCTCGCTGTACCCAGGCCAGAGGAACTTGCCGTCGGCGCCCTTGCGGAACCAGTTTACCAGGAATATTTTAGGGGGCATGGGGATCTGGCGGCCGATCTGCAGCCAGTGGTCGAAATAGTCGCCCATGTGGTAGCCGCAGAAGGGCAGCATGGCGAAGGGATCGCGGCGCACCTCGCCGATCTTCCCGGCGGCGGCGGCGGTCATTTCCGATCCGATGGTGGCCGCCATGTAGACGCCGAAGCTCCAATTCACCGCCTGGGTCACCAGGGGCACCGTGCTGGCGCGGCGGCCGCCGAAGATGAAGGCGCTGATGGGCACGCCAGCGGGGTCTTCCCAAGCCGGATCGATGGCCGGGCATTGGCTCGCCGGGGCCGTGAACCGCGCGTTGGGATGGGCGGCGGGCTTGCCGGAAGCCTTGTCGTGGGGCTGGCCCTGCCAATTGGTCAGGCCTTCGGGCACCTCGTCCGTCATGCCCTCCCACCACACATCGCCATCGGCGGTGAGGGCCACGTTGGTGAAGATGCAGTTTTCGCGGATGGTGAGCATGGCGTTGGGATTGGATTTGAACGAAGTCCCTGGAGCCACGCCGAAGAACCCGAATTCAGGATTGATGGCGTAGAGGCGGCCATCGGCGCCGGGTTTGATCCAGGCGATGTCATCACCGACGGTGGTGACCTTATGGTCCTTGAATCGCTCCGGGCTCTGGATCATAGCGAAATTCGTCTTGCCGCAGGCGCTGGGGAAAGCCGCCGCCACGTAGGTCTTCTCCTTGTCCGGGGTTTCAAGGCCCAGGATCAGCATATGTTCGGCGAGCCAGCCCTGGTCGCGGCCCATAGTGGAGGCGATGCGCAAGGCGAAGCACTTTTTCCCCAGCAACGCGTTGCCGCCATACCCGGACCCGAAGCTCCAGATGGCATGTTCCTCCGGGAAGTGGACGATGTACTTGTTCTCGGCGTTGCAGGGCCACACTACGTCTTGCTGGCCCGGCTGCAGGGGCAGCCCGACGCTGTGCAGGGCGGGCACGAAGTCCCCATCGCCCAACACCTCGTACACGGCCTTGCCCATGCGGGTCATGATCTTCATGTTCACGGCCACATAGGGCGAATCCGTCAACTCCACGCCGATGTGGGCGATGTCCGAGCCCAGCGGGCCCATGCTGAAGGGAATGACATAAAGAGTGCGCCCGGCCATGCAGCCTTTGAAGAGATCCTGGAGCTTGGCTTTCATCTCCACCGGCTCCACCCAGTTGTTAGTGGGGCCAGCGTCATCTTTGCGCTTGGAGCAGATGAAGGTGCGGTCTTCCACCCGGGCCACGTCCGCGGGGTCGGAAAGCGCCAGGAAGGAATTGGGCCGTTTGCCGGGGTTCAAGCGGGTGAAGGTTCCGCTGGCCACCATCTCCTGGCACAGGCGCTGGTACTCCGCCTCAGACCCATCGCACCAATGCACATCCTTGGGAAGGCAGAGCCCGACGACTTCCTCCACCCATTGAATGAGTTTGGTGTTCGTAACGAAACTGGGAACCGCGAGGCTGGCAACAATCATGTGCGCTCCTTGGGGGTGGGTGGGCCTCAAGGCCGCGCATGCCCCACCTGATTCGGGAAGGCCCTTCCGGGACGAAACGAGGAGTTTACCAGTGGGGGCGGACGTGGCGAGAAACCAAACGCCGCTGGCATGGGGGGCGACATTCCCGGAAGATAGGAGTTCATGCTTGAAAACTGGTTGAATCAAGCCCACGCGGCGCCCTGGCTGCTCATCATGTGGGTGGCGGGTCTCCTGGGATCCGTGGGCCACTGTGCTGGAATGTGTGGACCCATTGTGGCAAGTTTCGGCATGGCCCAGGCCCGCCATGGTGGGCGACCCTGGCTGCGCCATCTCGCCTTTCAACTAGGCCGCGTCAGCACCTACGCGGTGCTCGGGGCGGCGATCGGCTTCGTGGGGGGATTTGCCCGCCTGCAAACGGTCCAGGACATGCACGAATGTTGCCGTCCAGGAGGGCAGGCGCTAGTGGCGGCCCAGGCGTGGCCTTGGCAGGTCTACGTGAAACTGGGCATCGGTTTCCTGATGCTGCTGCTGGGGCTCTTCATGCTGCTGGGGCGTCGGGCGGATGCCCTGATGGAATTTCCGCTGCCACGCTTTCTGTCCAAGCTGATGGGCCGGGGCTTGAAATCCGGGGCGATGCCCTACGTGCTGGGCCTGATGTGGGGCTTCATCCCCTGTGGGCTCGTTTACATGATGCTGCTGAAAAGTCTGGACGCTGGTTCCTGGCGCATGGGCGCGGCCGGCATGGCGGCCTTCGGCCTGGGCAACCTGCCCCTTTTGATGGGGCTGGGTTTAATGAGCACCCGGCTCAGCTTGGCCTGGAAGCACCGCCTCCTCCGGGTGGGCGGGGCCCTTGTGGGCGGCATGGGGGGATATATCCTCTATCAGGCCGTGGTGCTGTTGCGGCTGCAATTCCAGGCGGGAGCGGCATGAGCGAGGAAAAGCGGCAGGAGGCGATGGAACTCGTGGGCAAGGCCTATCAGCTCCACATGAAGGGCGAAGTGGATTCGGCCATCGAACTGTATTCCGAGAGCCTGGCGGTGCTCCCCACCGCTGAGGCCTATACGTTCAGGGGCTGGGCCATGAGCTACGGCCACGACTTCGATGAGGCCATCGCGGACTGCCATCGGGCCATCGACCTGGACCCTGAATTCGGCAACCCCTACAACGACATCGGTGCCTACTACATCGAACTGGGCCAGCCAGACGATGCGGTCCCTTGGCTGCGCATGGCCCTGAAAGCCAAACGTTATGAGAGCTACTGCTTCCCCCTGTTCAACCTGGGCCGGGTCTATGAGAGCCTCGGCCGCTTCGAGCTGGCGCTGCAGAACTACCGGTCAGCCTTGCACGAGAATCCCAGGTATGCACAGGCTGCCAAAGCCGTGGAGCGCATGAAACAAAAGCTTGAGGCCACCCAAACGGCGCCGACTGCGTGAAGGAGAAAGCATGACCGACTTCAAAACCAAGGTGGGCCCCGCCCTGGGCCGGATCCCCTCGGGCTTGGCCATCGCCACGGCGCAGCATGGTGGGGACCGAACTGGATTCCTGGCGTCATGGTTCCAACAGGTGAGCTTCGATCCACCTCTGGTGGCGGTGTGCGTGAAGGCCGGGCGCCCCATCCAGGCCCTCATGGAGGCCAGCGGGTATTCAGCCTTGAACTTGCTCGCCGAGGGCGACTTTGCGAGCCTCAAACGCTACGGCAAAGGCTTCGAACCCGGCGTGGACCCATGGGCGGAGACCCCCGGCGAACTTTTGGAAGGCCAGGTCGCGCCGGTCTTCACCCATGGATATGGATTCCTGGTGCTAAAGCACACCCGCACCTTGGATGCAGGCGGTGATCATCTCATCCACATCGGAGAAGTGATCGGCGGCGCCCTGACCAACCTCGAAGCCAAGCCGTACATCCATGTCCGCAAGGACGGGTTCGGCTATTGATGCGCCTGACCATCGCCCACAGCCCCGACAGCGACGATGCCTACATGATGGCGCCCCTGGCCCTGGGCTGGATGGAGCCGGAAGGCTTCGAAATCGATTTCGTCCGCAAGGACATCGAGCAATTGAACACGGAGGCCCTGGAAGGCCGCTACGAGGTCACGGCCATCAGTTTTGGCGCGTATCCCGAGTTGGTGGGCAAGTACGACCTGCTCACGGCGGGATCGAGCATCCAGGAAGGCACCGGGCCTCTGGTGGTGTCCCGGCAGCCCCTGAACCGAGAGGGACTTGCCTCCGTGACGGTGGCCATTCCCGGCTCGCGGACCTCTGCCTACCTGTCTATGTGCAAGTGGATGGAGGGTCTGCAGATCGAATTGCTGCCTTTCGACCAGATCCTGCCGGCCGTGGCGGAAGGCCGCTTTGAAGCGGGCCTCTTGATCCATGAAAGCCAGATGATGTACCAGGGGCTGGGCCTGCACCTTGTGGTGGACTTGGGTGCCTGGTGGAAATCTGCCTTCGATCTTCCGTTGCCCATGGGTGGGAATGCCATCCGGTCGAATCTGCCCGCGGCCGAAAAAGCACACTTTGCGTCCCTCATGCGCCGCAGTGTCGAGATGGCCCGGGCCCGCCATTGGGAGAGTGTCGATTACGCTCAGAGCTTTGGCCGGGGCATGGACCGGGAGATGGTTGGGCGCTACGTCAATGCCTGGGTGAATGAATTCACCGTGGACCCAGGCCCCCGTGGCAGGCTGGCCGTGGCCCGTTTACTTGAACTCGAACCCAACTGGATCCAAGGTTAGGACGTAGATCAGGGAGAATTTTCAGGGTTTGTCGGCATTCGGCGTCTTTTGAGCTTAACTTTCTCTGGCTTGAAGCTTGCCATTTCACCAGGTTGTCCATCATCAGGGTCAAATTCCTGACCCACTGTCTCATCCTGAGAGGGGCATACCGTGACCGCATTCTTTTCGGATAGGCCAAATGACACCAGCCGAGCTGGAATTAACCTTTGGCATATGAAGGACGTGCTAAGCTTGACGGAAGGATACCCCTCGTCTATCTATTGGTACTTAGAGCAATCATTTTCCTTCAGGAATTCACCCAAGTTCAGAGGCCTGTATGCAGCCTAGGTTTCGAATCCTCCTTCCCTTGATTCCAGTGGCGGGGCTCATGTTGTTCCTCGGCTGCAATAACGGCGGGGCGGGAGTCGGCGACGGCAGCAGTCTCAAGAGGGTAAATACGGCACCTACCGCAACCCTCGATGGTATATCCCCGACGGAATCGCCGCTGATCCGCTTCAAGCCTTATACCTTCTTTGCCAGCGCTACGGATCCTGACATCGGCGATTCAATCTCGCAGTTCGAGTGGGACTTCGGGGATGGCACCCCGTTAATCACCAGTGTGGCGGGCCACGTCACCCACTCCTACGGAAACCCAACCACCACCGGCGCCAATGCCACGGTGAGGGTGCGGGCCTATGATTCGTTCAATTTGGCGGGCCCTTTTGCTAGCCGAATTGTGAGCCTAGATTCTTCGAATTCCCCCATCACTGCGACCTTCCAGTCCCCTGCCGGGGCGGTGACTCTCCAAGCTGATGCCGTTGGCGGGGTTCTGCTTACCTATACCATCAAGGTCGTCAGCACCTCCAGCGGTACCATCGGCCTCCTGAACGTCGTTTTCAACCCCGGCGATTCCCTGGCTACCGTTGTTAGTTCCCAGTCGGTTGGTGGTGGGGTCTTCAATTTCGTGGTGAATTACCGAGGATCGATTTCCGCAGGCACCCGGGTAGCCAATCCGACCGTCCAGGTTACTGATTCAACGGGTATCAGCAGCGACGTAGTGTCGGGGCCCGTCGTTACCATCAATACCCTTTCATCGGCCAACCATCAACCGGTGATCGTTGTCACCGATCCTGCCACCCCCACTTCGGCTGGGTTTACTACAAAACCAGTGAGCCTGGGCTTTACCATCACCGATCCGGATTCGGACGTGGTCACCTACACTGTGGATTGGGGTGATGGCACCCCGGTCACTACTTCCACTACAACCGGGAACACTTCGGCTGGAGTGAATATCGCCCTCACGCATGCCTTCCCGGATTCCTTCACGTCCAGCACCCGAAATACAACCATCACGATCAGCGCTACCGATGGACGCACGAACAATGGCGTGGCGCAGTCACAGACACGAATTTTCTCGATCAGATACAACACGTTCCCAACGGCGACGATTTCCTCTCCGCAAGCCAGCGGGAGCCTGCCTTCCTCGGCGGACCTGCCCAGCAATCCGGCCATCGGGCTAGTGAACCCTCCTGGCCCGAATGATCCAGATCTTGTGGTCATTCCCTCTGGGGGCAAGATCACCTTCATCGGGTCCGGGGGCCCTCCGGGCAGTGGCGAAGCTGCTCTGACATACTCATGGACCTTCCAGGGCGGAATCCCCTCCACCTCCAACTCGGCCAATCCCGGCGAGGTGATTTTCAACGCCAACCCCGGCGTGATCACCCCTCTGCTTGCGGAATTGAAAGTGACAGATGTCTTTGGGCGGGTCTCCTCATCCGGGCCCGGCGCAAACGCCAAGACCTACCGCAAATGGATCATCGTGGATGGGAAGAATACCCAGCAATTCAAACTCAGTTTCCTCTATCGCTTGAAGGCCGACAATAATGGCGTGTCATCGGTGGCTCCTGTGAAAAGCGGCGCCAACGGGCTAGGCGCAACCATCAATATCTTCCAAGACGGTCAGACCAACAGCTATAAGGTCCAGGACCAGTCCGGCCAAGCCCTCGCAACGATTCCGGTCCGCTCAAACCTGCCCTTCTTCGTCCTGATCCCGAGTTTCGGGACCGATACCACAAGCTACTTGATGCGGATCCCCAATGCCCCTACAGGTGCCTTCAGGGACCCCAGCCTCGGCACTGTGCTGGCCAACAACGCCTCCACCTTCGGGTTCGAGAACACCATCGCGCCTTTCAATCCCACCTTGAAGATCGTGACCGGTCAAGGTTTCGCACCTGAGACCCAGGCGGCCCAACAGCGTCATATTGTCGGTTCAACTCTGGTGCCGGGTGCGACCGCCCCCCCCAATGTGCGCTGGATTGACCGCCTCTCCGTCGCTAGGGATACATCGGATTCCCTGGGCGCCTTGAATCAATGGGTTCAGAACAGCAATGCCGCGGCGACTTTCGACGTGGTCGGGAATCAGTCCTTCGCGGAGTGGATTACCGTGCTGAAGACTGTGGGTGCCAACGCCCTGGCTGAACTCCCTGTGGCCGACCCAACCACCACAGCGGGCACGCCGGATCTGATGGGGTTCGTTCTGAATTATCCGAAATATATCGGCGACACACAGCCCTCGGAGTCGTTCACAATCTCCCGGATGCAGGCTTTCCGGGCCCCTGGGGGAGTCACTGATCCCTATGACACGGTGCTTGCGGGCTCCAACAACCCAGCTTATGCGGTGAACCTCAATCCCCAGAAGGTGGCCGGATCGGCGGCGACCTTCTTCAACACAAGCGTCTACGGAAATCCTGGGGCAACTCCGTTGGGGGGTGGCATCCAGAATCTGGCCATTCCCTATGATGCCAATGATCCGGACCGCATTCCCTACCAGGCGCGCACTTACCCATTCAACAACATCCGGATGGTCTTCTCCTTCTCGGAATACCTTTGGTCAACTGTTTGGGCCAGGCCCCTCGTGTTGAACCAAGCCTCCTTGAATTACAGCGCCACCATTGCTCTTGGTTCCTATCCCTACTTCCGCATGAGCAATCCAGCCACTTGGCCCAAGAGCACCACCGGGATCACCCCGGACAATAGCCAATTCGACTTGACGGTTTCCAATGGCGGGACTTTCGACGCCAGCTCACCCGTGGCCATTGGTGGGGTGTCGGGGAGCACTGGGGTTGGTCGTTTTTACTGGACGGCCTTCACACCCTATTACCCCGGCGGTGGGAAAAGCGCAGTCATCTCCCGCACCTGGTTGGCAGCGCCCTCGGGGCAGCCTCCCAACACCTTCAGCGGCACCAGCAGTGATGCCACCTCAGCCTTCGGCTTCGTGCCACCCTTGGATGTTGTGGTCGACAAGCGCGGTCGCAATGCTGATGGCAGCCTCAATGGCAATTCCGCTGGTGGTTATCGGGTGACCTGGTTCAATGCCACGAAAGATGCGTCGGGCAATCCAGTGCCCCCGGATTTCTGGGTTGTGGAACTTACCGGAACATTAGGTACGCAGCACTTCATGCTGCCAGGGGACTTTCCGGCTGATCCGCAGAAAACCACCGATCTCATCCTGACGGATGCCAGGACTTTCCTTCCATCGGGCCGCACCGCCGCCCAAGGTCCGGCAGTCGATGGCTCCGACAAAGTAGGGCCGGGCTATTGCTGGTTCGACCTCCCCGTCGAATTGCGCCCAGCCAGCGGCAGCGGAAGCTTGACGCTCACTGTCTTTGCGACGAAATCCATCCTGCGCAACAATGCCCCCGCCGGTGCGAGGCCCCTCAACCGTCCGGATTGGCTGGATGCCATCAAGACGGCCTCTGCTTCCATCACCCTGCTCCCTCTTTCTGGGGATGTCTCCTACGCCCACAAGATTCCGTTCAACTTCTACTGGGACATCGTAGTGACCAATGGAGCACGGGTGCTAGTGGCTCCCTGACCTAATCCCTAATCCAATTTGTGTTTCTGGTCCGTTTCGTGCTGATCGCTCTTGACCGTCAAATATCCCCATCCGGAGGCTCCGTGAAGACCATCACCTTTTTGACAGCAATCCTTCTGGTGGCTCCACTCGCCGCGCAGGTTCCCGATCAGGGCGGCGAATCCCGGATCCAGGCCCACGGGGAGTTCACACGCCCGCGTCAGGTGATCATCGGCCAAAATCAGGGCAATGACATCAAGGACCAGGCTAACAACCAGGTCGGGTTCGGCTTCCGCTTCATGGGCGAATTCCCAGGCACAAACGATTGGTACTATGAGCTGGGTGGGAAGCTGGAGTCCTCTTCCAAGTTTGACAACAAGCCAGTGGCCGCCAATGGCAACACGGATACCACGAACGTGAAGTTCAAGTATTCCTATTGGACCCTTGGCGGTGCGCGCCTCTGGTCCTTGGCGCCGGGCCTGAGCTTGGGCGCCCACTTGGAAGTCAGAGGTGAATCCCTGCGCGCCACCGGTGATTTTGTCACCGGGAACAATCCCAATGCCCAGGCCGTGGATTCGAGTGCCACCTATGTGCGCCCTTGGGCCCGGGTCAGCCTGGACTACTCCTTCAAAGCCACCCGCTTCTCGCCTTTCATCGGATTCGATGTCGCTGCAGCCCTACTGAAGGCAAGTCAGGACAAGGCGGTGTCGGTGGCCCAATTCGATGACAACACCTTGAAATCCCAGGCTCCCCAGGTCGCCGTCTCGGTTTACCTTGGCCTGAAGTTCTAACGCGCTCCTCCACCTGAACGGTTCCCGGACTCTGGGAACCGTTTTTTGTCTTCTGGCCCCGAATACTGGATCTGATCGACCCAAGGATGATGGAGAACAAAAGAACAGACATACAGATGAGTCTCGCATCCCGGCATTTCGATATGTTAGGACCGACCGCATGACGATGATAAAATTCAGCAGGCGCCACACATCATCCCAAATGATGTTGTTGGCGCCAGCTTCATCCATTTCTGGGGGATTTATGAAAATCGTGATCGCGCGGCTGCGGGCACCCTTCGCCAAATTCGTGCTATTGACAGCCACTGTCCTCCTCTTCGCACTCCACTGTGGTGGCGGAGGCGCTGAGGTGGTGAGCCACGGGGGTTCCGCCAGCAATGGCGTCGCCCTGTCCCACTACTCCGGCATCATCGGCACAGGCCTGACCGTGGACCTGCAGCAAACATTCAGCCCCGTGGTCGCTGGCAACCCCGGCTCGGCTGTGGTCTGGACCGCGACCGGTGGGGCTTTTGTGGACAAAACTTATGTCGCGCCATTCACTCCGGGCACCGTGACCCTTACCGCCACGTCGACCTCTGATTCCACCAAGAAGGCTTCAGCCACCCTTACCGTACGCGCATCCGGGAGCTTGGCTTCCACTTTGCTGGCAGCTACGAGCCCTTCGACCCCGTTGGTTGGCGCCACGGTCACACTGCGGGAGCCCTCCAGCGACGGAGCCTTTGTGATCGCCAGCACCAGCACCGGTGCGGATGGGAGTTGGAAGGTCTACGGGCCCTCAGCGGAGATGGTGGACGGCTTCAGCCTCTCCATCTCGGCACCGGGGTATATCACCCAGAACTACAGCAACGTCACCATCACCAGCGGCCAGACCACCTCAATGGAGCAGGTGCCCATGGCCCAGGTGGGCCCAAGTGGTTCGGCGGGTGCCCACGGGTTGATCTTGAGTGCCTTGACCGGCCAGAGCATTCCAGGCCTCAAAGTCACCCTGTACCCAGGGATCAACGCCCCTGGGACCGGAGTGAGCAGCGGATCCAGCACGACTTCCAGTTCCGGTTCCTGGGGATTCGGCCGGTCCCTGGACCCAGGCTATTACACCGCTTGGGTCGGCGGGGGGGCAACGGGTTACCAGTCCGCTTCCTTCACGGTCACGGCCAGCCAGGCCTTTGATCAGGTCAGCGGGACTAGCCAGGACTCCATCATCAATCCAACGCTCCCCGCAGGACAGATGCGCATCGTGCTCACGTGGGGCGCTGATCCCTCAGATCTGGATTCTCACCTGACCGGCCCTAGCGCCAGTTCAGCGCAGCGGTTCCATACCTGGTACGGCGACAAGACCTACAGCGTGAATGGACAGAAATACGCCAACCTTGATCTCGACGACGTCACCAGCTTTGGACCCGAAACCACCACGATTCTCGTCCCGACGCCAGGAAACTATAAATTTTATGTACATGACTATTCGAATCTCAGCTCCACCAGCAGCAACGCCTTGGGACAGAGCAATGCCACAGTGAAAGTCTATGATTCGGTGGGTCTACGGAACACCTTCCACGTGCCCAATACAGGTGGGACGCTCTGGAGGGTCTGTGAAATCGACATGGGGCTGGGTGGCGTCGCTACCATCGCACCCGTGAACCAGATGTCCTATTCGTCCTCCACTGGGAGCTTGCCAATTGCGCCAGGTTCTGAGCCTTCAGACGAAGCCCTGATCGCGGCGAGCGCGTCGCAGGGTAAGCACTGACCCCGGGCCCACCCGGCGCAACATCCGTTTGCATGGTCGTGCCGCTTTCGGCCGGCCTGTGGGGGTTGTGTACAAAACAGAATTTGGTGGACACGACTGTGCTTTGGAAGAAAGCTCATAAAGAACTACTGTTCGAGACCCAATGGTTTGGTTATTGAATTCTCGGCCGGAGGCGCCTTCGACTGACTGCCGACCACCAGGTGGATGAGGTCTTGGTGGTTCAGCCCATAATCCTGAGGGAGGGGTGGCTTGGCCATGTGTTAGCCCATAGGTGTTTGAAAGATCAGAAGAGCAAAGGGGTTCCCGCCCACGGCCATCACCAACTACACCATTTCCGTGGTAACCGATGTGGGTGGCGATACCGTACTGAAGTTCCATATGGATTTCGAGAATGGATGCAGGCGTGGTCTGGGTTTGGGTTCATTTCGGGTTGCATCATGTAGACAGAATAAGATCTTGATCCATGAACGCTTCGACCTATCTTTGTGGGTATGAATCTCTCCGAT
>JANXPB010000058.1 GCA_025357545.1 Holophagaceae bacterium
CGCCTCGCTCCTTTGCATGCATAAACCGAAGTGCGTCGAGTGAGGATACCCATGGCAAGGCCAGTAGACCTGGAACTGGCTTGGGAGCCACATGACGCCCAAATCCACGCGACGCAGCCCTGCACAACAGCCAGAAAACAAGTGGTTGCCTGCCTGCATCGAACTTGAGGTAAACGGGTTCGGTACTTGGTCGCAAGAGATTCGCCTATTGGTTTCAGAGCGGCCGCCCAACAATTAGCTGCAGGCGCGATGGCGCTGGCGGGCCGCGATCCGAGCTCAAACATTAGTCGCTCCGTCCAGTCAAAAAAACGAGTTCCAGGAGAGCCATTTCGATCCAGAAAAACAGCCTGCCTATTACCCTGTTCAGGCGAACCCGATGACGGCCCCCCTGTAGGGCGATCGTCGTGAAAAAAAGGGGGAATCATTTCATCGCCCCAGTCACCCTTGAGAAACTTACCCTAACCGTCCAGCCTGAAACCATTGACTCAGCCAGGTCTCTCCGAGGAGCTTCCATGAAACGACCCTGCTCCTGGCTCTCCACGCTCCTGGTGCTGTGCGCACTTCCCTTGGCGGCGGGCGGCCTGCGGAAGACCATCCATTTCAAGGCCGGAACGAATTCCGTCAAGATCCACGATGCGGTGCTCCGCGGGGAGCAGAACCACTACTTCATCGGCGCCTCGGCGGGCCAGACCATGGAGATCAAGCTCTCCTCGCTGGAGAACAACGCCGGGTTCACGGTCTACGGGCCGGGTTTCACCATCAAGAAGGACGAGTACGGCGAAGAGGTCGAAGGCCAGCGCCTGTTCGAAGGCGACGAGAAACATCCCGCCTGGAGCGGCGCGCTGAAAACCTCAGGCAAGTACCTGATCGAGATCAGCAGCGGCCGGGGCAATGCCGCGTACGATCTGGTGGTTTCGATAAGATAGGCTCTGTCATGGCCACTCCCGACAGCCTTCGCAACCACCTCACCGCACTGCTGAATTGGCAGGACGCTCACGTGGATTTCGACACGGCCGTGAAGGGCCTGCCCCCGCGCCTGCGGGGCGTGCAGCCGCCGGGCCTGCCCTACTCGGCCTGGCAACTGGTGGAGCACCTGCGCCTGGCCCAGTGGGACATCCTGGACTTCTGCGTGGATCCGGCCTACCGCGCCCCGAAGTGGCCCGAGGCCTACTGGCCCAAATCGCCTGCGCCGCCCACGCCCAAGGCCTGGCAGCAGAGCATCGCTGCCGTGCGGGCCGACCGCCGCAGCTTCGAGCGCCTGCTCACCGATCCGGCGCTCGACCTCTTCGCCCAGATTCCCCACGGCGAAGGTCAGACCTACCTCCGCGAATTCCTGCTGGTGGCGGACCACAACGCCTTCCACGTCGGTCAGATTCTGGTGGTGCGCCGTCTCCTGGGCGCCTGGGGTTGAGGTTAGGCGGGTCTGCCTGAAATTAGGGTCAGGCCCCTGCGGACCAATTGCATACGCGGGCGAAGGAAGCTAGACAAGGCGGACGAATTCCATTTCCCAATTGGTTTCCCAGGTGATGCCTGCGTCGGCTGAGAAGGCCTGGTCCCAGCGGGGATTACCGTTTGTAGAACTTCGCCAGGTAAACCGGATCTTGATGGGATGGCCGTTGAAGGAATCTTCAGCAAAGAAGGTTCCGACGCCATCCGTAAAACGGCCCACCACGGGCGTGTCCAGGACGCCGGGGAAACGGCCGTCCAGCCACCAGATGGACCAGGTCTGGTATATACGATCAAACGAGCGCATCGCGACGGCCTTGTAGCTCTCGTTGGGCAGGAAGATCTGGTTGTCTTCCACATTCCCAAAGCCCCCTAATATCTTTCGGGTAGAGGAGCGGCCATCGAACGTTTCCCACTCGGTACACCCCGCCAGGCGAGTTTTGAGGCGACGGTGATGGACCGTCCAATCGCCGATGACAAAGTCGAAATCGTGAGGGGCTGCTTCATCAATGGTGAGCGACATGCGATGCCTTTTGTCGGTAACTGCGCTGTGGGCCTGGCAACTCCAATAGTCGGAACCCATCCATACGGGATTCTCCCGGCGGCTTGAATCCCCTTGGTCAGGGTTTCGCTGCTGGCATTTTAAAGACCGCGTCGTCCACGGGCACGCCCTGCTTGATCTCGCTGAAGGTGGTGACCTGGGCGGCGTGGGGGGTGCGGGTGATGAGCTTGAAGGGCAACATCACGCCTTCCACGCTGCGGTAGTCCTGGTAGGTGGTCTCCTCGGAAGTGCGGCCCAGCACGGTGATGTCGAAGGCCAGGCGCCGCGTCAGCAGGCCGGTGGTGGCATCGAAGTAGAGGATCGCGCGCGAGCCATCGGCGCGCTTGCCCGCCACAGCGAAGGCCTCGTGGCCATCCACGGATTCCCGGCCCAGCACAGTGAGCTTGGCGTAGCGTTCCTGGAGGTGGGCGGGCTCGGCCAGATCGGCTTCCCGGCGGATGTCCGCTACCTGCTTGGGCGCCATGGGCGCCGCCTTGCCAGCGCGCGACACCCAGCCCGCGGTGCCGTCGAAACCCTGGACCAGCGCGCCCCGGGGCGTGGTCAAGGTCTGGACGAATTGGTGCGGCGCCTTCTGCTGGATGTCCAGCGCCATGGTCCGGCCGCCGCCTCCATCGATGCTGCCCTTCATGGTGCGGGTGGTCACGCCGTCCACGGCCGCCTTGCCGCCCAGGGCGGCGATGTAATGGTCGAGGATGGTCTCCAGGGACGGCAGGTCCTTGGTTTTGTCGGGAACGGGGGCGCCCGGCCGTGGGGCCCCGAGCACCGCCAGCGGCGGCAGCGAGGAGGGCTCGGCATGGCCGTTGTGGCAGGTGGCGCAACTCACCACCGTCTCACCCTTGAAGTGCGCCTTGTTGATGGCGCGGGACATGAGCAGCATCTTGCGCGCGGTCTTCTTGTCGGCTTTGTCGTCCTTCTCGAACTGCCAGCCGGCCTTCTCATCTTTCACGTGGCACTGCGCGCAGCCCACGCCCAGGGAAGACGAGATGAAATCCATAGCCTCGTCCACACCTTCGTGGTCCAGGCCCTTGAACACCTGCAGGTTCTTGCCACCGGCCGGGGTTGGGGCTGGTACCACGGCCTTCTTGGTTGCGGGAGCCTTGGCGGTTTTAGAGACCTTGGCGGCCGGGAGCGCCGAGCCCACCGTGGCGGTCTGCGCCAACAGTGCCGCCGACGCCAAAAGAAGGATGCCGCCCAGGCGGGCAAGAAAAGTGCGGGTCATGGATACCTCGGAAGGAGATCAGCGGCTGGGAGGCAGAATGGCTCCCAGCCTAGCATGGGGCCATCCAATAGCCAGCCCGGTTGCCTCCTGGGCAGGGGCGGTTGCGCCGGATCCGAGGGTCAGTCCGCCATCTGCGCCGCCAACCGCTTCGGCGCCACGGCGCGGTAGCTTTCCCGGACCCATTCATGTACCAGGTCCATGGGCACAGCCATGCCCTTGTCCCACCGGAAGGTCACCCAGTCGGCGCGGCCCAAACCATAGCCCGTGGGCGCCGCGCCGGGCAGGGACAGGGCCAAGGGCGCCGAGGACGGCAGTTTCACCGTGACCGACAGAACATCGGCTTCCTCAGGCCTTCCCAGGCCGACGAATATCTTCCCCCGCACCTTCACGACGGATTCGCCCCAGGGGAAGTGCTCCTCGGTTTCAGGCAGGCCAAGGGCAAGCTCCCGGAGGCGCTTGAGGATCGTCTTGAGGGAGGCAGGGGCGCGGGGCATGGCGCCCTGATGTTAAACCAGGGCCTTGGTCCAGCGCAGCACCGGCTTCCGCGCAGCGGTGGTCTCGTCCAGCCGCCTTAAGGGCGCGGTGACCGGGGCCTGATGCAGCAGGTCGGGGGTCTCCTCGGCTTCCTGGGCGATCATCTTCATGGCGTGCACGAAGGCGTCCAGCTCTTCCTTGGATTCGCTCTCGGTGGGCTCGATCATCAGGGCGCCGCTCACCACCATGGGGAAGTAGATGGTGGGGGGATGGAAGCCGTAGTCGATGAGGCGCTTGGCAATGTCCAGGGTGTGGACGTCATGGTGGGCCTGGATCGCGTCATTGAACACGACCTCGTGCATGGAGGCCGTCTTGATGGGCAGGTTGTAGACGCCCTCCAACTCATGGCGGATGTAGTTGGCATTGACGATGGCGCGGAGCGTGGCGGTGCGCAGGCCGTCGCCGCCGTGGCTCAGGCAGTAGGTGAGGGCCCGCACCAGCATGCCGAAATTGCCGTAGTAGGAATGCACCTTGCCGATGCTCTGGGGGCGCTCCCAGTCCCAGCGGTAGGTGTGGTGAGGCACTTCGCCTTCGCCCACTTTTTCGGTGTCCCGCACCACGATGGGCTTGGGCAGAAAGGGCTCCAACGCCGCGGTGCAGAGCACCGGCCCCGCGCCGGGCCCGCCGCCGCCGTGGGGCGTGGACATGGTCTTGTGCAGGTTCATGTGCATCACGTCGATGCCGAAATCCCCCGGGCGCGCCACGCCCACCAGCGCGTTCATGTTGGCGCCGTCCATGTAGACCAGGCCGCCGACTTCGTGGATGCACTTGCAGATCTCATCGATGCGGTGCTCGAAGATGCCCAGGGTGTTGGGGTTCGTGACCATCAGCCCGGCGATGTCCTCTTTGTGCTCGGCGATGACCGCAAGGAGGCCCTTCTTTACGCGGCCGGTGACCGCGTCGGTGATGTCCTCGAAGGACACAGTGCCATCGGCGGCGGAGGCCACGTCCACCACCTCGTAACCGGCCATGGCGGCCGTGGCGGGATTGGTGCCGTGGGCGCTGTCAGGAATGAGGATCGCGCGGCGCTTGCGGCCCCGGCTCAGGTGGTAGGCGCGGATGAGCATGACGCCCGTCAGCTCGCCCGCGGCGCCGGCGCTGGGTTGCAGGGTCACAGCGGCCAGGCCGGTGATCTCTTTCAGCCATTCCTGCAGGGTGTAGATCAAGGCGAGATTGCCCTGCACCAGAGTGCTAGGTGCCATGGGGTGCGATTCCGCGAAGCCCGACAGGCCCGCTACCTTCTCGTTGAGCCGCGGATTGTGCTTCATGGTGCAGGAGCCGAGGGGATACATCCCCTGGTCCATGCCGTAGTTCCACATGGACATCTTGGTGAAGTGGCGGATGACCTCCGGCTCGCTGCAGGAGGGCAGCGCGTCGAAGCCGTGGCGCTTGAGGTGCGCGGGGCGCGTGTCCTTGGCGGGGGGGACGTCCAGCTTGGGCAGGTCGAGGCCCACCTTGCCCGGCACCGAGCGATCGAAGATGAGGGGTTCGCGGGAGCGGAGGTTCATAGGGATGTCCGGAGGAAAAGGAACTACGCGAAGGCGGCGAAGGGAGCGAAGGAGTAGAAGGAAAACTTCAAGGTCAAAAGGGACGGGAGGGTTGCTGATTGAGCGTAAGGGATCTCTTCGTGCTCTCCAGCCCCTTCGCGTCGTGGCTTCTTAACCGACGACGCTGGCAACCCGCGCCAGCACTTCGATGAGGTGTTCGATCTGGTGGCGGGTATTGATCTCGGTGGCGCACCAGAGGATGCAGTTCGTGTGGCCGTAGGGGGTGAGGTCCAAGCCCGGCAGGATGCCTTCGGCAATGAGGGATTCGTTCATGGCCTTTAGGTCGCCGGTGAACCGCAGCGGGAATTCATTGAAGTAAGGGGCTTCGAAGGGCACTTCCCAGTCGGGCAGCTCCAGCAACCGCTCGCGCAGGTATTGGGCCTTGGCGACGTTCTGTTCGGCCAGACCCTTCAAGCCTTCCGGCCCCGCCAGCTGCAGGAAGATGTTGGCCCTGAGCGCGATGAGGCCCTGGTTGGAGCAGATGTTGCTGGTGGCCTTGTCGCGGCGGATGTGCTGTTCCCGCGCCGTGAGGGTCAGCACGTAGCCCGTTCGGCCTTCCAGGTCCTTGGTCTGGCCCACCACGCGGCCCGGCAGTTCCCGCTTGAAGGCATCCTTCACCGCCAGAAAGCCCAAGAAGGGCCCGCCAAAATTCGTGGTGTTGCCAAAGCTCATGGCCTCGCCGCAGGCCAGGTCGGCGCCCACCTTGCCAGGGCCCTCCAGCCAGCCGAAGGCCATGGCTTCCATGGTGACGCTGATAAGCAGGGCGCCCTTGGCGTGGGCCAACTCAGAAAGGGCCTGCACATCTTCGATGGCCCCCAGGAAGTTGGGGTAGCCCACCAGCACCGCGGCCACGGTGTCATCGAGTTTGGTGGCCAGGTCCACAGGATCCGTGGCGCCCTTAACCAGCGCCACTTCCACCAGCTCCAGCTCCGCGTGGGGGGCGAAGCCCGCCCGCATGACTGCTAGGTAGTGGGGGTGAAGACCGGCGCTCACCAGCACCTTGTTGCGCTTTTTCTGCACGCGCACGGCCATGAGGGCGGCCTCCAGGCAGCTGGTGCCACCGTCGTAGAGGCTGGCGTTGGTGACATCGAGGCCCGTGAGGTCGCAGATGAGCGTCTGGTATTCGAAGATGTGCTGCAGGGTGCCCTGGGAGATCTCGGGCTGGTAGGGCGTATAGGCGGTGAACCACTCCTGCCGCGAAATCTGGTGGTCGATGGCGCTGGGCAGGAAGTGGGCGTAGGCCCCGGCCCCGAGAAAGCGCGTGCGGAAGCGGGTGTTGAGCTCCGCCAGGCGCTGCATCTCCCGCAGCACTTCCAGCTCGCTGGAGGTGGGCGGCAGGTCCAGGGGGCGGTGCAGTTTGAGGTGGTCCGGCACGCCGGTGAGCAGGTCCTCGGCGCGGGCCACGCCGATGGCGTCGAGCAGGGCGCGGTCTTCCGCGGGAGCGGTGGGTAGGTAGCGCATGAAGAACCCCAACTGGCCTAGAGCCAAGCTCCAGTATCCCGCGATTCCAAGGGCATTCCGATCCCTAAAAACTGGGCGGAGGTCACAAGGCACAGGGTCAGCGCGGCGCCTTCATGAAGCGGCCCAGGCCATAGGTGAGCCCTACGAAGTAGTTCCACCGGGGCGCTTCGCGGTTCAAACCATGGTCGAAGCCCGCGTCCAGCACCAGGCGGCTGGAGACTTGGTAGGACAGGTTCCACAGGGTGGCCACGGTGCGCGGGCCCGCGTCGCTGGCACCGATGGCATAGACTTCCGCCCCGATTCCCCAGGGGCCCGAGAGGGGGTGGGTGAAGGCCAGGGCCGCACCGGGCTGTCGGATGCGGGGGCCGTCCACCTGGCCCACCCAGGTTTCCAGCAGGTTGAAGTCCGCGTGCAGCTTGCCGAAATCCTTGCTGGCGAGGAATACCAGCGTGTCGTCCGCCGCGCCGCTGCCGATGCCCTTCTCTACCGAAGCCCGAGGGAATTTGTGGGCATAGGAGACCGCCAGGTCGGTGCCAATGGCATCCTGCCGGGCGAAGCGCCAGGTGAAGCCGAGATTGGGATCACTGGG
Source organism: Holophagaceae bacterium (assembly GCA_025357545.1). Taxonomy (GTDB): domain Bacteria; phylum Acidobacteriota; class Holophagae; order Holophagales; family Holophagaceae; genus JANXPB01. The sequence continues at coordinate 7,359 of JANXPB010000058.1, forward strand.
GCCGTGTTCGGAATGGCCGTCCACGTCGGTGTTGGACTGCCAGCCATTCCAACCCAGCCGCAACTCGAAATCCTCGGTGAGGCCCAGTTTCAACAAGGTGGGCTGATAGTCGGTGCGGGTGGCATCCGGGAACAGGGTGCGCTGCAGGCCGAATTCCAGTTCCGCCACGCCGCGCTGCGTGGTGGTGGCGGGGTTGGCGAAGCTCGGGCGATTGGGATTGACGGTGATCTCTCCCCCAGGGGCGTCCTGGGCCGTCAAAGCGAGGCAGCCGAGTGCTGCGGCGATCAGTTTCATCGGAGCGCTTCCCGCTGGGCGGCCTTGAGCTGTTCACAGCCCGCGAGCCCCAAGTCCAGTAACGCCGTGGCCTCCGCCTTGGTAAAGCTGCGCCCTTCGCCCGTGCTTTGGAATTCCACCAGCTCCAGCTCGCCTCCGTCTTCTTGGCGCGCCGCCACCAGGTTGCAGTCCACGGCGGCCAGGTGGTCCTCCTCGTACTCGAGATCCAGCACCGAACCCCGGCGCCCCTCGCCGCGCTCCACGATGCCGACGCTCACCGCGGAGACTTGCCGCACCAGCGCCGCCGACAGGTTCGCTTTCTTCAGGGCGATGGCCAGCGCCACCCAGGCGCCGGTGATGGCGGCGCAGCGCGTGCCACCGTCAGCGTTGAGCACGTCGCAGTCCAAGGTAATCTGGCGCTCGCCAAGAATTTGCAGGTCCACCGCTTGGCGCAGGGACCGTCCGATGAGCCGCTGGATCTCAACTGTGCGGCCTTGCTGTTTGCCTCGGGCGGCCTCGCGGTCCGTGCGGGTGTGGGTGGAGCGCGGCAGCATGCCGTACTCCGCGGTGATCCAGCCCTGCCCTTTGCCCTTCATCCACCCCGGCACCTTCTCTTCGAGGCTCGCCGAGCAGAGCACATGGGTGTTGCCCAGCCGCACCAGGCAGGAGCCGTCCGCGTGGACCTGGGTGCCGAGATCGAAGGAGAGGGTACGGAGCTGGTCGGGAAGTCGCATGGAAGCCCTTTGGAAGAAGCCTCAAGCCTAAGATGCAAAGCTCACTTTTCGATCTTCTCCACCCTTTTTTGATGCCTGCCCCCTTCAAATGGGGTTTCCAAAAAGGTTTTGAGGTAATATTCAGCCTTCAGCGGATCCGTCAGCCGTTGGCCGAAAGCGATGGCGTTCGCGTCATTGTGCTGTCTGGCCAGCGCGGCATGCTCGGGGGAAGTCACCAGCGCGCAACGGATACCTGCATGGCGATTGGCCGTGATGCTGACTCCGATTCCGGAACCGCAGACCAAGACGAGGCGTTCCCACTCATGAAGCTTTTCCGCAGCTCGATGCGCGAAGTCGGGGTAGTCCACCGAAGTCGGTCCATCGGTTCCGTAGTCCAGGACCTCATGGCCTTGGGCCAGGGCCCAGTCCTTGAGCCTTTCCTTCAGGTCATAGCCCGCGTGGTCCGAGGCGAATCCGATCTTCATGCAAGGCTCCAGCAAGTCCCTACAGCCTACCGCCAAGTGCCTGCGGCCCTCAGCCTACAGCCCAGAGCCGCCATGGCTCATGGGTGCCCATGAACCCCATCCTCCAGTACCGGCCCTCGGACAGGGGCTTTCTGATCTGCCTGCCCGCCGAGGCCAGCCAAGGCGACTGGCAGCGGACCCTGCGCTCCCTGCCGGGGAATCTGCAGGGCAAGGAGCGGCTGACCCCCGCCAAAGCCCAGCTCTTCCTGCCGGATGCCTCCATCATGGAACTGCACGCCGTGCCGCTGAGGTGGCAGCGCGCCTACCCCTGGCTTTCCTCGCTGCCGCCGGACCCAAGCCTGCTGGGCGGCAGCTTGGCTTTCTGGGTGGCGGCCCTGCGCCTGCTGCAGTCCCACGTGATGCGCGGGGCCCTGCTCCCGGCCCTGGACACCGAGGCGCAACCCTGGCGCGCCCATTGGGGCACCAGCTTCACCAGCCCTTCGGACCGCGAGGCCTTTGAGGCCCTCACGGCCGCCATGCCGCCTTCGGCCCTGGCCTTTCCTGAAAGCGATGAATGGATCTTCACCAAGGGATTGCAGCTGGGCCTCCTGGAACCCTTCGAAGTGGAAGACGACCTGGCCATGCCGCCCCGGGCGGAAGATGTGTTGCGGGCCTTCCTGGAAGACGGCGCCGATTTCCTGGTGCGCTTCGTGGCGGGCACCCTGCGACCGGGCGAGGATCCGCGCCTGGGTCTTATCCACCGGCTGCGGGGCCACAAGCGGGACCGCCTGCCCTGGGACGACCGGCTCATGGTGGCGCTGTCCCACCCCATGAACGAATTTCCGACCACAGGCGTCACCGAACGCACCATCGGCGAGCAGCTGGCCCAGTGGGGCGAAAGCGCCCAGGCCCAGTGGATCCGCCCCAGCTTGAAGCTGGAAGCCCCGCCGGTGCCCAAACAGCAATCCATCCAGGAGGCCGATCGCCTTTCCGAGGACGGCTGGATCTTGAAAGTGGGATTGGAAACTTCCGATGGGCACGCCCTCAGCGCGGACCGCCTCTGGGATGCCAGCCTCTCGGCAGATCCCGAAGTGCTCCAGGCCCGGCAGGTATTGCTGCGCGGCCTGGCCCGGGCGGTCCCCTTCTTCCCGCCGCTCCAGGGCGCCCTGGCGGGCAAGCGGCCGGTAGATCTGAAGCTGGTGCCCACCGAGGCGTGGCTCTTTTTGACCAAGGGGGCGAAGCAGCTCAAGGAAGCCGGCTTCCTGGTCCACATCCCTGAAGCCCTGGCGGAATTCGGCGGCGCCCGGCGCCTGCGCGCCAAAGTGCGGCTGGGAGCCCGGGACATGGCCGCGGGTGCGGCGGGCGGGGAGGATGAACCCCAGGGCCTGGACACGGCCGTGAGCGCCGACTGGTCACTGATGCTCGGCAGCGACGCCCTCAGCATCGAGGACTTCTCGCAGATGGCGAGCCTGAAACATCCCCTGGTGGCCTGGAAGGGCAAGTGGGTGGCCCTCGATCCCGAAACCCTCAAGCAGATCACCACGGTCATCCAGGCCAGCCGGGGCACCGGGTTCGAGCGCATGACCCGGGGCGAAGCCCTGGCGGCGGCCTTGACTGGCACCGCGCACATCCCCGGCATCAGCGAAGCCATCGAAGTGGAAGTGGCGGGGGATTTCGGCGCCGCGCTCAACGAATTGAAGGTATTGCCGGACCGGCCCATCAAGCAGCCCGCCGCCTTCAATGGCGAATTGCGGCCCTACCAGCTGCGCGGGCTCGCCTGGCTCGAGGGCCTCACACGCCTGGGCCTGGGCGGCATCCTGGCGGACGACATGGGCCTCGGCAAGACCATCCAGATGATCGCGCTGCTGCTGCACCGCCAGCATCAGAGCCCCTCCATGGGCCTGCCGACCCTGCTCGTCTGCCCCACCTCACTGCTGGGCAACTGGGAACGGGAACTGGAGCGCTTCGGGCCGACTCTGCCGGTCTTCGTGCACCATGGCAACAACCGCGACCAACTGCCCAGGGCCTTCAAGCCCCACACGGTGGTGCTCACCACCTACGGCGTGGCCCGGAGGGAGGAAGAGATCTTCGCGCCCCGCACTTGGGGCATTGTGGTGGTGGACGAAGCCCAGGCCATCAAGAACGCGGGCAGCGCCCAAGCCAAGGCCATCCGCAAACTCAAAGGCCATTGCCGCCTGGCGCTCACGGGCACGCCCATTGAGAACCGGCTGTTGGAACTTTGGTCCATTCTCGCCTTTGGGCTGCCGGGCTACCTCGGTAGCGAATCGAGCTTCAAGGAGCAGTTCGCCACGCCCATCGAGAAGTACCGCGATCCCGATGCCGCCGCGAACCTGCGGGCGCGCATCGCGCCCTTCATCCTGCGCCGCCTCAAGACCGACCGCACCATTATCCAGGATCTGCCCGACAAGCAGGAGATGAAGGTCTACACCCAGCTCACCAAGGAGCAGGCCCTGCTCTACCAGGCCCGCGTGGAACAGATGGAGCAGGACCTGGACTCCGCCAAGAACGGCATCGAGCGGCGCGGCCGGATCCTCGCGCTGCTCACGCATCTCAAGCAGATCTGCAACCATCCTTCGCAGTTCCTCAAGGCCCAAGGGCCCTATAAAGGGCGCAGCGGCAAGCTGGACCGCCTCACCGAAATGCTCGAGGAAGTCATCGAGAGCGGCGACAAGGCCATCGTCTTCACTCAGTTCAAAGAGATGGGCGATCGCCTGCAGATCCATCTTCAGGATGTGCTGGGCTTCGAACCGCCCTTCCTGCACGGCGGCACCAGCCGCCATGACCGGGATGAACTGGTGCGCGTTTTCCAGGAGGACCCCCAGGCGCCGCCGGTCTTCCTGCTCTCCCTCAAGGCCGGAGGCGTGGGCCTCAACCTTACGGCGGCCACCCATGTTTTCCACTTCGATCGCTGGTGGAACCCCGCGGTGGAGGACCAGGCCACGGACCGCACCTACCGCATCGGCCAGACGCGCAACGTGCAAGTCCATAAACTCGTCACCATGGGCACCCTGGAAGAGAAGATCGACGCCATGCTGGAGAGCAAGCGGGATCTGGCCGACCGCGTGGTGGGCAGCGGCGAGGGTTGGCTGACAGAGCTGGACGACGAGGCCTTGCGCCGCCTGGTGAGTCTCGACCCCGATGTGGAGATCATGGAGGGCGAGGGCAATGGCAATGGCCACGGTCCTTCCAATGGCCATGGCACCGGCCCCAGCGCCCGGGATCTTGTCAGGGAGCGGATTTCGGAGGAAAGCCTGCCGGAACCATCTTTCGCGGAAGAGGACACTTTCGAAGGGGAATCTAAAGATGAAGATGAGGATGAAATCGTCATCCTCGCACCCGATGTCCCAGCCCCCAAGTCGCCGAAGCCGGTGAAGCCGCGCAAGCCCCGCGTGGCCCGCCCGCCCGCCAAGCGCAGCGGGGTGATCTCATGATGAACAGCGCGAACCGCTTTGGGACCACCTGGTGGGGCCGGCTCTGGATCAAGGGTCTGGAACAATTGGGGGACGATTACGAGAACCGCCTGCCCCGGGGCCTGAAATACGCCGACGAGGGCGCGGTCTCCCATTTCACCGTGAGCCCCGGCCTCATCGAAGCCCGCGTCCACGGCCGGAAGACCTACACGGTCACGCTCGGCCTCCCCGCCCTCACCCAAACCCAATGGGAGCGGGCTTTCCAGCGACTCAGCGAAGAGAGCCGCTTTGTGGCTTCACTGCTGGCCGGGGAAATGCCCCAAGGGCTGGACGAGACCTTCCGGGAATCCGGCGCCAGCCTCTACCCCCGGGTCCCCAAAGAATTGCAGACCCACTGCGATTGCCCCGACTGGGCGAACCCCTGCAAGCATGTGGCGGCGGTCTGCTATGTCATGGCCGAGGCCCTGGACCGGGATCCATGGCTGCTCTTTGATCTGCGCGGGAAGACTCGCGCCGATGTGCTGGTGGCCCTGCAATCCTTGGTGGACCAGGGCGCGCCGCAAGTGCCGAAGAAACGGGGCCGCCCCAAGAAGGAGGCCTCCGTGGCAGACCTGCTGCGGCACCACGACGCGATCTCAGATCCCTGGCGCCGCATCGAACCTGACTCCTATGACGTGCTGCGGGCCGAGCTCCCCAGCATTCCCATCTCCAGGTCCATCCCGCCGGATCCCGATGTCTTCTCCCAACTGGGCCCCCTGCCCCATGCCCGCATCGAAGCCAGCCTATGCCTCGCCGCCCTGCTGCACCGTACGGCCCAATGGACCCAGCGACAGATTGAAGAAGGCACCTCGGAGTTGGAGGAATCCACCCATGAGGATACGGTGGCCTCGCCCTTCGACAGCCCCTCGCCCTTGGCACCGACCCAGCCTCCCCGGCCCTGGCGCGCCAAAAAAAGGCGACGGAAGGGTTAAGCTGTTCGGGAGGTTCCCATGCAGACCATTTCCACTCCCTCAGCCCCCGCGGCCATCGGCCCCTACAGTCAGGGCAAGATCGCCGGCGGATTCCTGTTCAGCGCCGGCCAGATCCCGTTGATTCCGGAAAGCATGGAGATGGTGACGGGCTCCATCGAGGAGCAGACCCGGCGCGCGCTCCAGAACCTGGACGCGGTGCTGGCCGCGGCGGAAACCACCTGGGACCGGGTGGTGAAGACCACGGTGTTCCTGACGGACTTGGCGGATTTCGCGGCTTTCAATGCCGTGTACGGCATGCACCTGGGCGAGGCCAAACCCGCCCGCAGCACCGTGCAGGTGGCAGCTCTGCCCAAGGGCGCCAAAGTGGAAATTGAGCTCATCGCCGAGGTCTGACCCCGGTAAACCTGGGGCGAGTCACTCCTCTTCAGTCTCGCCCACTGATTCGTCCACCTGTTCCCACCGCGTGTGGGCCTGGAAGGCCGGATCCTCCAGGTGTTGCAGGAAAGCCGTCATGCGCGGGCCCCAGGCCGAGGTGGCCACTAGCCCGGCAGTCACATGGGGCAGCAGCTCGGCGGGCGCCTCCTCCAGGCAGAGTTGGGTGAGGATCAGGCTCTGTCGGTAATTCTCGCCCACTGGCATGAGGTTGGCGGCGAGGGTGTCCAGGGCTTCCGCCACGGGGCCATCCTCCTGGCTTTCCGCCAGGGGTTCCAGGATCTCCACCACCTGGTGCCGGGCCAGCACCAGTTTGAGATGCAGCCGCTGCAGTTCGCTGGCTTGAGCGCCCTGGGCCAAGGCATGGGCGGCATCCTCCAGGTGCGGATGAAGCTTTTTGAAAAGCAGGGAGAGAGCAGTTTCGGCAGGGCCCATCAGGAAAGCCTAACCTGCACTCAGGTTCCTGGGAGGATCAGAGCATGGATATCCCCGTCCTCGACGAATCGAAACTCCACCAATTACTAGAACTGGACGATGGCCGGGCGGGACTGCTGTGGGAGATGACCGGTCTTTTCAAGGCGGAGGGTCCCCGGCGGCTGGAGTCGCTCCGTGCGGCCGTCGCGGCAGGTGATCCCAATGCAGCCATGGAAGCGGCCCATGCGTTAAAGGGGGCTTCGGGCCTGATGGGCTCCGAACGGGTCACCGCCCTGGCCAGAACCATCGAGATCGAGGCCAAGGCCCTGCGCGTGCCTTCATCCCTGGATCTGGAACTCCTCGGGACCTTTCTGGCCGAGGCGGAAGGCGCCCTTGATCTTTTCCTAGCGCGGTTCAACCCCTGAGCTAAAGTGTGGGGACATTTCCCCGCGAAGGCCGAGGTTCAGATGCTGGACATCCAGGTGGTCCCCCACCAGACCACAATCCTGACGGTGGACGATCAGGCCATGGTGCGCCTGGGCCTCAGCCGCATCCTGGAAAACAAAGGCTTTCACTGCCTGCAGGCGGAAAGCTACGACCAGGCCGTGGAGTTGCTCGAAACCGCCGCCGTGGACCTGGTGCTTTGCGACGTGCACATGCCGGGGCGCAGTGGCTTGGAACTGGTGGCCGCCATGGCCAGCCAGATCCCGCAGGTGGCCTTCGTTATGGTGAGTTCCGCCGATGACACCGAAGTGGCCATGGAATGCCTGGAGAAGGGAGCCTATAGCTATGTGCTCAAACCCTTCAAGCCCCGGGAGATTCTGATCCAGGTAGAAGGGGCTTTGCGCCGGCGGTTGCTGGAACTGGACTACCAGGACCGGGAGCGGGTGCTGGCCCAGAAGGTGCGGGAGCAAACGGCGGAAATCAGGGAATCCCGGGACGAGATCTCCTTCAGGCTGTTGGCCGCGTCGGAACAGCGGGATACGGAGACCGGCTCCCACATCCGTCGCATTGGACTCTACGCGGCGGAAATGGCCCGGCTGTTGGGCTGGGACGAGGAGCGGGTGGACTGCATCCGGGCTGCGGCCCCCATGCACGACATCGGCAAGATTGGAGTGCCGGACCGTATTCTCCAGAAGCCAGGAGAGCTGGATGCGGACGAATGGGTGCTCATGCGGGACCACACGTTGATCGGCGCCAAAATCCTGCAGCACTCCCAGGTGCCCTTCATCCGCATGGGGGCCAAGATCGCGGTCTGCCACCATGAGAAGTGGGACGGCACCGGCTACCCTCGGGGACTGCGGTCCCTCCAGATTCCCCTGGAGGCCCGGATCACCACCCTCGTGGACATCTATGACGCCCTTAGCCAGCGGCGGGTCTATAAGGAGGCTTGGCCCGAGGATCGGGTGGTGGCGTTCCTGACGGCAAAACGCGGCGAGCACCTGGACCCTGAATTGACGGACCTGTTTTTAAGCCACATCCATATCTTCAGGGAGATCCGGGAGAGCCATCCGGATGACCGGATCTCGAACGTCGAAAGGGATTTTCTGCACCCCCTTTAACCCACTTTAAAAGGGCGAGAAGGGAAGCCGCTTGAGAATCCCCCCCCCGGCAGGCTTGTAAGTTATTCGCTAATCATATTTTTGTTACCTTTGGGCCCGGGGAAATGACCCTTGAGCAATCAGGCAAGGAAACTGCTTGTGACATAAGGACAATCGGATGCCTGACTACCTCACCTCGCTTTGAAAGGCACTTTCGTTACAGCATGCTGGCAGAAAGAATTTGAAATTTTCTTTTGACGTACCACATATGCATTCCCTATGTTCAGTGATGCTTGTCAACTCTCCTCGGGCGTATTGTCTTTGCGCTCTTTCTTACTAGAGGCCACCATGCGTGCCTTCCGCCTACTACTCTCATCCTTTTCTGTTCTCCTCCTCTCGCTGCTGACAGCGTGCGGCGGCGGCAGCAGCAGCAGTAGTCCGACCGCGGTGGCACCACCGGTGATCTCGAGCTTCACCACCGACAAGGCGGCGATCACCGCTGGGCAGACGGCCCAGTTGACGCCCGTCTTCTCGGGGGGCACGGGCTCCATCAGTAACGGGCCGGGCTCGGTCCAGAGCAACGTCGCCGTGGTGGTGGCCCCCACTGTGACCACCACCTTCGTGTTGACCGTGACCAATGCCGCTGGCGCCACGGACAGCAAAGGTGTGGTCGTGGCGGTTGTCGCCGCCCCCACCATCGGTTCGTTCACCGCCAGTCCGGCCAGCATCACCGCCGGCCAGAGTTCGGTATTGACGCCGAACTTCACCGGCGGCACGGGTGCCGTCAACCAGGGCATCGGAGCCGTTACCAATGGCGTGCCGGTGGTCGTGACCCCAGCGGTCACCACAACTTATGTATTGACTGTCACCAATTCCACGGGCGCGACCACGACGGCCGGCGCCCTCGTCACCGTGGTGGGTTCCCCCACCATCACCAGCTTCACCGCCACCCCCACCCAGATCACCGCCGGACAGACCAGCGTGCTGCTGGCTGTGTTCACCGGTGGTACCGGCATCGTCACGCCGACTGTCGGCGTGGTCGGGAGCGGATCCGGTGTGTCCGTCGCCCCGGTCGTCACGACCACCTATGCACTTACGGTCACCAATAGCGCCGGCGCCACCGCTTTGCAGACAGCGATCGTCAACGTGGTATCAGGACCCTTCAACATCAGCCTTTCTGCGAATCCGACCCTCATCACCGTGGGCGACCAATCCACCTTGGTCCCTACCTTCAGTGGCGGCGTAGGCACCATCGACAACGGCGTCGGAGCCGTAGCTAGTGGCGTGCCCTTCAAGGTGACCCCGCCAGCCACCACCACCTACACCCTGACCGTGGACAATGGTGCCGGTGTCACCGACCAGCGTGGCGTCATCGTCACAGTCGTAGCCAAGCCGGTCATCATCACCTTCGGCAACAGCCCTACCACCATCACCGCGGGCGCCACTACCACCATTAATGCGGTCTACACCGGCGGAACGGGTGTGGTCACGCCGAACATAGGCGTCATCGCCAGTGGCTCAGCCATTCAGGTTTCGCCCAGCACCACCACCACCTATACGCTCACGGTCACGAACGCGGCCGGATTCAGTGTCTTCAAGACCCTGACTGTCATTGTCCTCCCGCCCGCGGGAGCCAATAGTTTCACGGCCAATCCACCCGTCATCACCTTGGGCGGCTGCAGCAACCTACTGGCCGTATTTAGTGGAGGCAGCGGCAACGTCAACCAGGGCGTGGGTCAGGTGACCAGCGGCGTCCCGGTGACAGTCTGCCCCATCGTCACCACGACCTATACCCTGACCGTGGTCAACGGGGCCGGCGGTTCCAGCAGCCTGAGCGCAACAGTCACCATCGTAACCGCGCCGCTCTGCTCCCTGGTCTTCAATGCGAATCCTCCCGGTATCGGCCTCAACATTCCTGAAGGCGGCTCCGGCAACCTGGTGCCCACCTTCCCCACCGGCTCCGGCGTCATCAACGGCGTCGGCAATGTGCTGAGCGGCACCCCCTATCCAGTCAACCCGGTGGTCAACACCACCTATACCCTGACGGTCACCAACGCGGCCGGTGCGGTCTGCACCAGTTCGCTCACCGTCACCATCATTCCAAACCCCCGCATCACCTCGTTCATCGCCAATCCCGCGACCATCACCGCCGGCCAAGCCTCCAATCTCATCGGCACCTTCACCGGAGCGGGGCCCTTGGCCACGGATGCCATCATCCGCGACCAGGTCCCCACCACGCTCTTCACGGGGGTCCAGTCCGGTACTGCCAATTCGGTGACCCCGCCCGTCACCACCACCTACACCCTGGTGATCAAGAACCTCCTCGGCGTGACGGCGAATGCGTCCATCACTGTGACGGTCATTCCGGCTCCCGTGATCACGGTTTTTGAACAGTGCACCGCCGCAGGCGCGACCTTGAGCGTGCCCATCACCATCGGTGATACCGCCTACCTGCACGGCTCCTTCATCAACGGCACCGGCCAGGTGGATCACGGCATCGGCAACTTCCTGAGCGGCCTCCTGGCGCCCACGGCGGTGAACCCCACCCAGTCCACCACCTACACCCTGACGGTCACCAACTCCGCCGGGTCCACGGCCCTGGCCAACGCGACCATCGTTGTCCTGACAGGTCCCAATGCCAGCGCCATCACCGCCAATCCGATCTACGTCACCAACCTGGGCGTCGGCTCCAGCCAGACCACCTTCATTACGCCCTACTTCACGGTGGGGACCTTCGGCACGGCGAGTGTGACGGCCAAGGAAGCCATCTCCAATGTGGTGGTCCCGGTTCCCGCAGCCCTCACTACCCCGCTGACGGGCGTTCCGGTCGGCGTCAACAACCTGAACGTGGACACGGTCTTCACGCTCACGGTTTCCAATGGCGCCGTGCCTCCGGTCACCACCACCCAGGGCGTGGTCGTCCACGTGCTTCCGCTGCCGACCGCGGCCTTGACCACCAATGGCACACCAGCCTCCAACCCGATCATCACCAAGGGCAATAGTGTGGGCCTCCTGCCCACCTTCACGCCGACCACGGGTGTCACGGCCATTATCACGCCAGGCGTGGGCGCAGTCGCCACCGGCGGCACCTATTCCGTTTCCCCGCTTGTCACGACCACCTACACCCTGACGGTCACCAACGCCGCCGGGTATTCCGTCTCCTCCTCGGTGACGGTGGTGGTGGTGGACGGTCCCTTCGCGGCGGCCTTCTATGCCTCCCCCGCCAGCATCCGCGTGGGTCAGAGCACCACCTTCTTCGCCATCTTCAATCCCCTGCCTATCACAGGCACGGCCACGGTCACGGACCTTACCCCCAGCGGCGCCCCCGGCTTCCCCTACACGCCGGTCAGTGGTCTCGGTGTGGTTAAAGGCCCCTTCGCTGCGGCCGGCGTCTTCCAGTTCCGGCTGCACCTTGACAATGGCGCGGGCGGCATCCAGGACGTCTATACCACCCTGACCGTCGCTCCTGCCCTCACGGCCATTGCCCTGGGCACCAATGTGGTTGGACCTCCGGCCCACACCATCACCAGGGGTCAGACCATCAACCTGCTGCCCACCTGGGCGCCAGTGGGTCTGGGCAATGGGACCATCGACAACGGCGTGGGCGCGGTCGTCAACGGCTTCAGCTACACCGTGGCGCCGCAGATCACCACCACCTATACCTTGACCGTCAGTGACAGCGCCGGTGTTGCGGGTACGGTCCAGCGCACCGTCACCGTGCTGGATGGCCCCTTCGCCAGCAGTGTGTCCGCTAACCCGCTCTTGATCACCGATGGCGATACCACCTTCGTGACCTCGGTCTTCAACAACCCTGGCCCGCTCGGAAGCGCGAGCTTGGCCAATGATGCAGTTGCCAATGGTGGTACCACCACACCCGCTTCGCCCCAGGTTCCCGTGAGTGGCGTCGCTACGACCTACCTCGTCAACTTCGGTGGCGGCCCCCTGGCGACGCCCAAAAAAGTGGTTTTCAACCTGGGCGTCACCAATGGCGCGACCCCGGTTGTCACCAGCAACCAAAGTGTCGTCGTAACGGTCTATCAAGCCCCTGTCATCACCAGCTTCACCGCCAGCGCTCCCAGCATCGGTCTTGGTGCCAGCTCCAACCTGCTGCCGGTCTTCACGGGCGGTGCCGCCAACATTATTTCCGGTGGGGGCATCTACAGCATCGGCAATGTGACCTCCGGCGGTGCCTATACGGTCAGCCCGGCCTTCACCACCGCCTATACCCTTACGGTCACCAACCCCGCTGGCCGACAGGTTGTGGCTACCACCACCGTCACTGTCATCCAGCCGCCGGTCATCGACTCCTTCACGGCTTCGCCCCCGACCATCTGCGCCGGCGGTGGCGGTACCAACCTCTACGCTGTGTTCCACAACGCCATTCCGGCGGACGGCACCATCAATCCTGGCGCCATCACCCCGGTTCCCATCGGCACGGCTATCCCCGTCAATCCGCTTGTGACAACTACGTACACCCTGCTGGTGACCAACGTCAACGGTTCGGCCACGGCCACCACCACTGTTGTCGTGGTCCAGCCTCCCACCGCAGTCATCAATGGCCCATCAGTAGCCTTCCAGGGCCAACCAAATCTGGTCTACACCGTCGCCCCTCAGGGCCCGACAGCTCAGTACGCCTGGTCCGTGAATAACGGCGCCATCATCACCGCGGGCTTCGGCACCAACTCAATCACCGTCACGGGCGGAAACGCTACGCCCATGACCGTCACCTGCGTGGTCACCAACTCTCCTTGCGCTCCTGTCACAGGAACCAAGAGTGTGACCCTCAATCCCGTAGTGGCTCCGACGGCCTCCCTCGTGGTGACTGGCGGCGGACCGGCCTATGTCCAGACCGGCGGCACCATCTCCCTCGATGCGGGCTGGGGCGGTTCGGTGGTGTCCGGCGTCTTGAATCCCGGCGGCATCATCGTGGACGTGACCACGCCTCCGAATCCGAAGGCCGTCATCGTCGGCCCCGTGAATGCCAATACCGTCTACACCTTCACGGTGACCGGACCGCTCGGCACCACCGCCTCGGCTCAGATCGCCATCGCGGTCGTGGCACCCCCCACCATCAGCAGCTTCATCATCAGCCCCGCCACCATCACGGCGGCAGGCACCGCCTTCGCAACGCCGGTGTTCAGCCCTGTGGGCATCCTCGGCTCTGCCAACACCACCATCACCATCAGCAATGGCTGGAACGCCGATACCGGCACTCCGACCACGGTCATCCCGGCCGGCAGCATCACCAGCGGCGTGGCCATCCCGGTCTCCGCCAATCCTGGCGCCGCCAAGACCTACATTTTCACGCTCCAGGTGACGAACGCTGCGGGCAATTCCGTCAGCCAGTCCGCCAACCTCACCGTTGTACCGGCGCCCATCATCAACTTCTTCCGCGCCGGTCCCATCGGTGGTCCCATGAATCCCGCCGATCTGACCATCACTCTGGGCCAGTCAGCCCAGTTGGATGCGAATTTCATCAACGGTACCGGCGCCATCGCGCCCACCGTTGGACCGGTCACCGCTGGTCCTAACTACATCGTGACTCCCACTGTCTCCACCACCTACACCCTGACGGTGACCAACGCTGCCGGTGATTCCGTTACCCGCACCCGCCGCATCTTCGTGGTGTCGGGTCCGCTCAACGTCAGCCTCTCGGCCAGCGCGCCCATCGTCACCCTGGGCGATCCGGCCTTCACCCTGCTGCCGCAGTTCACCATCCCGGCCGCTGGCACCGCTCAAGTCACGGTCAGCCTGGCCGCTGGCGGCACCGGCTTCCCGGTGACTCCGACCAACGGTGTGCCCTTCAACCCGCTGCCCACTGCGGCCGGCACTTACACCTACACCCTGACGGCCAACAATGGCGCCGGCACCACGGCCACTGCCGGTGTGACGGTCACGGTCGTGAACGCTCCGCTCATCGCTAGCTTCCTGGCCAACGGTGTCAACGCCGACCTCACCATCAACGTCGGCAGCACCGTCACCCTGCAGCCCAACTTCTCCAATGGCACCGGTTTCATCACGGGCTTCAGCCCCGTGACCTCCGGCCAGAACTACACGGTCACGCCTACGGCCACGACGGTCTATGACCTCAAGGTCACCAACGCGGCGGGCACCAGCATTACCGCCAACCGCACGGTCACGGTCCTGTCGGGACAGTATTCCACCAGCCTCACGGCGACGCCCAGTGTGGTCACCGTGAATACGGGCATCACCAACGTCATCGCCGTCTTCTCGGCCCCTGGCGGTGCCACGGTCACCCTCGCGGGTGATGCCAACAGTGGCTTGGCCTCCCTCACTCCGGTGAGCGGCCAGTCCTACCCGGCCACGCCCACCACCGTGGGATCGCACACCTACACCCTGACCATCACGCCGGCCGTTGGCCCCGTCTACACCCGTGCGGTCACCATCAATGTGGTGGCAGCCCCCACGGCAGCCCTGGCTCTGGCTGGCCCCGGCGTCATCACCTCGGGCCAGAGCACAGTTCTCGTGCCGACCTTTACCAACGGCGCGGGCGTCCTGTCCACGGTCGGCTCCGTCTCCACCGGCCAGTCCTACTCCGTATCCCCCACCAGCACCACGACCTTCACCCTGACGGTCACCAATGCCGCCGGCGATACGGCCACAGCCAACCAGCTCGTCACCGTGCTTCAAGGCATCTTTGGCATGAGTTTCGATGCCTCACCCAGTGTTGTTACCTCCGGTGATCCGGTGACCTTCGGTGGTCAGGCGACGATTCCTGGTGGCGGTTCACTCATTGTCAATCCGGTCTTCAACGCGCCCTTCGGCGTCGGATCTCCCTTCAGCTTGATCCTCGGCGCTCCTGGCGTGGGCGTGCCCCTCACGTTTGCGACTTCCCTGACGGCCACCCAGGGCGGCACCGGTACCACCCAAACCCTCATCAAGAACGTGACGGTCTACCCGGTGCCGGTTGCCCGGATCAATGGGGTTCTTTCTTCCACCGTCACCATCGCGGCGGGCTCAACGGCTTCCATCACCGTGAACCTGTCCAATGGCGCCGGTCTGCTCTCCGGCATCGGTTCCGTCTTCAACGGCGATGTGATCACGGTCTCACCCGCCACCAGCACCAACTATGCCTTGACGGTCACCAACGGCGCAGGCCGGGTCGCCACGGCGAACCTCTCCGTGATTGTCATCGCGGCGGGTGCGCCTTCGCTCATTGCCAACAAGACAGTTGTCACCAACGGCCAATCGGTTCTCCTTACGCCGAGTTGGACACCCAATAGCGCCACGGGGGCCATCGCGCCTGCGCCCGGCGCGGTCACCAACGGTGTGCCCGTCACGGTCACCCCGCCCAGCAACGCCACCACCACGTATGTGTTGACGGTCACCAATGGCCCCAACACCTCCACAGCGGGCGTTTCGGTCACGGCTGTGCCTCTGCCCTCGGCCCTGGGCCTCACGGCTGTCCCGCCCTCCATCTCGGCTGGCGGCACGAGCCTCCTGGGCGTCGCCTACACCGGCGGTGTCAGCGCCACGGTCAACAATGGTGTCGGACCTGTCACCAACGGCGGCAACTACGGCGTATCCCCCACCACGACCACCATCTACACCTTGGTCGTCTTCAACGCGGCGGGCGATTCCGCCACCACCACCGCCACGGTCACCGTGGTTCAGGCCCCCAGCATCACCAGCTTCACCGCCAGCCCGACCACCATCACGGCGGGTTCCGGCACCTCCATCCTGACCGGCATCTTCAGCACCGGCGGGCCTGGCGGTTCGGCCCAGATCAACGGTAGCGGTGGACCCTATGCCGCCACCAGTGGCGTAGGTGTTCCAGTCACGGGTCTCGCGGCTGGTTCGTATACCTTCCAGTTGGATGTTTCCAACTCGGTACCCACCACCGTCAGTGCTTCGGTAGTGGTGAATGTGGTGGACGCCCCCGTAGCCACCAGCCTCCTCGCCAATGGCGCGGCGGCGGACCTGACCATCGCCCAGGGGGCTACGGCCACCCTGCAGCCGAATTTCTCCTTCGGCGTCGGTGTGGTTTCTCCGAGCGTGGGTTCTGTGGTGTCCGGCGCCAACTACGCCGTGACGCCTGCGGCCTCCACCACCTACACCCTGACCGTCACCAATGCGGCGGGTGCCACGGCCACGCAGGTCCGCACCATTACTGTTGTTTCGGGTCAGCTGGCCACCAGCATGTCGGCCAACCCCACTACTGTCACCGTATCGACCCCCACGGATCTCACGGCGGTCTTCAACAATGGCACCGGTAGTGTTTCTGGTGTTGGACCCGGTGGCTTCACCTACGGCCCCGCCGCCTACACGAGCGGCGCTTCCCAGTCCGTACCTGTGGGCGCGACGCCTGGAACCTACACCTTCACCCTGACCGTTACCGGCACCGGTGCCTTCACGGGCATCACCGATGCTTCCAAGTTCGCGACGGTGATCGCAGTGGATGCGCCAGCCTTCACCGGCGCCTTTGGTGGCCTGTCCATCAACGGCGGCGTCGGCCCCGTCACCGTGGCCGCAGGCTCCACCGTCACCCTGGTCCCCTCCTTCACGGGTGGAACCGGCGCCATCAACCAGGGCGTGGGCACGGTGGTCAGCACCCAGATCTACACCACCGTGGCCAATGCCACCACCACCTACGTGCTGTCGGTCACCAATGCCGCGGGCACCGTCATCACCGTGTCCCGCACGGCCAATGTCCTGCAGGGCCCCTTCGGCCTGAACCTGTTCGTTTCGCCCACCGTCGTCACCAGTGGTGACATCGTGGTCGTGTCCCCGACCTTCACCATCCCCGGTGGCGGCACGGGCGTCATTTCGGGCTGGTTCGGTTCGGGCGCGGTCGCCAGTGGCTCGGTCTTCAATATCCCGGCCCCTGGCGTGGGTGTTCCCACGGTCCTCCCGGTCACTTTGACCGTGACCCAGGCCGTCACGGGCGTCACACAGGTCCTCACGGTCTATGTGACGGTCTACCCGGCCCCGGCCATCGCCTCCATGCTGATGAACGGCGTCAACGGCAACATCACCATCAACAGCGGGTCGGCGGTCACCGTGCAGCCCTCCTTCTCCAATGGCACCGGCGACGTGAACACCATCGGTTCCGTTATCAGTGGCCTGACCTATACCGTCGCCCCGACGGCCACCACCAGCTACGTCCTGACGGTCACCAACCCCGCGGGTCGCGCTGTTGCGATCAACCGTCTCGTCACCGTCCTGGCGGGCCCCTTCGCCCAGAGCCTCACGCTCAGCCAGACCGTGGCGACCTCAGGGGATCCCTTCACCTACGTCCCCGTCTTCACGCTGCCGAACCCCGGATCGGCGGTGGTGAGCCAGCCCAACGGCCTCCAGCCCGGCCTGCCTCAGACCGTCACCGGCGGAAGTGGAGCCACCTTTGGCTTCTTCACCGTCCCAGGGCCTTTTGGAGCACCGGCGTCCCTCACTTACTTGTTGACCGTGACCTCGGCTACGGGCGTGGTGTCCACCACCGCCACGAACATGCTGATCTACTCGGCCCCGACGGCGCTGTTGAATGCCTCCGCCTTCTCTTCGATTACCATCTCCGCGGGCCAGAGCACCACGCTCACCGTGGGCCTCACCAACGGCACCGGCACCCTTACGGGTTTCGGCACCGTGGCCAATGGCGCCAATGTCATCGTGGCGCCCACCGCCACCACGTCCTATGTGTTGACGGTCACGAACCCCGCTGGCCGCGTGGTCACCGCCACTCGCCAAGTGGTCGTTACCCCGGCTCCGGGCACGGCGGCCCTCACGGTCAACCGCACCCTGGTGACCGATGGCAGCACCATCGTGCTCACGCCTTCCTGGAATCCCAATGCGGGCACGGGCGCCATCGCCCCCACCGTCGGCCCCGTCACCAATGGCGTCCCGGCCAGCCTGGTTCCGCCCGCCGGTGCCACGACGGTCTACACCCTGACCGTCACCAATGGCGCGAATACCTCCACGGCCGGCGTCTCCGTCACTTCGGTGCCGCCTGCCACGGGTTCCTTGGCGGGCACGGCTACCATCACCGCCGGTCAGAGCACCAACCTGACCGTGGCCATCACCAGCGCGGGCACCACCGGCATCCTGCGCACCTTTGGCAGCGTGGTGAATGGATCGGTCATCACCGTTTCCCCGACCACCACCACCACTTACTTCCTGGATCTCACCAA
>JANXPB010000194.1 GCA_025357545.1 Holophagaceae bacterium
ATGGCCGCTGGGCGAGCCGCCCAGGGTGCTGCCAGCTTGAGCCCGGGCGTGGCGCCTGCGACACCGCCCCCGCCCCCCTCACCCCGCCCCGAGTCGCGGCGCAGGGATGAGCCCCGCCCTGCCCAGTCCACAGTCGAAGTCCAGGCATCCGCAGCGGCGAGCTTGTCAGCCGACGCGATCGGCGCCCAACCCAGCGACCTGCGCCGCAGGGCCAAATCCGATGCCACCAAAGACAAGAAGGCCGAGGAAGAGGAAAGCGAAGCCCACGGCTCCATCATCCTCAAAGCCTGGAACCCTGACACGCCCTACCTCAAAGCGCTGCACCAGGCGCCGAAGGCTGGCCGCTACGCGCTGTACCTGAAACTGCGCCCCGAATACGGCTCCACCCCCGGCTTCTTCCTGGATGTGGCGGATCTCTTCTACCGGGAGGGCGAAAAGGACCTGGCCCTGCGCATCCTCTCCAATATCGCCGAGCTGAAACTCGAAGATGCGACGCTGCTGCGGGTCCTGGGCTACCGGCTCAAGCAGCTGGGCCAGCACCACCTCTCGGTCTGGGCCTTCGAGCAGGTGCTTCGCATGCGGGAAGAGGAGCCTCAGAGCGCGCGTGACCTCGCCCTGGCCTGCGCCGCCGACGGCCAGGAGCAGCGCGCCGTGGACCTGCTGTGGAACGTGGTGAAGAAGCCCTGGGACGGCCGCTTCCGGGATGTGAACCTCATCGCCCTAGGCGAGCTGAACGCGCTGGTCGGCACCGCCCACGCGAAGGTGGACACCACAGCCATCGATCCCCGTTTCCTCCGCAACCTGCCGGTGGATGTGCGGGTGGTGCTGAACTGGGACACGGACAACAGCGACATGGACCTGCACGTCATCGACCCCCAGGGCGAGGAATGCTTCTACGGGCACCAGCGCACGGAACTGGGCGGCCGCATCAGCGCCGACGTGACCGGCGGCTATGGCCCCGAGGAATTCATGCTGAAGCGGGCCATGCCGGGCACTTATAAAGTGCGCGCTAACTACTTCGGGACCCGCCAGCAGACCGTGATCGGTGCCACGACGGTGGTGCTGGAGCTCTACCTCCGCTACGCCACCGGCCGGGTGGAGAACAAGTCCGTGATCCTGCGCCTCACCGGTGACAGCCGCCTGGTGGATGTGGGGGAATTCAAGTTTGAATAGCTGATTCGTGGCCTCTGGGCATTGCGACCTGGACCCATGCAGAAGCGCCTTCTGTGGGCCTCACCCGGCGCACCGAAGGCGTTTGCGATTGGAACCTCCTGCCTCACACGTCTTCGCATTCCATAAAGAAATAGCTGCACCACCAGATTTAATTTCGTCTCGCGTATCGGCTTGGCGATACCGAGAAGACGCCAAGAACACCAAGGTCCACATTCCCTGATTAAGGCCCAAACCGCTTCGCGAAGCGCCTGGTTTCATACTGATTTGCATTCAAAAGAGAAAGATTGACCACCACCTAGTCTTTATGTCTCGTGTATCGGCAAAGCCGATACCGAGCAGGCACGAAGACACCAAGCAAAGCACCAAGCTCCGCCGCCCTTGATCCCTGCTCGAACTTGCTTCGTGGGGCGCGTAGCGCCTGCGGGCTGAAGGCCCGCAAATTCAGGCGGTCCGGCCAAGATCGCGCGTAGCGTGAGGCCGCAACCGGGCCACCTGGATTTCACCTGCAAAGCTGGCACCTGACGGATGTTTTAGCGTCTCTTATTCGCACAATTCGCAGTTCCAATCCCATTTGAACGCAACTTGGTACGAACAGCTCGTGCCACGAAAAGCCCTGCGCTCAGGGAGGAGAGGGCCGGTCCTTGGCAATGCCAAAAACTTCGTCCAAAAATGCATCCACGGCGGCAGTGCCAGCCTGGCCCTCCGGTGAGCGGAGGCTGTAATCGAAGCCATGGGTGGCGAAGGGCAGGCTCAGGAAGTCGCAACGGACGCCGTTCTCCCGTAATTTTTTCTGTAACCGCTCACTGTGCCGGTGCCACACCAGTGCGTCTCCCGGGCCGTGCAAAAGCAAAGTCGGCGCTGAGTCCTGGGTGACGAAGCGCAGGGCGCTGGCATCGTTGTAGACCCCCGGAATTTCATCGGGCATGCCGCCCAGGTAGTTGATGAGCAGTTGCCGGGATTCCAGCAAATCATGGGGATCCGCCAGGCGGTAGGCGAAATCCAGGTCCGAAGGCGCATAAAAGGAGACGCATCCCCTCAGTCCCGGTGGCGGCTCGTCGAAGGCCACGCACTCGGCGATCTGGCCACCAGCGCTGCGGCCGAGGATCACCCATCGATTTCCATCCAGGCCCAGGGAGCCGGCATTCCGGGTGAGGAAGCCGATAGCCGCTCGCAGATCCTCCCGTTGCGTGGGCCACTTCCACCGGGGGGCCAGTCGGTAGTCCACCGAAGCCGTAGCGATGCCCCGGGCCGCCAAGTGGCGGTTCAGTTCCGGCAGTTGGCCGCGGTCGCCGCCGTCCCAACCACCCCCGTGGACCACCACCACGAAGGGCGCAGGGGCACTGCCTTTCGGCCGATAGAGGTCCAATTTCAATTCGACGTCGCCTGTTTGCGCGTAGACCAAGGTGTGGACATCGCAGAGAGGGGCTGGATCACCCCAGCCGAAGGCCCTAGGCCATGAGAAACCACCGCCTGGGAGGTTCATGGCCCAAAAGGCGGGCAGTAGGTAAAGCGCCGCCAAGGTGCAGGCCACCGCCGCCAGACCCCAGGGGCGGGGCCGCCGCAGGGCCAATTCCAAAACCCCCCAGAGCACTAGCGCCAGCGCCACGAAATGGCCATAGCTGCGCAGGGCCAAGGTGGCCATCCACAGCACCAGGTGGTGTCGCTGCACCCAGGGTAGGGCCAACGGCAGCGCCAGGAACACCAGCATCAGGCATCGAAGGGCGGTGGCTCGCGTCATGCTGCGACCGCCTGTCTAGTGATGCCCATCCGAAATTCATGCTCCATCCGCAACCTTTGCGGGCGCCATTGGCCGGGGGCGAAGCCCCCTGGAAGTGCGCTCCGCCCACCCCGATCGATGAACGTTCTTTTGCCGGCGCGCACTAGGCCATGAGCTTTCCAAGCGCCGGGGCGGGGTCCCAATAGGCCCGGAGTTCGACGATGTGGCCTTCGGAGTCCAAGCGGAAGGTATCCACCCCCTCGAAGGCCACTTCGGTCCCATTGCGGCCCCTCCCCTCGCAACGAAATGGGATGGCCCACTCAGAGCCCTGGCCGTGGATTTCACGGGGAAAAAGCTGGGCCGCCACGAAAAGTGATCCAAGACCATCGAGGAATTTTTTAACTTCCGCAGGAGAATAATTCACAGGCCCACCGACCGGATCCTCGTGGTGGCATGGCTCCGAAAATAAGTCCGAAGCCTTCGTGAAATTCAAGTCGGAAATGGCTTCGAAATAAGCCTGGATTGAGGGTGGCAGAGTCTTGTCGGTCATGGATGCTCCGGGGAATGCGTTTCAGATGCCAGCAACCCTGGAGGTTGTGACGCGGCGAATGCCTAAAAATCCTCCAGCTTCCCCGTGGACCGCAGCTCCTGCTTCGCCTGAAGAGAGGCTGGCCAGCGAAGATCCAAATCCGCGCAGAGAACTCGGAAGGGCAGGTTCGATGCCCCATCCAGCGAGGGCCCTGGGATGCGAGAATTGAATCAGCTCACGTCGGCCAATTTCAGCCGGGCCTGTACCCGTCTCAGCCAGTCTTGCTGAGCGTCGCTGAGGCCCAATGCCAGCGTTCGTACGGCGGCTGCCCGGCAGGCCTGCAGGCGCTCCCGGTCCCGCACAAGGTCCGCCACCTGAAATTGCGGAAGGCCGGCTTGCCGCGTGCCAAAGAACTCGCCGGGGCCTCGGATGTCCAGGTCCTTCTGGGCGATCCTGAAGCCGTCCTGGGTGTCCACCAGAGCCTGCAGCCGCTCGGATTCCTGATCGGAAAGCATGACAAAAAAACTGCGATGCGCGCCGCGGCCCACGCGGCCCCGCAGCTGGTGCAACTGGGAGAGGCCGAAGCGCTCGGCGTGGTCCACCACCATCACCGTGGCATTGGGCACATCCACGCCCACCTCGATGACGGTGGTGGCCAGCAGCAGCTTCGCCTCGCCCGCCACGAAGCGACTCATGCGCGCAGCCATGTCGTCAGGCCGCAGACGGCCATGGACAACTTCCAGGTCAAGGCCCGGAAAGCGGGCGCGCAGAAGGTGCTCCATGGCCTGGATGTCCCGCAATTTCACCTTGGCCTCGTCCGTGGGATCAATGGCGGGGCTCACCACGAAAGCTTGGCGGCCGGCGCGAAATTCCTTCTCCACCAGGTCCCAGGCGCGCTCCGCGGAGTGGCCGTCGAGCCGCCGCGTGGTGATGGGCTGGCGGCCCGGCGGCAGCTCGTCCAGCACGGATTGGTCGAGGTCCCCGAAGAGCGCCAGGGCCAGGGAGCGGGGGATGGGCGTGGCGCTCATGACGAGCCAATGCGGATCGAGCCCCTTTTGCTTCAAGGCTTCGCGCTGCTTCACCCCGAACCGGTGTTGCTCGTCCACCACCACCAGGCGCAGGTCATGGAAGCGCACTTCTTCCTGGAACAGCGCGTGGGTGCCCACGATGTAGCGGGCCTCGCCACTGGCGATGCGGGCCACAGCCTCGCGCTTCTCCGCGGCCTTCATGGGCCCCAGGAGCAGCTGCATGGCGCGGGACTCCTCCCCCAGCAGCCGGCCGAAATTGAGCGCGTGCTGACGGGCCAGCACTTCGGTGGGCACCAACAGCGCTCCCTGTCCGCCGGTCTCGGCCACCATGGCCATGGCGAGGAAGGCCACCAGGGTCTTACCACTGCCCACGTCCCCCTGCAACAGGCGATGCATGACGCGGCCGCCGGTTAGATCGTCCACGATTTCCTTGAAGGCGCGGCGTTGGGCCTCGGTGAGATGGAAGGGCAAAAAGGATTTGAGGCGCTCCCGCAGGGCCTCGGAGGTCGGCACGATCATCCCTTTCCGCTTCAGGCGCACCGCCCGCCGCAGTTCCACCCCCAGGGCAAAAGCGAAGAGCTCCTCAGTGGCCAGGCGATGGTGGGCCAGCGTGTCGCGGGTCTCCAGCAACCTCGCGTCGCTCTCATCCGGAGGCTGATGCAGCAGCCGCAACGCCGTGAGGCTGTCCGGCAACTGCCGGCACAGCTCCACGGGCAGCCATTCCTCAGGAGGATGGGCCCGTTGCAGCGCCTCCTCCACCAGCTTCTGGCGCACCCGGCCCGTGAGGGGCCCGAGCTTCCGGTAGAGGGGCAGGAAACGGTGCACCCATTCGGTTCCTTCGGCACCGCGGCCCATCCCTTCGAGCTGCGGGCCGCGCATCTCCAGTCCGTGCCGCCCCATGACCAGTGGCCCGAAGGCCAAGAGGCGGTCACCGGGTTTCAGACTTCGGCCCAGGTAGGGTTGATTGAAGAAGACGAGCCTCAAGGTGCCCGTCCCATCGCCCAGCAGCACCTCTGTCAACGCCATGCGCTGCACATGCGTGGTGCTCTGGCGCACTTCCACCACGTGGCCCAGCACCGTGGTCAGTTCTC
This sequence comes from Holophagaceae bacterium, assembly GCA_025357545.1. GTDB lineage: Bacteria > Acidobacteriota > Holophagae > Holophagales > Holophagaceae > JANXPB01. Next base: position 5,539 of record JANXPB010000194.1, read on the forward strand.
GAGCTTCTGGGGCGCGCTGGAAGCCGCGCATTTCCAGAGCACCCATGGGCACGAGGGCGCCCCGGTCCACGTAGCGGTAGGGCAATTGCATGAGCAGATCGTGCAGGGTGGCAATGCCCGCTTCCTGCAGCGCCGCCGCCCGTGCGGGCCCCAGGCCGCGCAGGACCGTGGCCTGGGTGCTGAGGAGAAGCGGCGCGAGCGTGACCACAACCTCCAGCCTATCGGCTCTGGCCGGCATGGCCACTGGGCAGGGTGCCGCCAAGGGCCTATGCTTAGCCGTTATTACCTGACTCCAACCTGGGGGCCCCATGGCCAAGCTGGACAAGTTCCTGGCCCAAATGCTCGCCAAGGGCGCGGCTACCCTGCATTTGGATCCCGGCCAGTACCCCGCCCTGGAACTGCCGGGCGGCCACCGCATGACACTCAGTTCCCAGGAACTGGTGGGCGCGGTGCTGGACGGCCTCGCGAAAGAGGTCATCCCCGAGGACCTCAGCACCAACTACCTGAGGGGCGAGCAGGTGCGCTTTCCCTACACCTACGAGGCCGAACCTTTCCAATTCCTCTTGCAGCGGAGCACCGTGGGCACCCGCATCCTGGTGGGCCGTGTCCGGGTGCTCACGGATTCCCCCATGCCCGCTCCGGACACGGCCGCCAGCGGGGAGTTCCTGATGCCCAGAGGCCCTGTGCCCGCCAAGGTCCTGAGTGTCGACAGCCTCATCAACTGGATGCTGGACCTGGGTGGCTCGGATGTCTACCTCAATGCCGGGGAAGCGCCCCTGCTGCGCCACCACGGGCGCATGGGCTCAGTGGAGGGCTTCGCGCCCATCGCGGCCAAGGATCTCACCGAGCTGTTGAAGACCATCACGCCCCAGCCCGAATGGGCGGCCTTCGAGCGCGGACTGGACACCGAGTTCGCCTACACCGATGCCACGCGCCATTGCCGCCTGCGGGTGTCAATCTTCCACGATGCCCGGGGCCCCGCCCTGGCCATGCGCATCATGCCCAAAGACGTCCCCGACGCGGACACTCTGGGCCTGAGCAACCCCATCCGGCGGCTGGTGCAGCTGAACCATGGCCTTGTGGTCATCGCCGGCCCCAGCGGCAGCGGCCGCACCACGACGGTCTCGGCCCTGGTGGCCATGGCCCACGAAACCCGCCACGACTTCATCGTCACCGTCGAGGACGCCATCGAATTCCCCTTCCTGCAGGGGCAGGCTTTGGTGCGGCAGCGCGAAGTGGGCCGTGATCCAGCCCGGCAGAAACAGGCCATCTGCGCCGCGCTGCGCCAGGCGCCGGACATCCTGGTGGTGGGGGAGCTGCGGGACGCGGAGACCATCGAGCTGACCCTGGATGCCGCCGGGTCTGGCCGGCTGGTGTTGGCGATGCTCTCCACCACCTCAGCCCTCGACACCATCAGCCGTCTCATCGAGCCCTTCACTCCGGACCACCAGCCCTCCATCCGGGCACGGCTGGCGGGCAGCCTCAGGGCGGTGCTCTGCCAGACCCTGCTCAAGAAATCCGGCGGCGGGCGCGTGGCCGCCATCGAGACCATCTTCAACAACCCCCGCATCGGCGACCTCATCCGCAAGGGCGACATCCAAGAGATCCCCGCGGCCATGAAGACCGGCCGCCAGTATGGCCAGACCCTTCAAAACGATGTACTGGTCAAGCTCATCAAGGAGAAAGCCATCGAGCCCATGGAGGCCTATCTGAAATGCCACGACCGCGAAACCTTCATGCTGGCCTGCAAGAAGTCGAGCATTGCCTTTGATCCCCGGAAGGAACGGGAGGGGTGAGGCACGAGATGGTGCGGGATGAGGTTCAAGAGGGCTGCCTCCAGGGGCCCCTCTCACTATTCCCGGCGCTAAGGGCGCCCTCGGAGTGGACCTCGAATCACCACCGACTTCACTTCAACGTGACTTCCGCCATGCGGAGTTCGCCGCGGAAAGTGCCGGTGGGGTTGAAGTAGGTGAGGTAGATCTTCTGACCACCGGCCTGCGCGAGCTCGGGATGTTCCCGCCCGGCGTAGTCAGTGCCATTGACAGGGCTGGCCCCCGTCAAGGCCTCCACCGGATCGCTCCAGGGGCCTTCGGGATGGGCGGCCACCCGCAGCACGACCTTGTTGGAGAAGGGGAGGCTGTGCACCGCCAGATACTGGCCGAGCCAGGCATTCTTCGAGACGGTGAGCGCCCCGGGAATACTGCGCATCACCGCGCGGGCCAGGGCGGGGTCGCTGCCCCACGCGCTGCCGTCCCAGAAGCGGTAGGCCGCCCGGTCCCGCGCCTGGTCCAGCGGCACGCGCGCCACCCCCACCGATTGGTCCGTGCTGCCGGGGAGTGCCCCGTAGGCGTAGATGAAGGCATCCAGCGCGAAGGCATTGTCGAAGATGGGGCCCGGCGTCGGGAACAGCAGGCCCGGCTCGCGGGTGGCCGTGGTGCTGCCAGCCGGCACCCGCGCTACGCCGGTGCCGAGGAATTCGTAATTCAGGAAACCCGGATGCACCTTCAGCTTGAGGTAGTAGACGAGGCCGCCGCCCGCACCGTCCTCCACCACGCTGCCCGGCCACAGCGCGTAGCGTTCGTCGGGGCGCCCGGATGCGGCATTGTAGGCCTGCTCCTCCGCAGTGAAGGGGAGCAAGGGCGATGGAGCGCCGCGGGCATCCACGGGTTCGCCAGCGGCCAAGGGCTGCGCGAAGTCTGCCAGGGCCGCGGTGTTCGAACGGGAAGTGGCCCCATCCACCGCGGAGGGTGTGAACAGGGTGTCGCCGAAGGTCCACAGCACCCGCCCGCCCACTTTGCCGCTGGCACCCCCATCCCGCACCAGCACCGAAGGGGGATGGGCCACCGTGCCCAGATCCTGCACCGCCATCACCGCCAATGGGCGCGGACCGGACGGCGTGGTGGCTGAAGTGTTGGCCCCCGAATTGCTGCATCCCAACCCTGCCAGCAAGGCAAACACGAGAGAGGCCCTGGCGAGGTTCATAGGAGTTGAATTTACAGGAAGCCCAGTAGTTAAGCGAACCTCATCCCTCAGTCTTCCGGTCGCCACTTTCACCCGCTTTCCACATCATTTGGCGTTTCAGAATCATCCAGGTGCTTCTCCAGCACTTCCAGTTGCAGATTCGCCACCGTGGGCACGCTGCCGCCGGCGTCCCCGGGAAAGGGTTGCAACTGGCCGGTGCGGCGGTAGCCACGGCGCTCGTAGTAGGCGATGAGTTCAGACCGCACGGTGATGACGGTCATCCACATGCGCCTGATCCCGAAGCGGGCCGTGGCAATACGTTCAGCGGCAGCGATGAACTGCTTGCCGATGCCCCCGCCCTGCAAGGTGGGCCGCACCACGAAGAGGCCCAGGTAGGCTGAACGGGCGTCGGTCTTTTTCAAGTGCACGGAGCCGACGAGGTCGTCCCCTTGCAGGCACAGCAGCATCATGGCGCCGGGCTCCGCCAGCAGCCGCAGCACCTCCGCCGCATCCGTCCGCGCCCCGGCCAGCAAGTCCGCCTCCGTCGTCCACCCTGCCCGGCTGGAATCACCGCGGTACGCAGAGTTCACCAGGGCCGCAATGGGAGCCGCATCTGCAGCGTCGGCCTCGCGGAAGGACAAGTGCGGCATGGGTAGGGAAGCTGCGGTCATGGCGGGGGTTCCTGCCATCCAAGGTAATCCGTTCCCGGGTCCGGGTTCCACCCCAGAACGGTTCCTGAAGGGAAGAAGGGCAGAAGCTGTGCGTGGTGTTCTGCGGCCGGGCTCCCTAGAGCCTCCAGCCGGCGTGCGCCCCTCGCTTTGCGCCACATCTGCACCCAAGCATCCAGGCGGGAATTCCTGGCGGCAGAATGGCACTGGTGTGGGCCCTAGCTGCGGACGGCCCCTGGCAGGTCGCTCGCCAACGCGCCTCTGGGCATGGCCACCAAGACGGCGCCAAAATCAGCAGCCATAGCCCACGGTGGAGCCCGTGCAGGGCCCTTGCGCGCGATACCTGAGGAAGGCCAAGTGCCGGTTCCCTTGGGAGAAATCCAGGCTTGAGCTGGCTGCTCAGAAACCGACGTGGAAGCCCTAGCCACCGATCGCTCCCAGGGCGCCGGAGCGTGCCTGTCCATCACCAGAGGACGGCCCGGGCCTAACCCATGGTTGCGCTCAGTGGCGTGGCTCGGTGGTTGGCCGATGCCTCAAGGTTGTCCTGTCAAAAATGTCGAACCGCTTCGGGGCTGAGCCACCAAAAACCTGGCCTCAGCGCCTCCGATTCCCGAGGCGCTGAGGCGAGACTGGACCTACCTGATGGCCACCTGCTCGGGGGCGGTCAGGGAAAAGGTGACGAAGTGGGCCACAGGAATGCGGATCACGGTGTCGGCGGTGGCGGCAGCAAGGGCCGTCCCGGCGGCAGCGCCCGCTGCGGCGCCGCCCAAGGCGTGGTCGCCCTGGTGATTCTTGTCGGTGAGAACACCCACCAAAGCGCCCAGGGCGGCGGTGCCCGCAATGAACTTGGCGTCGCGCTTGCCAAGGGCATCGCCCACCACCAGGTAGGTCCCGGCATCCACGCCATTGCGGCCGACGGTGGTCAGGCGGATGCCCAAGCCGCCCTTGCCACTGGAAAGGCGGCCTGCGGGAGTGCTCTGTGCGACCACGCCGCTGACGGTGGTACCCGCGGCCCAGGCCACGGTGTTCCCCACCAGCACATCTTCAGCCAGGGTTCCGGACCAGGGATCCCCGGGCTGGTCCTTGTCGGTGGCCAGTTCGGCGCCCATCTTGACGGTGATCCGGGTGCCGGTGGGCACTTCCACGGTGGTGACTCGCGGCTGTTGGGTGGAAGGGGTGGCGGCCAGGGTGGCGGCATCTTTACGGCGCTCCGCCGCCCGCTGCCTGGCATCCGTCAGCTGGCGGTCCAGGGAGCGCAGGTGCGCGGCGGACAATTGGTTGATGGTCTCCTGGTCGCCGGTGGCACTGCCCTTGCCCTTGCCGGTCTTCATATCGGCAACCTGCTTTTCCAGCAGGGCCACGCGGTCATCCGCAGCCTTGGCTTGGAGCTGGGCGGCCACCTGGGCCTGGACGGCCGCATCATTCGCCTTGGGTTCGCAAGCGGTGAAGCCGCAAGCCAACAATACCGCCAGGGAACCGTGGCTTAAAACACTGTAATTACTCATCGCTACTCCTATGGATTGAGGGGGTCTTGGAAACATCCAGCCCTACAAGATAAAATTTTATATGCATGTTCCAGGCCATATCATAAAACTATTATTATAAATAACTTATAGTTAAATATGGAAACTTGCAGTTGAATGCTATCCATCAAAATGATGAATATCACCTCCAATTTGAAAGCTACGGGACTTCACGGCCCTGACAAAGGGATGCGAGCCAGGAACCACGCTGTTGACCGCAATCCGCGCTCAGGCCGTATCGATCTCCCGGCTCGCGAAGCGGTCCAGGTGCGTGAAAGCGGCTTCCACGGCGGCCAGGGATTCGGACTTTGGCGGGCCTCCCCCCGAGCGCGCAAAGAGTTCCAGGGCTCCGGCCGCGTCCGCCATGGGCCGGGCGCCCACCATGGCGCTGGCACCTTTGATGCGGTGGGCCAACCGCGCCATATCCGCTAGGTCGCCGCGGTCCACCGCCGACCGCAGGCCTGCGATATCTAGGCGGCAGGTGTCCCGGAAATCCCGCAGGATCTCAAGCGCCGCGGCCCGATCGCCCCGCGAATAGCTCTCGAGAAAGGACAGGTCCAGGGGTGGGCTGGAGACTGGTTCCGACGATGTGGGAATCGCTTCCGGCGACGCGAGGGGTGCGGCGTGTTTCATGAGGCGGGGGGCGCTCGGGAGCCAAAGGCGCAGCTTCGCATCCAGGTCGGGGATGTTCACGGGCTTGATGATGCAATCATCCATGCCCGCCGCCCGGCAGCGTTCCAGCTCGCCATGCAGGGCGTTGGCGGTAAGGGCCAGGATAGGGATGCGCGCCTTCCCAGTCTTCCCTTCGATCATGCGGACCTCCGCCGCCAGCTGGTAGCCGTCCATGTGGGGCATCTGGATGTCCGTGAGCAGCAGTCCGTAGTGGGCCTGGGACAGGGTGTCCAGGGCGGTCAGCCCATCCTCCACCACGTCGGCTTGATAGCCCGCCAAGGCCAGCTGACGGGACAGCACCACCCGGTTGGTGGGGTGGTCTTCCGCCAGCAGGATCAGGCAGCCCATGGCTTCCGCCAGCTCCCGGCTGGGCGGGGCCACCGGCACCCAGTCCACCCGCTTTTCCGCGCTGGACTCCTGGGCGGCTTCAGCGGATCCCGCCCACGGGAACACCGCCACGAAGGACATGGTGGTGCCCACGCGCACTTCGCTTTCCATGGTGATGTCGCCGCCCATCATCTGGGCGAGGCGGCGACAGATGGACAGGCCCAGCCCGGTCCCCCCGAAGCGGCGGGCGGTGCTCGATTCCGCTTGCACGAAGGGCTGGAAGAGCCGTTCCTGGTTCGCCTTGGACACTCCGATTCCCGTGTCTTGCATGCGGAAGGCCAGGGTCTGGTCCGAGGCAGTCGAACCGAGCACTTCCACCCGGAGCGCGATGGAGCCGCTGCGGGTGAACTTCATGGCGTTGCTCAGGAAGTTATTCAGGATCTCCCGGCACCTCACCGGATCGGCGAAATGCGCCGCGCCGAGCCCGGGATCCACGGTGCAGGTCAGCTCCAGCCCCTTCTTCCTGGCCACGCTCAGGTGGATCGAGAAGATCTCTTCGACCAAGCTTCGGAAGGAGATGGCCCTGGGTTCCAGTTCCAGGCGCCCGGCCTCGATCTTGGAGAAGTCCAGGATGTCGCCGATGATGCCGAGCAGGGTCCGGGAGGAGGATTCGATGGTGTCCAGGGCCATCCGCTGGTCCGGATCCAGCGAGGTGTGGGAGAGCACCTCCACCATGCCCAGCATGCCGATCATGGGGGTGCGGATCTCGTGGGTCATGGTGGCCAGGAATTCCGACTTGGCCTGGTTGGCGGCCTGGGCCTCTTCGGCCCGGATGCGGTCGCTCAGGTCCGCCACCGCGCCGATGATGCGCACGGCCTTCCCCTTGGCATCCCGCACCACGTAGCCCCGGTCCAGCACCGAGGCGTAGCTGCCATCGGCCCGACGGAACCGATACTCGCAGGACCATACCCGTAGATCGGAAGCCAGGATGTCGACGGAGGTGCTTCGAACCCGCTCCCGGTCCTCCGGGTGAGTGTGCTCATCCCACCACTCGACGGTCGCTAGGCTGTCGTCGGGCCCGTAGCCGAACATGCCGTAGACGTTGGGGGCGCGCTCCACCACTTGGGTTTCCAAGTCCCAGATCCAGATGCCATCCTTGGTGGCCTGCTGCACCAGCGTGAAGATCTCATTTTGCCGACGCAGGGATTCCTCGCTGCGCTGCAGGGCCTCGTGGGCTTCCATCCGCTCCAGTTCATTGGCGGCCCGGATGGCGACCAGTTTGAGCAGGGCCACCGAGGTCTGGACTTCCGCCAGGGGCTTGCGGCCGATCAGCGCGATGAGGCCGAAAGGTTCGCCCTGGGCGTTCCAAAGGGTAGAGCCCACATAGCTCTCCGCGCCCAATTCCTGGAGCGCAAGGTCCTGGGGGAACAGGCCGGCCACCCCCTTGGGGAAATGGCACATGGGCTGCCCCAGCGTCTGCCGACAGGGCGTGCCCTCCAGGGCGTAGTCGAAGTTGGGCCGCACGGCTCCATCAAAATAGATGGCCACCGTCCGGGCCGTGCGCCCCTCGTCCACTAGCTGGTCGATGCAGACGTAATCCACCACCAGGGTTTCCGCCAGGTACTGCACTAGGGCTTCGAAAAAGGCCTGCCCCGACACCCGTGTGCTGGCTTCTTCCAGGAAGGCCTGGACCTCGTCGACCTGCTTGCGCTCGGTGATGTCTTGGGTGATGCCATGCCAGAGGGTGCCGCCATCCTCCATTCGCTCGGGCCGCGCGGTGGCCTGGCGCCACACCAGGCCCCGCCCGGGCAGCAGCATCCGGAACTCGCCCTGCCAGGGATGAAGGGTTTCCGCGGATTCGCGCAGCTTCTGCCGGACCCCCTCCACATCGTCGGGATGCAGAAAGTTGAAGATGGGCGTGGCGTCGTCCACCACCTGTTCCGGCACCACGCCATAGATCTCCTGGATCCCCTCGCTGGAGAAGGGCATGCAGTGGCGGCCATCGGGGAACACCCGGTACTGGTAGATCGCTCCGGGCACCTGCTTGGCCAACTTCACCATGCGGTCATGGCTGAGCCGCAGGCCTTCCTCGGCCTGCTTGCGGTCGGTGATGTCCACGATGGTGGATAGCAAGCAAGGGCGGCTGCCCACCGAAACGAGGCCCATGGAAATGAGCCCGACTCGGACCTCGCCGGACTTAATGCGGAAGGAGATCTCCTTCCCGGTGGCATAGCCCTGTTCCCGAACCTCAGCCGCCAGGGCGTCCCGCTCCGAATGATGCACGTAGATGTTCAGATCTTGCGAAGTGCGCCCCACCACTTCCTCCCGGGTGAAGCCGGTCTCCCGCAGAAAGGTGGCATTCACATCCACGATGGTGCCGTCGTCCATCCGGGCAAGCGCCACTGAGACGGGACTCCAATGGAAGACCCCGGCGAAGGTGCGCTCGGATTCCCGCAGGGCCTCTTCGGCTTGCTTGCGGGCGGTGATGTCGAGGCAGGTGCCCGTGAGGCCCACAAGCCTCCCCTCCTGATCCGACTGGGGCCCCAGCCCGATGGAGATGGTGCGGACCTGCCCGTCCTTCAGCAGCACCCTGGCATCTTGGCTGGGGGTGTCCTGGCCGGCCATGGCCCGCGTGAACATGGCCTCAAGCGGCTCCTGGTCCTGGGGGTCGAGGTGCGCTAGGAATCTCTCGAAAGGCTGGGCCTCGGCCTCGGGTTCCAGTCCCAGGATCCGCCACAATTCCTGAGACCAATTCATGCGTCCCGTGGCCAGGTCCCAGGTCCAGCTGCCCAGGTGGGCCAGGTGCTGGGCTTCCTCCAGCTGCGCCTCGCTCTCCCGCAGGGCCACCTGGTCGTGGATGCTCTCGGAAATGTCTTCCGAAATGAAGCAGAAGCGGGGATGGCCCTGCTCCGAAGGCCCTAATGGCGCCAGGGTAACGGAGAGCCAGGCGGGCTGGCCGAAACGCCGGCTCTCCATCAGGAAATGGACCTGCCGGCCGCTGGCTTTCGCTTCCTGGAAATGCGCCAGGATCGCCTTGTGGACTTCGGGTTCCATGCCTGCTTCCAGGGAGTTCACGCCTTCGGCGGCCTCCGTTGAGAGTCCGAAGGCCCGGGCCATGGCCCGGTTCGCCGATATGGCCACCAGCTCATCCCCGGGCCGCAGCTCCGCCACCCCCATCAGGAGTGGAGCGCCATCGTAGAAGGCCCGCAACGTGGCTTCTCGCTCTTCGATTTCCCGCCTCAGGCGACGGCGCTCGGTGATGTTTTCCTTCACGGCCATGTAGCCCGTAATCACGCCCTCCATGGAGCGGATGGGCGAAATGGTCGCCTGCTCCCAGAACAGCTCTCCGGTCTTCTTTTTGTTGTGGAACTCCCCCTCCCAGGCTTGCCCCACTGCGAGGGCCTTCCACATTTCCGAATAGAATTCGCGCGACATTTCCCCCGATTGGAGGAACCGCGTATTGCGCCCCAGGGATTCCTCCACGGAATAGCCCGTTATCTGGGTGAAATAGGGGTTCGCGTACTGGATCCGCCCCTTGGTGTCGGTCATCACGATGGACAGCGGGCTCTGGTCCACCGCCTGCTGCACTCTTTGCAAGGAAATTTCGGCCTGCTTCCGGTCCGAGATGTTTTCGTGGGCCACCACGACGTGCACAGGCCCCGCTCCGGCCAACCGGGTGACGCACACCAGGAACCAGCGCTGTTCCTCAGCGGAGTGGCAGGGGTATTCCAGGGTGAAGCCGGGGCGCTCCCCCGAGAGCACCGCCCGCAAGCCGTCGGCAAAGCTGCGCGCCTGCTCGGTTTCCGCGCCCATCACCCGGTCGCAGACCTCCAGGTAGTTGGCACCGGCACCCACACTCGCCAAGTCCCCGCCATTGGCCGCGGCGAACTCGCACCAGGAGGCGTTGACGGAGATGATGGTCCCGCGCTCATCCACCACGCAAAGGTGGGCCGTCAGGCCGTCGAGGGTCGCCTGGGCGAACTGGCGGGCTTCGAGCAGACCCGATTCCGCGCTCCGGCGCTGGGCTTCCACCTCGAAGCGGTCCAAGGCGTAGGAAAGATCCTCGGCGGCCTCCTCGACCAGGGCCGCTTCCTGGGCCCCGA
>JANXPB010000096.1 GCA_025357545.1 Holophagaceae bacterium
CAAACCCCACAGCGACCAGAACTGAAACACCCAGCTACAGCGGAGGCCTGCCTAAGGTTCGCCAGGCGACGGCCGTAGCCTCAATGAACAACCCCGCGCACAATAAAATGCGCCTCCAAGTTCCGCGGCGCTTAGGTCAGGGTAAAGATAGATGGTGGTGAATCTTTATCTTTTGAATGCAAATCAGTATCAATCCATGCGTGCGGTGCGTTCACCGTCGAGCCATTGCAGCCGGGCTACCTCGCCGGATTTAATCGACGCGGCCGAGGTCATGGGCCTGCCCTGCGCATCCAGTACCAGCGCGAAGCCACGCTTGAGCGGGCCCTTCGGGTCGAGCCCCGCGAGATTCGCATTCAGGAGTTCGGTTCGCTGAAGGGCGCGCCGCAACAGCCTGGTCACGGCAGGCTCGAGTCGCCGTATGGAGTCCTGCAGCCGTGGGCGGTCCAATTCTCCGGCCGCTGCCCTGGCTTGATGAAGCAGCCGCTGCCGCAGCATGCTCAGGCGATAGGAAACCTCGTCCAGCCGTCGCTGGGGATGAGCCAGATGCAGCCGTTGGTGCAGGTCCGAGAAACGACCTGGCGCCGCCATGGCTCCGTGGGTGGTTTGCAGGCGGTGGAGGAGCGTCGCCACCCGCTCGTGGGAGCGGTCCAGACGCCGGGGCAGGGCCTCCAGGCCACGGCTGTCGATAAGGAGATTCAGGGTGGTTTCCAAACCCCCCAATCGCCACTGTATTTTATGCACCAACGCTTGGGTGCGGCCCTTCAAATCACTCCGCAAGGTGGCGAGGTCCGGGGTCGCCAGCAAAGCCGCGTGGCTGGGCGTGGCGGCACGGAAATCAGCGGCCAGGTCCACCAGCGTGGTGTCGATCTCATGGCCCACGCCTGTGACGATGGGCAGCCGGCATTCCGCCACGGCACGCACGAGCCGCGGGTCGTTGAAGGCCCAGAAATCCTCCAGGCTGCCACCCCCGCGCACCATCAGGATGGCGTCGCAGCCCCAGTGGGCGTCCTGGATTTCTTGAAGGGCCAGGAGATTCTCAGGTACGCAGCGGTCGCCTTGGGCCGCCGCCGGAGCTAGGAGCAGATCAAGGCCCGGCGCCCGCTTCGCACATACTTCGAGGACGTCCCTCAACGCTGCGCCGCCCAGCGCCGCCACCACGCCCAGCCGCTGCGGAAAGCGGGGCAGGGGCCGCCTGGGCCGGTCGAACCAGCCTTCGGCCCGCAACTCCGCCTCAAGTTGCCGCAGCTGCGCCTGCAGGTCGCCGACGCCCGCCTTCTCACAGGAAGTCACCGCCAAGGTCAGGGAGCCCCCGGCCACATAGAGGTTCAGCGAACCCTTGGCCACCACCCGGTCGCCGTTCTGCGGGCTGTGTTGCAGCAGGCGCTGGGCGCTGCCCCAGACTGCGCACTGCAGAGCCGCGCCCTCCTCCTTCAGGGTGAAGTACCAGTGTTTCCCCGAAGTCCGCAGGTTGGACACCTCGCCCACCACGCAGACTGCGGAAAAGGGCGCCTCGATACGGGCCTTGATCTGTTCCAGCAGGCGTTTGACCGAAAGAGGGGCATCCATCATTGGATGATCCCACGGGCCAGACGCCTGGTCATTCCTGGGCCGCCCTACACTTTTTCAGCCACGTCCTGCAACTGCGACCAGAGCGCCTCCACGTCCTTCCGCTCGGTGCCTTCGGCGCCGATGCTGACCCGGATCATCTGTTTCCCTTTGAGGACTGAAGGCGTGAGATAGGCGCGGCCACTCCGGTTGACAGTCTCGGCGATGGCGAGGTTGTGGGCACGGAGCAGGGCTTCGTCTTTCCGGGCCTGGGGCATGAACCGATCGGGCACGTGGCGGATGCAGAGAGTCTGGAGGGGCACGGGCGCCAGGCGCTCCCAATCACCTGCCTTGTCCACCTGGTCTTTGAGCCAGCCCGCATTGGCGAGGTCCCGTCGCAGGCGGTTCTGCAGGCCCTCCACGCCTTGGTCCAGCAGCAGGAACCAGAGCTTGAGGGATCGAAAACGGCGGCCCAGGGGGACGCCCCAGTCGCGGAAATTCTTCACCTCTTCGTCGTGGGCGGTGCGCAGGTAGCTTGGGTTGGTGCCCATGACCCGGATCAGGTGCTGGGGGTCCTTTGCATAATATGCAGAGAGATCGAAACCCGTGCCCAGCCACTTGTGGGGGTTCAGTACGATGGAATCCGCAGCCTCCACACCCTCCCACAGCCAACGGCATTCCGGCAGGATCATGGCGCTGCCCGCCATGGCGGCATCCACATGGAGCCACAGGCGATACTTTTCGGCCAGTTCGGCCATGCGTTTCAGTGGGTCGATGGCCGTGGTGGCGGTGGTGCCGATGCAAGCCACCAGGGCGCAGGGCCGCTTGCCCATGGCGATGTCCTCCTGGATGGCCAGGAGCAAGGGCTCCACCCGCAGGGCGTGGTCCTTGTCCGTCTCGATGAGCCGCAGGTTGGCTTTGCCGAAACCCGCCAGCAGCGCGGCCTTTTCGATGGAGCTGTGGCTCTGGTCCGAGGCATAGACCACCAGTTTCGATGCGCCGCCCTGGAGTCCATTGCGGGTTTGGCCGAAGTTGCTGGCCTTCTCCCGGGCGCAGATGAGCGCGCAGAGCGTGGCGGTGCTGGCGGTGTCGTGGATGACGCCGGTGAAGGCTTCGCTGAGGCCGAGCATCTGCCGCAGCCAATCCATGACCACTTCTTCGACTTCCGTGGCGGCGGGGCTGGTCTGCCAGCTCATGCCCTGCGCGCCCAAACCCGAAGCCACGAGGTCCGCCAGGATCGAGGCATAGCTGGTGTTGCTGGGGAAGTAGGCGAAAAAACCAGGATGGTTCCAGTGGGTGATGCCCGGCAGGACGGCGGTATCCAGATCCGCGAACACCTCGCGCAGATCCCCACCCTGGGGCGGGGGCGACTTTGGGAATTTCCCCCGGATATCCCCCGGCTTAGCCGGGCTCATCACGGGCAGATCCCGGAGGTTGGCCCGGTAATCCGCCACCCAGTCAATGAATTGGTGGCCAAGCTTGCGGAATTCGTCGTTGTTCATGGGGTTCTAGTATCCAACAAAAAAAAGAGGAACCGCGAATGGCGCGAATTCACGCTAAAAAAAATCTCAAGGTGGCCAATCCGCCTGGCATCCGCACTCGGGAGATCTATTGGGAGATGATTCTTTCCCCTATTTTTGAATTCGCGTTTATTCGCGCCATTCGCGGTTCTGTTTTTATTTGAATGGATTGCGCTCGGGGGCCTGGGCGGGTTCGGGCATGTAGTTCAGGAAGCCCCGCACGAGGGCGTTCAGGGCGGGGACCCTGTGACGCACGTAGCAGCGCAGGGCGACCGGTTGGGCGCCGAGCTGGGCTTTGGGCTGAAGGGCGGTGCGGCCAAGGGAGAGCCACCCGGCCTTCATTTCGATGGCGTCCTGAATGCTGCATTGGAGCAGGCGCAGATAGATGGGCGACCCCGCCGCAGCGGCGGCCTTGTCAAAGCCGATGTAATAACCCACGGCGCCTTGCTGGTCCCGCAGTGTGGTGATGAATCCCACTACTTTGCCCTCGGAATCGCGCGCGATGCGGGTACGGAAATCCTCGCCGAACGCTTTGGCAAGGGCCGGGATGAAATCCGGATTAAGGGAAATGAGTCGGAGTTTCTGCTGATCGTGGACCTGGTGATAAAGCCCATGGATGATGTCCCGGTGGGCTTCCACGCCCGCAGGGTCCAACTTCTCCAGCGTGAAGCCCCCCTGGTCGAAATCCTTCATGACCTTCTTGATGGAGTTGCGGTAGCCGCTGCGCAGATCCCTGAGGTAGTCCTCAAAAGAAGCCCATTCGGGATGCACTTGGAAGACCATGTTCGGCTCCGTATCCAGGGGCCGGTAACTGAAGCGTGCGAGGGCGTCCGACTCCGCATGGGTGGGGTCCTCCAAATCCTTGATCAAGACCAGGCCCGTTTCGCCGAACAGCTTATCGGCTCGACGGATGCGGTAGAGGGCTTCGGCCACCGCAGGCCAGACGGCGATGGGGTCGGCGTCCTGGGCGAAAGCCACCCCATGAAAGCCCCATGAGAGGAGGTTGCCGCATACGAGGATGCGCTGCTTCACCCTGGCGAGGGAGACCCTGGCGGCCTGCCTGATATCGGGCCGGGGCACCGCGTCGCCCCGCACCTCCACGGCCTGGGCGACCAGGGCCGCGATGGGCTGTCCTTCCCGGTAGATCACCGCGTAGTGCATGCGCAGGTTCCCGGGTGCGTTGGCCTCGAGCACCGCCAGGTACTTCCGGCCAAGGTACACCGATGCCCTGGCAGTGAGCCCATCCCAGTGGTCGGACCGCAGCATGGCCACGCTGTCGAAGAGCGCGAACTGGAATTCCGAGGGGCGGTGCCGCTCCCGATGATGGGCCAGTGCGTCCTGGACCCGGCGGGCGGAGGTCTTGACGCGGGCGAGCACGGGCATGGGAACTCCGGAGAGACCCCAGTCTAAGGCCTCCGAACGAACCCGTCGCTACTCGTAGCGAAGAGCCTCGATGGGACGGGCCCCCGTCCGCGAGCCAAGGGCGAGTGGAAGTGCAGTCCAGTGGACTGCGCGATCCGGGGGTGGTCGGTGGAGCCGCGGGATCCGAGGTACTGAGCTACTCGTAGCGAAGAGCCTCGATGGGATCCTGCTTGGCGGCCTTCAGGGCCGGCCAGAGGCCGAAGATGAGGCCCACGGCGGTGCTCACACTGAAGCCCAGGACGACGCTCCACAGCGGCGCAGCGGCGGGGAAGTCGAAGATGGCCTTCACCAGCATGGGCAGGCCCAGGCCCACGGCGATGCCGATGGCGCCACCCACGCCCGTCAGGCTCACGGCTTCCACGAGGAATTGCATGGCGATATCGCGGCGGGTGGCGCCCAGGGCTTTGCGCACGCCAATCTCACGGGTGCGCTCGGTGACGGTCACCAACATGATGTTCATGACGCCAACGCCCCCCACCAGCAGGGCGATGCTGGCGATGAGGATCATGGCGCCGGCGATGCCGGAGGTGATCTGGTTGAAGCTCTGCAACTGCCCCTCGGAAGTGAAGATGGCGAAATCATTGGGCTCGGAGGCCTTCAGGCCCCGCCGGGCGCGCAGGATGGCAACTTCCTGGTCGGTCATCTCCTGCATCTTCGCCGGATCCTTGGGCACTGTGGCGATGTGGATGTTGTCGCCGTGGCCGTTCTTCACCTGGGGCCACATGGCGTCGAAGGTGGTGATGGGCATCAGCAGGATATTGTCCGCGTCCCCGCCGAAGAGGCTGCCCTTCTTCTCCAGCAGACCCACCACGTGGAAGGGTACCCCGTTGATGAAGACCTCGCGGTTGATGGGGTCCTTCTTCTGGAACAGGGCCTCGGCCGTCTCGGGGCCCAGTACGCAGGTGCGGCTGGCGTGGATCAGGTCGGCATCCGCCAGGAAGCGGCCATCCTGGATGAAGGAATTGTTGGCGGGTGCGTAGTCAGGGTTGGTGCCGACCAGGGTGGGCCCGTTGGCCTCCTGGCCCGCGGCGTTCTTCACGGTGACGGAGGCGAAGCCCGGACCGAACAGGTAGCGCTCCTGGCTTACCGCCATGGCCAGCGTACCCAATCGTTTGAGGGCTTCAGCATCCTCGATGGTGAGGTCCCGCCGTCTGCGCTGCTCCTCGGGCACCGGCCCGCCACCGCCAAAGCGCGGCTCGAATTTCTGGAATTGCACCAGGGTGGTGCCGAAGGAGGAGAAGCTTTCAGTCACGGCGTTGTTGAAGCCCACCACGAAGCTCACCATGGCGATGACCGTGGCCACGCCGGCCACGATGCCCAGCAGGGTCAGGAAGCTGCGCAACTTCTGCGAGACCATGGACCGGAACGCGAATCTGATGATTTCCGGGCCGATGGAGCGCAGGTTTTTGGGTTTGATCCGGGAAGCCATGGTCACTCCGCCCGCAGCGCGTCGATGACAGGCAGGTTGGAGGCGCGGTAGGCGGGCAGGGAGCCGGCCACGACGCCCACCAGGGTCGAGAGCGTCACACCCATGAGGACGATGCCCAGCGTGATCTCTGCCGGGAACCCCGTGGCCAGTTTCACGAGCATGGCCCCCCCGGCGCCGAAGAGCACGCCGATGACGCCGCCGAAGGCCGATAGCAACGTGGCCTCCAGCAGGAACTGGCGGCGGATATCGCGCTTCTTGGCGCCCAGGGCCAGCCTCACACCGATTTCCTGGGTGCGCTCCACCACGCTCACGAGCATGATGTTCATGATGACGATGCCGCCGACGCCCAGGGACACGCTGCTGACAAGCATCAGCAGGATGAACGCCACGCGGCTGATGGCCTTCCAAAGTTCCTGCAAGGATTCCTGGGTGACGATGCCGAAGGGATCCGTCCCGTTATAGCTGGTGTGGCGCATGGCGCGGAAGATGGCCCGCAGCTCGTCCACCGAGGCGTCGATGCCCGCCACGCCGCCTGCGGCCTTGATATGCATCTCCAGGCTGTCGGTGGGTTTCATGTAGTTCTTGCGGAACACCTGGATGGGGATGTAGACCCGGCCATCCTGGTTGAAGCCGATGCTGCGCCCCTGCCGTGGCATGGTGCCGATCACCTGGAAGGGCAGGCCCTTGATCAGGATCGTGTGGCCCATGGGATCCACGCCCGGAAACAGTTCGTCGCGGGTGTCGGCGCCAATGATGGCCACATTCTTGGCGGCGGTGTTCTCGGCTTCAGTGAAAAAGCTGCCGCCTTCAAACTCTAGATTGAAGAGGCGGCCGAAATTGGGCGTCGTCCCCACCACGCGGATATCGGGCAGGCGCTTGGCGCCCCGGTTCACGGCCATGGAGTTGCTGGAAGCGGCGCTCACCTCGGCGGCGTGGTGGAGGGCTCCGCCGCTGATGCGCTCATATTCCTGCCAGGTGATGGGTGGGCGCTTGATGGCCTGGATGAATTCTTCCCGGCTGCGGATGATGCCGAATTTAGTCACCACGTAGACATCCGGCGACAGGACGATGACTTTGTCCTTCACGTAGGTGTTCAGGCCCGCGATGATCCCCACGACGCCCACGATGGTGCTGACGCCGATGATGATGCCCAGCAACGTGAGGAAGCTGCGCAGCTTGTGGGCGCGGATGGCCCGCAGGGCCACCCTGAGGAGTTCGCGGGGATTCACGGCTGCCGCCTCAGTCCTTCTTCTTGGTGTCGTCGGACTTCTTGGACTTGTCCTCGTGGACCTCGTCGTCATTCTTGAGGTCGCGCAGCACCCGGTTGGGGCCCTTCACCAGGGTCTCGCCGCCCTTCAGTCCAGTGGTCACTTCCACGTTCAGGTCGCCCATCAGGCCGGTCTTCACCGCCACGAATTTCGCCTTGCCGTGGTCGATGGTGAAGACGCCTTCCTCTTCCTTCGTGGCGCCCGACGCGGCCTTTTGCCCTGGCTTCAACTTGATGTCGCGCATGACTAGCGCCTGGAAGGGCACCGCCACGGCATTGTCCCGGGAACCGGTGTAGATATCCGCCTGGGCGCTGAGGCCCGGCTTGATGGTGAGGGGCGGATTCTTGATCCAGACCTTCACCTTGAACTTGATGGCCTCATTCTGGCTTACGGAAAGAATGGGGCTGCCCCCCACTTCGGTCACTTCACCCTGGAAGGACTGCCCGGGATAGGCATCAATATGCACCGAGGCGGTCTGGCCCAGTTTCACGTTGGGGATGGAGGCTTCATCCACTTCCATTTCCGCTTCCACTTTGCTCATGTCGGAAATGGTGATGAGCACCGTGCCGGCGCTGTTCTGCACGCCCATGACGGCGGTCTCGCCCACTTCGATGCGGCGGGCGGTGACCACGCCGTCCATGGGGCTGTTGATGGTGGCGTAGTTAAGGCTCACTTTCGCCTCGCGCACGCCGGCTTTGGCCTGGTCCACCCGGCGCTGGGAGGCCTGGACAGCGGATTGGGTGGTGGACAGGGTGGTGCGGGCCTGCTCGAAATCCGCCACGGAGATGATGCCCGCCTTGCGGTTCGCCTCGGCCCGGGTGAAATCGGATTTGGATTGGGTGTAACGGGCCTGGTTGGAGGCTAGGTCGCCCTCCGCAGCCTCGACGCCGGCCTGCAGGCCTTGGGTGTTGGCCTGGGAACGGCTGGGATCGATCTCCAGCAGGAACTGGCCGGCCTTCACCGCGTCGCCTTCCTTTACGCCCAGCCGGGTGACGCGGCCCATGACGTTGGCGGAGATGTCCACCTTCTTCACGGCCTGCACCTTGCCGTTGGCGCTCACCTTGGCTTGCAGGTTTTCACGGCCCACGGTGGCCACCTGGACCCCCAGCCCTTTCTCCTTACGGGTCAGGGCGCCGATGCTCACCAGCGCCACCAAGGCGATGCCGCCACCCACGAAAATGATTTTTTTTCGGTTCATATCAAAGGCCTCCCTTGAAGGGCAATTGGGCTTCGGATCAATTCGATGCTCGTTTAGTGGGTAGGCCAGGCTTCGGCAAACTACCTCTTGACAGGATGCTATAAATGGAATTCAATTCTATTTATGCAGATTCTTCGTTGTGCAGCCCCCTTGAAGCTCCTCTCCCGAATGGCTTGCCTGCTTGTGGTGCCTTCAATCGGGGTGGCGGCGGAGCCTGTCGCTCCGGTCGCGGCCTCGAGCGGGAGCTTGGCCGGCACGGTCAAGGACGAGAAGGGCCAGCCCCTCAAGGGCGTCCAGGTGCGCGTCGAAAATAAGGTCAGTGGCTACCGGCAGGCCGTGAAAACCGATGCCGATGGGCGCTTTACCTTCTACAACCTTCCTTTCAACCAATACCACCTGGAAACCCGGGCGCCGGGCATGGTGCCCCAGCACCGGAACCTGGAGGTCCATACCACCCTGCCCCAGACCGTGGAATTGGTGCTGCTGGAGGGCCAGATCACCGTGGTGGTCGAGGACAAGGCCTCCCTGGTGGAAGACCACGCGGCCTCCCACCTCGATATGGACCAGAGCCTCATAGACAAGATTCCCACCGCGTCCCAGAGCCGGGCCATGGAGAGCGTTCTGCTGGCCACACCGGGTTTCGTGGCCGACGAAAATGGGCGGTTTCATTTCAAGGGCAGCCATGGCCAGGTGACCTATGTCATCGATGGTGTTCCGGTCAGCGACCAGGTGGGGGCCTCGTCTTCGAATGGCCTGGACGCCTCCAATGTCGAGAGCCTGGAAGTCGTCACCGGCGGCATTTCCGCGGAGTACGGCGGCAAGCCCGCCGCAGTGGTGAACATGACCACCAAGACCGGGCTGGGGCAACCGGGACTGGCCGGCGATATCACCCTCGGGGCATCGCCGTATTCCGCCCTGGAGACCAGCGCCAGCTTCAAGGGCGGAACCGATTCCTTCGGCTACTTCGCCACCGGTTCAGCCTCGAGATCGGACCGGTTCCTGGATCCGGTGAGCTTCGAGAATCTGCATAACCAAGGTTCGTCCAAACGGGTGTTCACGCGGTTCGATTGGCTGCTCTCAAGCCGGGACACCCTGCGGTTTTCCCTGAGCGGCGGCAGTTCGAACCGCGACGTGGTGAACCTTCCGAGCCAGCAACTGCGGGGCCAGGACCAGCGGTCCGCGGCCAGCGACGTGAACCTTAGCCTGACCTGGGCCCATCTCATCGATGACAACCGCAGCCTGGAAACCACCGTTTTTTCGCGCCATGCGACTTCCGAACTGCGCCCCACAAGCGAGCTGACTGAAGGCTTCAGTGCCGGGGGTGCCGACTTCCCCGTCTGGATCCAGCAGCGCCGCAGACTGGACAATCTGGGCGCCCAGGTGGCCTACACCCAGAAGCTGGGCGCCACCACTCTGAAGGCTGGCCTCAGCCACATCACATACCCCATCCACGAAAAGTTCCGTTTCGCCATCACCGATCCAGACCAGGTGACCGATCCCGGTGACCCTTTGCGCCCCTTCACCGCCGCGGGCGGGGGGCACATTTTCACATTCGATGACCAGGTCACCCCCACCTTTTCCTCGGCCTACATTCAAAGCGAATGGCACAGCGGCCACTGGTTCGTGTCGGCGGGCCTGAGGTTGGACCGCTACTCCCAGCGGAAGTTTTCACAGACGGAGTTGCAGCCCCGCCTCGGACTCTCCTATCGCGTGGAGGCCACCGGCACGGTGTTCCGCGCCTCCTATGATCGGCTGATGATCACGCCGGAAAACGAAAACCTGGCGCTTTCCTTGAGCCAGCAGGCGCGGGATCTGGGCGTCCTGGCGGGGACTCCCGCAGTGCCTTTGCAACCTGAATTGCAGAACAGTTTCACTTATGGCGTGGAGCAACAGGTTGGCCAGGTGGGCCGCCTGAGCCTGGAATACTGGGAGAAGCAATCCGACAACTCCGCCGACAATGAGCAGTTCTTCAATACGGGCATCCAGTTCCCTATCGCCGCCGCCCATGGCATTTTCCGCGGGGCGAATCTGCGTTTTGATCTGGTGCCAGTGAAGGGCTTTTCCGCCTACTTGAGCGTAGGCAAGACTCGGGCGATCTTTGTCACGCCCACCGTGGGCGGCCTGCTGCTGGATACGCCAGAAGCCCCCGGCGTGCGCTTCTTGATCGACCACGACCAGAAACTGGCCGCCCAGATGGGCCTGCGTTTCGAACGCAGCGAATGGTATGTGCAAACCCTCGCCCGCTACGATTCCGGGCTGGTGGCGAAGGACCCCAGCGAAGCCGTCGGCAACCGGGATCTGGAGTTCGGCATCCCCTTCGTGCGCTTCGACGGCGGCGACGGAGTCTGGCGCGTGAAGCCCCGCACCACCTGGGACTTCAGCTTTGGAGAGACCTTCAAATTCGGCGACAAGCGCGGTCTGCAAGCCGGCGTGGACTTGCTCAACGCCTTCGATACAAAGGGGCTGTACAACTTCCTTTCCGTTTTCGGCGGGACCCACGTGATCCCACCGCGCACCCTTGCGCTGCACCTGAAATTCCGGTATTAGCTGAACGCGCCTGACCCGGGCCCCCGGCTATTTCCTCGCTTTTCTGAGCGAGTGTTCGAAGCTCAGATAGAAGAAGATGGCGCGCTCGCCCTTGCTGGAGCCGACGCCGATGGGAAAGGCGATGCCCGGCACGATTTGAAGGCCGCTGGGGAAGTTGTAGGCCCAGCGGAGGCCGGGGCTCACGAAAAGACTCCGGGCGGGTTCCGTGAGGTTCGGCCCCGCCACCGCCTGCCCATGGGTGTAGGCCAGTTCCAGCATCACGTTGAAATCCGGCCGCGCCAACCAGATGAAACTCTGGCCAAGGTTGGTGGTGCTGAGGTTGGCCTTGTCCCCCACCACATTCTTCGCATGGGGCGTGAGCGTGAGGCCCAGGTTGGTGTGCGAGACCACCTGGGCGCCCAGCAGCACGCTGACCGGCAGATTCACCTGGTAACTCAGCGCCCCCGTGCCGCGTCCCTGGTCATCCCGGCCCACGGGCAGCAGCAGCGTGAAACGGGGCGAGACCGCCACCTGGGCGTTCCCATCGCCCACCCACTGGTAACGGTAGTTCAGGGCCACGTCGCCGGCGCCGTTGCGGCCATCCAGGGACGCATGGACGCGCTGCCAGGGCAGCGTGTAGCTGAATTGATGGGCCTGGCCGCCCACGGGCCATTCCTGAGTGAAGGTGTAGCTCCAATCGCCGGACTGCCGGCTGCGGGAGAAGGTGTTGATGTGCTGGACGACGCCGGCTTCCTGGTTGTAGGCCTCCTCCACCAGAAAGGAATTGTCCTGGATGCCCACCGGCTTTTCCTGGGGCGCCCCCTGGGCCCCGAGGGGTACCGCGAGCAGGGCGGCCAAACAAAGGAGGGTGAGTTGGATGGGATGCATGAATCACCTTGTATTGAGTCTCAATATTGATTCATTTAGTGATGCCTAGGCCGGAATCGTGACCCGCATCACCGGGCCTGCGGCAGCCAGGGGTTTGGGATTCCGGGGTGTCTGGGCTAATCTTGCTGATTCGGCCTCGTATTTCGATGCACTAACCGGAGATCACCATGAAACCTGGATTACGCTCCCTCGCCCTCCCTTTCCTTGCCATCGCCCTGGCAGGTTCCAGCCTGCGGGCCGATGAAGGGATGTGGACCTTCGACAACGTGCCGGCCAAAAAGATGCTCGCCAAATATGGCTTCGCGCCGGATCAGAAGTGGCTCGACCATCTGCGCCTCTCCGTGGTGCGCTTCCCCGGCGGCACGGGCTCTTTCGTGAGCAAGGACGGCCTGGTGCTCACCAACCACCATGTGGGTCGCGGCTCCATCCAGCAGGTCTCGGACAAGGACCACGATTTCGTGAAGAACGGCTTCTACGCCGCCACCCGCGAACAGGAAGTCAAGGTGCCGGGCCTGATCCTCTACACCCTCACGGACCTGCTCAACGTCACCGACCGCGTCAATGCCTCCGTCAAGAAGGGCGCCACGGACAAGGAGGCCCTCAAGGACCGCGATGCCGAACATGGCCGCATCGTGGACGAGCTGCAGAAGAAGACCGGCCTCCACTGCGAGCAGGTGAACCTCTACCAGGGCGGTGAGTACTGGGTCTACAGCTTCAAGAAGCACGACGATGTGCGCCTGGTCTTCGCGCCGGAAGAGCAGATCGCCTTCTTCGGCGGCGATCCCGACAACTTCACCTTCCCCCGCCATGACATCGATTTCTCCATCTTCCGGGTCTACGAGAACGGCAAGCCCTACACGCCGCCCGCCCACCTCCAGTGGACCAGCGGTGGACTCAAGGCCGGCGACCTGACCTTCGTGGCGGGCCACCCCGGCTCCACCGCGCGGCTGCAGACCCACGCCCAGATGCTGTTCGCCCGGGACACCTCCTCCCCCACCCAGCTTAAGGGCCTCGCCCGCCGCATCAAGGTCCTGGAAGAGTACGCCGCCAAGGGTCCTGAGAATGCCCGGCAGGTGAACACGCAGATCTTCGGCCTCCAGAACTCCCAGAAGGCCATCATCGGCTACTGGTCGGGGCTCAAGGACAAGGAAGCCATGGTCCGCATCGAGAAGGCCGAGAAGGAGCTGCGCGCCAAAGTCGACGCAAGCTCCGACCTGGCCTACGCCAAGGAAGCCTGGGCCAAGATCGAAGCCGCCGAAGCCGTGCAGAAGGCCATGTACAAGGACCTCACCTACGTGAACACCCGGGGCTCCTCGCTGTTGGGCTCTGCCCTGACCCTCGTGCGCATGCCCGTGGAAGCCGCCAAGCCCGATGACAAGCGCTTGCCGGAATTCAAGGACGCCCGCCTGGCCGCCGTGAAAATGCAGATGGGCGTCAAGCGACCCTACTTTCAGGAACTGGAGATCGCGCAATTCACCGATGGCCTCAAGGAGGCCGAGGAGCAGCTGGGCGCCAACCATCCTTTCGTAAAGGCCATGTTGGGCGGCAAGTCCCCCGAAGCAGTGGCCAAGGCCGCGGTGGAAGGCTCCACGCTGAGTGATCCCGCAGCGCGCAAGATGCTGATGGAAGGTGGCCAGAAGGCCATCGACGCCAGCACGGACCCCATGGTCCTACTGGCGAAGAAGCTCGATCCGATTGGCCGCCAGCTGCGCCGGGATCAGGATGAGAAGGTCAACGCGGTGCTGGAAGAGCAGGGTGGCCGCATCGCCCGGGCCCGCTTCGCCACCTATGGTAAGGAGAGTTACCCCGATGCGACCTTCACTTTGCGCCTCACCTATGGCGATGTCCGCAGCTACGGGGCCAATGGCACCCTGATGCAGCCGTTCACGACTTTGGCCGGCCTCTATGACCGCGCCTGGGGCTGGGGACCCACCGCCGAGCGCGGCGCCTGGGCTCTGCCGCCCAAGTGGGTGGAGCACCAGAAGGACGTGGACATGAGCACGCCCCTGGACTTCGTGCATGCCCTCGACATCATCGGCGGCAATTCCGGTTCACCGGTGGTGGACAAGAAGGGCGAGCTGGTGGGTCTCATCTTCGATGGCAACATCGAGAGCCTGCCGGGCCGCTATTTCTACGATGAGAAGGTGAACCGCGCCGTGAGCGTGGACGCCCGGGTCATTCAGGAGGCCCTGAAAAAGGTCTACGGCGCGGGGACCCTGGCGGATGAACTGGCCGGGAAATAGTTTGTCTCACCCCATGAAAAGGGCCGCGAATGCGGCCCTTTTCATGGGGGTTGAGCCCCAGGGTGGTCTAGGCCGGGAACGGGTGCATCCCGGCCGAACATCGGCCAAAGAGGTAGTCGAATTGTAGGAGAAAGGACGTCATTATGACTTACCTGAATTTCAGGATTGGCTTATCTTGAATTGGTAAACTAATTAATTAATACATACTTATATTATGATGTGACTTGTGCTCCTTCTCGTATCTGGTTGAGGAGACCCCATGCAAAAGAGGGTGGCAATATCGGTCATGATGGTGGCGCTCGCCGTCTTAGGCGGTGCGCCCGCCTCCGCCCAAGTGCGGTTAGGGGTTGATCTGGGGGCGGTCCGCATCCATATCGCTCCAGAAGCTCCACCTCGGCCGCGGGGGGAACGAAAGCTGCCCCAGCCCGGTCCGAACCACGTGTGGATCGCGGGCTATTGGGACCGGCGGGGCGACCAGTGGGCCTGGGCTCCCGGGCGCTGGGAAGAGCCGGCCCAACGGGATTCCCGCTGGATCAGGCCCCAGTACCGGCAGGAAGGCAGGGCGTATCGCTATGAGTCTGGCCATTGGTCCCACCAGCGGATGGAGGAAGGGGAGGACTACAGCAACTGGCGCCGGGAGCATGGCCGGGGCCATGAGGAACACGGTCGGGGACATGGCTGGGGACACAATAAGCACCAAGACCAGGTCCGCGAGCATGAGCGGGAGGATCACCGGGAGGATCACCGGGATCGGTGATTTCAATTCGAAAGAATTCAAAAGGGGGCAAGGGGGAAATTCTTCCTTGCCCCCTTTTGAACATCGATTCCTTTCGAGAGGCACACCTGCGGGGATGGTCAACCATGCTTCCTAAATCGACTCCTTGGACGTCCCAAACCCAAGGGTGTTGGGCAAGGACCGGCAAGAAGTGAAAGCGCTTGGAACGGTCATCCTGCCTGGGCAGCGATGAGTGCGAGAATCAAATCCCCCCGCTATTTCCGGATGTGCGCGCCATGCGCCCTCCTGCCTCAGCGACCAAAGTTGTGCTCGTGGCGCTGGTTGGGAACCTCGCCATCGCGGCCACCAAGTTCGTGGCGGCGGCCCTGACCGGCAGCTCGGCGATGCTCAGCGAGGGCATCCACTCGCTGGTGGAAACCATCAACGAACTGCTGCTGCATGGATTGAAGCGCGCCGCCAAGGCCCCGGACGCCGACCGCCCCTTCGGCTATGGCCGCGAACTCTATTTTTGGAGCTTCATCGTCGCCTTGCTGGTGTTCGCGCTGGGCGCGGGGGCCTCCTTCCATGAAGGCGGCGTCCACCTGCGCCACCCGCACCCCATGGAAAGGCCCCTCATCAACTACGGGGTGCTGGCGGCTTCGCTGGTGTTCGAGGGCATCTCCTGGTGGAGGGGCTTCCGGGCTTTCCGGGCCACCAAGGGCAGCCAGGGCTATTTTGAAGCCTTCCGCAACAGCAAGGATTCGAGTACCTTCACGGTGCAGCTGGAGGACGGCGCGGCACTGCTGGGCGTGGTGATCGCGCTGCCAGGCATCGCCGGTGCGCACCTCGATCCTCCGGATTGCCGGGGACGACCCGGCGATCCGCACGGCGAACGGCGTCATGACCATGCAAAGCGGACCCAACCAAATCATCGCCTCCCTCAGTGCTGAATTCGAGGACGCGCTGGGCACCGGAGAAATCGAGGCTTGCGTCAACCGCATCGAAGCAACCATCAAACTCGCGCACCCGGACATTTCACTGTTGGTTGTCAAACCGCAGACCGCGGAAACCTGGCTCCGCCGCTCTGCGGGCACCAGGAATGCCTGAGGGGCGCTTGCTACTTGTTTAGCAACCGCTTTGGCGACAGCTCATGCTCACCACGCTGTTGGAACAATTCCGCCGCCAGCCGTCCCACCGCGAGGCCTGTGGTCATGCCGTGGCCGCCGAGGCCGGCGACCCAGAACAGGCGAGGGTTCACGGGATCCCAGCCGATAACGAAGCTGCGATCCGGCGCGAAAGTGCGCAGGCCGCTCCAGGTCCGGGTGATGCCGTGGTCCGTGAGGCCCGGAGCCAGGGTGTGCATGGTGTCCGCCAGGGCTTCGAAGGCCGAGGCATCGATGTCAGGCTGCTGGCCGGGCGGGGGCAGTGGGCCTTCGGATTCGTCGCAGGGGCACATGAGTAGGCCACCGCTCTCGGCCTTCAAATACAGCGGCCGGTCCACCCACCAGGCATAGGGTTCTGCCTCACTGTAGGGCTGGTCGCTCCAGGCCAGATGGCGGCGCAGGGGGCGGAACGCGATGGCGATGCCTCCGGCCTTGCGTCCCAGTTCGCCGGCCCAGGCCCCCGCCGCATTGATCAGTGTGGCGGCGGTGATGGGGCCATCAGAGGTTTCCAGAGCGAAGCCCGACTCCATGGATTGAATGTCGCGGATCTCGGTGCCAAAGCGCAGCTCGGCGCCAGCTTCCCGGGCGCCGTGGGCGCAGAGGCCCAGCAGGCCGTTCACGTCGATGGCCCCATCGCTGGGAACGGCCAAGTGGGCCCCCGCCACCATGCCCGTCAGGCCCGCGCCGGCGCCACGCTCCACCGGCACTCCAAGGGTGCGGGCCTCCTCGACCAGCGGATCCAGGGCAGCGGGCTCCATCGCCAGGAACCGCCCGCCAGTCACTGCGAGCAACCCCGCTTCGGCTAAGCGGTCCCGCCCTTCCACCGCCAACCGCGAGTGGGCCAATCGGCCCGTGAGCTGCCGCGCGATGCCTGCGTTGTGGCCCGAAGCATAAAAGCCCGGCAAGATTTCCCGGTCCAGCAGCAGGATGCGCTGCCCGCCGGACCTGGCTAAGTGGAAGGCTGTGCTGAGCCCGGCGATGCCGCCTCCTGCCACCACGATGTCCCACCGCTCAGAGCCCATCTGTCCATCATGGCAGGCCTGCCCCTTGACGGCGGTTCCATCCGGGGCCATGCTGAATACCCACCCCACCTGGGGAGGGTCAGGAGGTCCCGATGGTCCACTTGGATATCCAGGGCATGACTTGCGGCCACTGCGTCGGGTCGGTGAAGCGGGCGCTGGAAAGCGTGGCGGGCGTTGAAAAGGGTGTGGAGGTCGACTTGGGGCGTGGCGAGGCCACGGTGCACGGCCAGGTCGATCCCGCCGTCCTGGTGAAGGCGGTGGAGGAAGAGGGCTACCAAGCCCAGGTCCGGCTGTGACCTCCGGGAAGGGCCACGCCCACCATGGGCTGAAACTGGACACAGCGGTGCGCGCCGATGCCCGGCGGCGGCTCCTTTCCATCCGCGGCCATGTGGAGGGCATCCTGAAGATGCTCGAAGAGGACGGCACCTACTGCGTGGACGTGCTCAAGCAGATCAAGGCTGTGCAGGGCGCCCTGGGCCGTGTGGGGGAGATCGTGCTGCGCAGCCACCTGGCGGACCATGTGGTCAATTCCGCGGCGCGCGGCGATGAAGCGCGCGTGGTGGATGAGTTGATGGAACTGCTCAAGTACCGGTAGGTCCTAGGCTGCGAGCTGCGGGCTATGGGCTGTGAGGTGAAGGTGCTTACGGCTGGGAGGAGTTTGATGGAGACCCATACTTACCGGATCGAGGGCATGACCTGCGCGTCCTGCGTGCTGCGGGTTGAGAAGGCTTTGGTGGCGGTTCCCGGGGTTGCCAACGCCACTGTGAACCTCGCGAGCGAGGAAGCCACAGTGCTATCCGACGGTGTCTCCACGGAGAGCTTGGCCCAGGCCCTCGCCGAGCGCGGCTACACTCTGGTGGCCGACCCCACCGGCGCCGAGCAGGAAATGGAACTAAAGGCCGCCCTGGTTCGCATGATGTTCGCGTGGGCCTTCACGCTGCCGCTCTTCGCCACGATGTTTCCCAGCACCCGCCTGCATCTGGATTGGCGCCTCCAGGCGCTGCTCAGCGGCGCCGTGGTGTTCGTGGCGGGCGGCGGATTCTTCAGGCGGGCGGCCCTCCAGGCCCTCCACGGCGAGGCCACCATGGACACCCTGGTGGCCCTGGGTGCGGGCGTGGCCTGGGCTTTCGGGCTGCTGGAAGGGCTGCGCGGCGAGCACCACCTCACGTTTGAGACGGCCGCGGCCCTGGTGGCTTGCCTGCTGCTCGGCAAGTATCTGGAGACCCGGGCGAAGGGCCACACCCAAGACAGCCTTACGGCTCTGCTGAAGCTGGCCCCGGCCACGGCCCTGCGCCTGGATGAGACAGGCCAGGAGGAAGCAGTCCCGGTAGCGATGCTCCAAATCGGCGACCACGTGCGGGTGCGGCCCGGCTCCGCCATTCCCGTGGATGGCCGCGTATTGGCCGGCACGGCGGACGTGGAAGAATCCCTGCTGACGGGCGAGCCTTTGCCGGTGCCCAAGGGGCCCGGCGACGCCGTCATCGCCGGTGCGCTGGTGCATGGCGGGTGCCTGGACCTCGAAGTGCTCGCCACGGGGCGCGACACCTGGCTGGCCAAACTCGCCCGTCAAGTGGGGGAGGCCAAGGCTGCCAAGGCCCCCGTCCAGGCCCTGGCAGACCGCATCAGCGGGGTCTTCGTGCCGGTGGTGCTCGTGTTGGCGGCGCTCACTTTCGCGGCTTGGTGGCTGCGCATGGGGGATATTTCGATGGCTTGGCGGCCGGCGGTCACCCTCTTGGTCATCGCCTGCCCTTGCGCCCTGGGCCTCGCCACGCCGGTGGCCCTCACCACGGCCCTGGGCACTGCCGCTCGGAACGGCCTGCTGGTGCGGGATTCCGCGGCCTTCGAGCGCCTGGGTTCCCTCACGGACCT
Source organism: Holophagaceae bacterium (assembly GCA_025357545.1). Taxonomy (GTDB): domain Bacteria; phylum Acidobacteriota; class Holophagae; order Holophagales; family Holophagaceae; genus JANXPB01. Next base: position 18,809 of record JANXPB010000096.1, read on the forward strand.
GGCCTTCGACAAGACCGGCACCCTCACGCTCGGAAAGCCCAAGGTACGGGAGATCCGGATCCTCTCAGGAACAGGTGCGGAGTTGCTGCCTTTGGCAGCGGCCCTGGAGCGGGACTCGGAACACCCCCTGGCCCGGGGCATCCGGGAAGCTGCAGAAGGCCTGGTTTTGCCGGTGGTGGAGGATTTTCGCGCCCACCCAGGCGGCGGTGTATCTGGCCGCATCGGGGGCCGGGAGCTACGGCTCGGGAATAGCGCGTTTCTAGATGTGGAGCTCGCCGACCTGCCTGAGGACGCCACGGCGGTTGGCCTGGTGGAGTCCGTGGCCGACAGCCCACGGTTGCTGGGCCTGCTCATTCTTGCGGATGCCCTGAGGCCCGAAGCCAAGGACGTGGTGCGGGCGCTCCAAGAGGACGGTTTGAACTTGCACCTGTTCAGTGGGGATCGCCCGGGCCCCGTGCTGAAGTTGGCGGCGGAGCTGGGCATCCCTGAAGCCCTGGGCGCCTGCACGCCCGAGATGAAGCGCGGCCGCATCCTCGAATTGCAAGGGCAGGGCCGGGTGGTGGGTTTCGTAGGGGACGGCGTGAACGATGCCTCCGCCCTGGCCCAAGCTGACGCGGGCTTGAGCCTGCCGGGCCTCGAAGCCACCGAGGTGGCCGCACCGCTGAATCTCTTGCGGGAGGGACTGGAGCCGTTGCTGAAGGCCCGCCGTCTGGCGCGGAAAACTCAAAAAATCATTCGGCAGAATCTGGCCTGGGCTTTCGGCTACAACCTGATGCTGGTGCCCCTCGCGGCCTTCGGCCAGCTGGAACGCTTCGGTGGCCCCATGCTGGCCGGTGCCGCCATGGGCCTGAGTTCCCTGACGGTGGTGCTCAATGCCTTGCGACTCCGGAAAACCTGAACCGGTGGCAGTCGAAGTGGAACTTAGGGCGCATCTGCCTTGGTGGGTGAGCCGGGTTCCCTTTCATACCAAGTTGCATTCAATAAAATAGAACCACCACGACACCAAGGGCACCAAGTTTCACTTTGTCTCGTGTATCGGCGCAGCCGATGCCGAGAAGAGCTACCTCATGTGCCAGCTTCGCGGAGCAATTCGGGCGGTTCGGCAGTGGACTCACGCTCTGTGTGATCCACGTTGGACCGCCTGAATTTGTGGGCCTTCAGCCCGCAGGCGCTGCGCGCCCCACGCAGCAAGTTCGAGCAGGGATCAAGGGGGGCGGAGCTTGGTGCTTTTCTTGGTGTCTTCGTGCCTTCTCGGTATCGGCTTTGCCGATACACGAGACATAAAGATAGGTGGTGGTGAATATTTATCTTTTGAATGCAAATAAGTATCAGAGGGTGTTTTAAAATAATACCTGAGACCGTGCAGCTTTCACATCAAAATAGTAGCGCAGAATGAATCCTGGTGCGGGTTTAAAGCATCCTAAAGATGGGTGGCCGGATTCACCCGCGGGGTGAAACGGGATGCGGATTAGATTGGTGCAGTCGAAGAAA
>JANXPB010000098.1 GCA_025357545.1 Holophagaceae bacterium
GCATCGAACTGCATCAACGGCCCGCCCACCTCCAGGCAGTGGGCCCAATGCTCGGCCCTGCGCGCCATGGCGAAATCCACGTGGCAGACCGAACTGGTGAGGAGGCCTCCGGCGAAGGCTCCTGGGTGCCCTGAGAGCAGTTCCAGGCTCATGGCCGCGCCGTTGGAAAGGCCTGCCAGCCAGGGCTTTTCGATGCCCAGGCCCTCCATCAACTCCAGGGCTTCGGCGGCCAACAGGGCCGTGGGATAGGGCCCGTGCTCGGGCGCATCGGACTTCCCCTGGCCCCGGGAATCAAAAGTGAGCACCCGGAAATGCCGCATAAGCCCCGGCAGCACCCCAGCCCACATCGAGGTATCGCTGAGCAGCCCATTCAACAGTACCAGCCATGGTTTGGAAGCCTCGCCCTGGATGCGGTAGTGCAGCTTCACGCCGTTGGACAGCGTGTGGAAGGTGGGTTGGGGGCGGAGGGTCATGGGTTCATGGTGGCAAAGGTGGGCCCAAAAAACCTACGCGAAGGTTTTGAGGATGAAGAAGATTGCGCAGCGGCCTTTAGTCTTCTAGGCCCTCGCCCCTTCGCTACCTTCGAGTCGTTTGTCATTCATTCCTCGCCGCGCAATTCCGCAGGCTTGAAGTGCCGCTGGAATTCCCAGCCTTCGCCGGTCCACTCGACCACCGTGCAGCTGGCCTTCTTCACCTCGAGATGCCGGCCGGTCAGATGGTGGAGGAGGCTCGACAGGAACGGTTCATGGCTGGTGAAGGCGATGATTTCGCCCTTCCCCGCGCTGATCGCGAGGCGCCGCAGCCAGGGCTCCATCTCCGCTACATCCCCATCGGGCATGAAGCCATCCCACACCCCCACGGGGAAGGCCTTCGTGGCATCGGCCGCCATGGCCGCTTCCTTGAGGCAGGCCATGCTTTCCATGGCGCGGCGAAAGGGACTACTGATGCCGCGGCTGGGCACGAAGCCGCGCGCCACCAGCCCCGCCATGGCGGCGCGGGTCTTGGCCCAGCCGTCCGCGGTGAGGGCCCGCTCGGCATCCGGAAGGCCGAGACGATACTCCTCGGCGATACCATGGCGGATGAACAGCAGGATGGTCATGGCGCGCTCCGCTTGGTCTGCATGTGGCGCGCGTGTTCAGCCCTGCGCCGGTGGGCCGCCAGGTAGCTGGCGTCCTCCTTGTAGGTGGTGGGGTGGATGCGGGGCACCGGCCGCGGCCGCAGGTCGTCGTCCACATTCACGAAGGTGAATACGCAGGCGTTGGAGAGGTGGATCTGTGTGCGGTCCCGGGAGCTCCGCAGGATGTCGGTCTCCACGCAGACCGAGCAGCCGCCGCTGTAGACCGCCCGGGACACGAAGTGCAGCTTGTCGCCCATGCGCACGGGCTGCACGAAATTGATGCGGTTGACCGCCACGATGACCGGTCGGCCCGGCGCCACCTCCTCTGCGCAAATGGAACTCTGCTCATAGGCGCGACGGATGAGGTGGCCGCCAAATATTTTCGAGGGCACGTTCTCATGTTCCGGATAGGTGCGATCCCAACTCTCCGTGACGCAGTCCCGAGCCAGCAGGCCTGCGAAGCCCCGCTGCTCCTGGGCCCCGTGCATATCTGCGAGAAGGGCATATTCCTCCCGGCTGGGGGGTTCCTGGGCCTGCTGGAGGCTCAATCGGTGGGCCTCCCGCCGCGCGATGGCCCGGTCCCATCGGCGCTGGTCCAGGTCCCCGTCCGGCGTGAAGCCCGGCAGGACCAGGCTCCGGGCTTCAACATCGGTGGTGCTGCGCGCCACCATGGTGAAGTAGCAGGAGGCGATGTGGGCGGCCGGTTCCTGGGCCGTGGCCGGGTGCTCCACCCGGATGCCCACCTCCACGGACGTGCGGCCGACGAAGTTGATGCGCGCCCCAAAGCGCAGGTCCCGGTTCACATCCGCGGCGTTGCGGATATAGATGTTGTCGATGGCCGCCGTCACCACCCGCCCTTCGGGGTGGCTCTCCCGCACGTAGGCCAGCGCCGTTTCTTCCGCCAGCTTGTCCAGCACCTCCAGCAGCAGCCCGAAGCGCACGTTGCCCTTCACGGGCTCGCCGATGAGCATGTACCGCTTGCGCAGCTCCGCGTCCGTGGACAGCGGCAAAACCACGACCTGTTCGGTGGGGTGGGGCATGGGGAATTGTATGGTGGGTGAACGGCCGTGGGCTACGGGCTGTGGGCTGTGGAAATTATTCGACCGCGGCTTTGCGAAGGCCGAGTGAGAGGGCGCCAAGGGTGCGGCCGATGGTTTCACTGTGATCTGAGATGAGGATGCTCTGGGTGTAGAAATCCCAGATCGATGGCAATGAGAACTTGGAATTGGAGCTCTCGGGCAGAACCAGCTGCCATTTCAATGAACCTCAGATATTCCTTGGTACTCGAACGACCAAAGCCTTCGGCCAGATCGGCTCCGATGGGGATGGCGGCTCGTCTCATTTGGGCCGACAAGCGGAATCGCTCTTCAACTGGGAAGATACTCGTCGCTAAATAGACCTCCTTCACCCGTTCACGTGCCATCGCATAGGCTCGAAGTTTGGAGGGGTCGCGCATACACCTAGCCTCCTCCCCAACATTGCCGAACCCACAGCCCATCGCTTTTAGCCCACAGCCGGTCCCCTACAGCCCGCCCTCCAAAATCAATCCTCGATCCCTGCCCCTATCCATGGGAAACTTGAAGATTAGGGCCAGATCCGGCAGGCGTTGTTCGCCATCACTTTCGCGGGACAGTTGCCCGCGGGAGCTTTTGTGGAAATGACTACTTTCGCAGCCTTGGGCTGCAATGCGCCGCTATTGGCGGCCCTGGACCGGCGCGGCTATACCATCCCCACTCCGGTCCAGGCGGAGACTTTCAAAGCCGGCCTGGAAGGCCGTGACCTGCTGGTGCAGAGCCGCACGGGCTCAGGCAAGACCTTGGCCTTTGGCCTGCCCCTGCTGCACCGCCTCACGGCCGAAAAATATCCCCAGGCGCTCATCCTGGCGCCCACCCGCGAACTGGCCCAGCAGGTCAGCGAGGAGCTGCGCAGCGTGGATAAGGGCCTCAACATCGCCCTGCTTGTGGGGGGCACCGCCTATCCCCCCCAGATGAAGGCCCTGCACTATGGCGCGTCCATCGTGGTGGGTACGCCGGGCCGTGTGATGGACCACCTGGACCGGGGCACCCTGGACCTCTCGAAGGTCAGCATGGTGGTGCTCGACGAGTGCGACGAGATGCTCAACATGGGCTTCATCGAAGACGTGGAGAAGATCTTGGCGGCCGCCCCCAAGGGACCTCAGACCTACCTCTTTTCCGCCACGCTGCCGCCGCCCATCGCGTCGCTGGCCAAGCGCTTCCTGAAGGACCCCGTGAAGGTGGCCTTGAGCGGCAGCGGCGAGCAGGCCCAGCACGCGGACATCTCCCACGCGGCCTGCCTGGTGCCCGACCACCACCGCGTGAAGGCCCTGGTGAACCTGCTCCTGCTGGACAATCCCTCCGCCGCACTCATTTTCACGAAGACCAAGGCCGAGACCGAAGAAGTGGCCGAAGCCCTGACCCAGGCGGGCCTCAGCGCGGCCTTCCTCCATGGCGATCTGGTGCAGGCCTCCCGCACCCGCATCCTGGGGCAGTTCAAGACCGGCAAGCTGCACTTGTTGGTGGCCACGGACGTGGCGGCCCGGGGCCTGGACATTGAAGGCCTGCCGCTGGTGGTGCACTTGGGCATTCCGCACCAATTGGAGAACTACATCCACCGCAGTGGCCGCACCGGCCGGGCCGGCGCCAAGGGCACCTCCATGTCCCTGGTGGCCTGGAAAGAGTCCCGCATCCTCATGGCCTGGGCCCGCCGCGGCGGCCTGCAAATCGTGTGGCGCCCGATCCCCCAGCAGGCCGACCTCCGCACGGCCGCCACCACTCGCCTGACTGAGAAGCTGCGCGCGGCCGACCCGGTGCCGCACCAGACCGAGGCCCTGGAATTGCTGAAGACCTACGAACCCGCGGACCTGGCGGCCAAGCTGCTGGGCTTCATCGAACGCGAGGAAGCTGTCGGGTTCGACATCCCCGAAGAACCCGCCCGCGACAAGCCCTATTTCAAGAAGGAAGGCCCTTCCCGCAGCTTCGAGAAGCGGCCCTTCGATGCCCGCCCCGCGGACAAGCGCCCCTTCGAGAAGAAGCCCTACGAAAAGAAACCCTTCGAGAAAAAGTCCTTCGAAAACCGTCCTCACGAAAAGAAGGCCTTCGGTTCCAAGCCCGCTGGCGGCCCGGATCAGGGCCCCTTCAAACCCAAGGGCCCCAAACCCACCGGCACGCCCTTCAAGAAAAAGAGCTGAGGTACGAGGGGTGAGGTACGAGGCTGACCAACCAGCTTCCTCGTACCTCACCCCTCACCACTTCATTGCTCTTTCGGCACTTCCATCTTCGTGAAGTCTACGGGCTCGGCGGGTTGGTCCTTGGTGTGGTCCTGGCCCCAGACCCGGATTTCAGACGTCTGGTAGTGGGCCTTGGCTTTGGCTTCGGCGACCTTCCGGAGACCTTCCGCATCGGTTGCTTCCTTGGGCGCCAGGCCCCGGGGGAAGGCCAGGTGCAACACCTTGTCGGTGGTGGCGCCGCTGGCCAACAGGCCCGTCATGCGGTCGATGTCGGCCCAGTCCATGCCGTCCGGCGCCTTGAATTCCTCCCGCGGCGTGGTGGGCAGCGCGGTCTTCATGAACTCCACCCAGATGGGCACCGCCACCTTGCCGCCGTCGGCACCACGGAAAATGGTCTTCTTGGTGTCCAGGCCCACCCACACACCGCAGGCGATGCGCGTGGAAAAGCCCAGGAACCAGGCGTCCGTGTGGTCATTGGTGGTGCCGGTCTTCCCGGCCACGGGCCAATTCAATTCGTTGGTGCGGGAGGCGGTGCCGGCGGTGGCCACGCCTTGCAGGCACTGGACCAGCTCGAAGGCCACGGCGGGATCGATGAGCGGCTCGCCGGGAGCCCCTTCGAAGGATTCCAGCTCCCGGCCCGTGCGGTCCACGATGCGCTTGATGAAGAAGGGCTGGGGGCATTGCACGCCGCCGTTGGCGATGGTGGCATAGGCCCGGGTCATCTCCCGCAGGTTCAGGTCCGCTGAGCCCAGAGCCAGGCTGGGATAGGGGGGAATGACGCTTTGGATACCGGCCTTCCGGGCGAAGGCGATGGCATTCTGGATGCCCGTCTCCTCGAGGGTCCGCACTGCCGCCACGTTGCGGCTATCCCGGATGGCTTCCCAGATGGGGATGGGCCCCCAGAAGTCGCGCTCGTAGTTTTTCGGCTCATAGGATTTCGCGCCCCGGGCGGTGGGCCGGGCGGTGGTGAGACCTTCGGGCGAGGTGAAGACGCTGAAATGCTCGGCGTCCACGAAGGTCGTGGGGATGTCGTTCACGATGGAAGCCGACGTCTTGCCATGTTCGAAAGCCGCGCCGTAGACGAAGGCCTTCATGCTGGAGCCCACCTGGCGCTGGGCCTGGAGGGCCCGGTCGAACTTGGAGCGGTTGTAGTCGTAGCCGCCCACCAGGGCGCGGATCTCACCGGTTTTGGGGTCCACCGCCAAGAGGGCCGCCTCCACCTCCGGCTCCTGGTCCAGCTCGACTTTGCTGGGCAGGCCGTCCTCCTCCTCTTTGACGAGGAAGCGCGGAGTCGCGCCCCTCGGAAGAGTTTTCTCAATGCCCTTCCCTGCCCACGCGAAGGCCGCCGCCGGGACTGCCAGCCGGGCGCGGCCGATGCGTACCGAAGCCGTGCCGTTGCTCCAACCCAGAACTACACCGCGCACGGTGTCACCCACTTCGAAGTAACGGTTCCAGCCCGCCATCCGGGCCGTGTCGGGATCGTTCACCAACTGCACCGCGTCCTTCCGGAAACCCCGGCGCCGATCCACGTTGCGGAGGCCCTTCTGCACGGCTTCGTTGGCGCCCGCCTGCCAGAGTGAATCGATGGTGGTGGTGACTTCCAAGCCTCCATTCAGCACCGCTTCGCGTCCGTATTTCTCATACAGGTACTTGCGCACCTCTTCCACAACATAAGGCGCCACCTGCTCTTCCTGGGCGTTCTCCCGGGCCAGGCGGATGGGCCGCTGGGTCAGGGTCTCGGCGTCCGCTTCCTTGAGGTAGTGCTCGGCGGCCATGCGGCGTAACACGTGGTCCCGGCGCACTTTCGCTGCGGCCCGGGACTTGGGATCGGGATTGTAGGGGTTGTACCAGTTGGGATTCTGCACCAGCCCAGCCAGCAGGGCCGCCTCTTCGGGCAGCAGCTGGGGGGCGCTCTTGCCGAAGTAGTACTGGGAGGCGGATTCGATGCCGTAGCGGCCGCCGCCGAAGTAGACCTCGTTGGCGTACATCTCCAGGATCTGCTTCTTGGAGTAGGCCTTTTCGAGCTTGGTGGCGAGGATGATCTCCTTCAATTTCCGGTCCAGCTGCTTCTGGCGCTTGGCGGTGACCGTGCGCACCAGCTGCATGGTGAGGGTGCTGGCGCCTTCCCGCCGCCGCCCGCCGGACTTGGTGAAATTCCACACGGCCCGGATGAAGCCCTTGGGATCCACCCCGCGGTGCTTCAGGAAATCGGCGTCCTCGGTGGCGATGAGGCCGCCGATGAAGGCCCGTGGAATATCACCGTAGGGGATGACCACGCGATGTTCTTCCGCAAAGACGCCCAGGATGTCGCCGTTCCGGTCCAGCACCTTGGTGATGGTCTTGGGCACCCGCAGCGCAAAGTAGGTGAGGTAGCTGTCCGCTTCGCGGGAATAGACGGACCAGGTGATGGCGAAGGCCAAACCCCCGGCTACCGTAAGCGCCATGGCGGCCCACAGGGCGAAGCGCAGAACCCGGTGGCGGGTCGAGGCGGGTTTCGCTGGTTTGGGTGGCTTCGGGGTGGAGGGCAACGGGCTCATGCTAAAAGATTAGCGGCCGTTGTGAAATGGCCAGCGCTTTTCTGGCCGGTCCTCCACGGCCGCGCAGCCGGTGCTGGGCTCTGGCGCGAATGGTTGATTTTTGGGCGGTGGCTTACAGGTATGCTCGAGTCCATGTCGCGCACCGTGGCCATCATCGCCAAAGCCAAATCTCCGCTCCTGCCCCGGACTTTGGCGGAAGTGGCACCCTGTTTCCTGGAACGGGGCTGGTCTCTGGTGGCCGACGCCTCCCTGCTGGGCCCCTGGCTGGAGTCGGGCCTGGACCCCGCCAGCCTCCGCCTTGATGACGGGCTAGGGGAAGCCCCGGAACTGGCCCTGGTGCTGGGCGGCGATGGCACGCTGCTCTCGGCGGCCCGCCGGGTGGGCCTGCGGGGCGCCAAGTTGCTGGGCATCAACCTGGGCTCCCTGGGCTTCCTCACATCCCATCCGGCCAGTGAAGCCCGCGCGGCGGTGGAAGCCTTCCTCGCCGGCCACCTCGTGGAAGATCACCGCCTAATGCTGCACGCAGAGCTTTGGCGCGGCGGGCAGAAGGTCATGGAAGCGGAACTGCTGAACGACGCGGTGCTCGCCAAGGGGGCCTTGGCCCGCATCATGGACATGCACCTGGCCGTGGGTGGGGAGGAGGCGGCCCTCATCAAGGCCGACGGTCTGATCGTGGCGACCCCCACGGGCTCCACGGCCTATTCGCTCTCCGCCGGGGGTCCCATCCTGCATCCAGCCCTGGCGGCCCTGGTGATCACGCCCATCTGCCCCCACAGCATCACCCTGCGGCCCTTGGTGGTGGACGCCTCGGTGCGGGTGGCCATCACCGTCGGCGACGCCGAAGACGCCCATCTGACCATGGATGGCCAGATCGGAATGCCCGTGCAAGAGGGCGACCGGGTGGACTTGAGCCGCAGCGTCTATACCATCACCCTGTTGCGAAGTCCCGCCCTGCCCTACTTCCAGCTGCTCCAGCAGAAACTGCATTGGGCGGATAGATAGATCAGTCCTGGGTCCTGGGGCGACGTGGAGGCGCCTTCTGCGCCCCTTGAAAAAAAATGCGGTCAAAGGCCGCTTCATTATTCAACTCAGAACTCAGGACCCAGGACTCTTTTCAGCGCAATTTCAGCGAGGCCAGCGCCAGCACCGAACACACCACCGCGGTGATCCAGAGGCGCATGACCACCTTGTTCTCATGCAGGCCGCCCAGTTCCATGTGGTGGTGATAAGGCGCCATGCGGAAGATGCGCTTGCCGTCCCGCAGCTTGAAGCTGCCGATCTGCAGGATCACGCTCACGCACTCGATGACGAAGAGGCCGCCCGCGATGGAGAGCAGCAATTCCTGCTTGATGATGAGCGCCGCCGTGGCCAGCGCGCCGCCCAGGCCTAGAGCGCCGGTGTCGCCCATGAAGATTTCCGCGGGATGCGCATTGAACCACAGGAAGCCCAGGCAGGCCCCCGCCATGGCGCTCATGAAAATAGACAGGTCCGCGCCGCCGGCCACGTAGGGCACCACGAGGTAGCTGGCGATCTTGGCGTTGCCCGCCACGTAGGCCAGGATGCCGAAGGTGAAGGCCACGATGATCATGCCGCCGGTGGCCAGGCCATCCAGGCCGTCCGTGAGGTTCACGGCGTTGCTGGTGCCCACCATCACGAAGGCGATCCAGGGCAGCAGGAAGTAGCCCACGTCCGGCTGGTAGTTCTTGAAAAAAGGCACCGAAAGCTGGCTGGTGAGCTGGCCCCGCAGCCCGTAGTCATGGATCAGGAAGGCCACCAGCAGCGCAATGGCCGTGAGCCAGGCCATCTTCTGCCAGGAGCGCAGGCCCTCGTTCTTCTTCTTCAGCAGCTTCTTGGCGTCGTCGAAGGCGCCCACGGCGCCGAAGCCCAGGAGCGCCACCAGGCAGACCCAGATGGGCACACTTTTCAGGTCGCACCACAGCAATGTGGAAAGGGTCGTCACCAGCAATATCAGGAGGCCGCCCATGGTGGGGGTGCCCGCCTTGCCCTGGTGGTGCTGGGGGCCTTCCTCGCGGATATGCTGGCCCATCTTCAAGCGCCGCAAGGTGCGGATCACGACTGGGCCGAAGAGCAGCGACAGCACGAACGCGAAGGCCGCCGCCATGGCCGCCCGGAACGTGATGTAGCGGAAGACGGAAAAGCCGGGGATATAGTCGCGGATGGGGTAGAGCAGCCAGGGCAGCATGCGGTCGGGGACTCTCGGCAACAGGGAAGCAATGGGGGAGGACGATCGGAACGTCCCATTGTCACCGGAACCGGCCATGCCGCCCAACTTAGGGTGCATCTTTCCGTCCAAAGGGCCGAAAAGGGCTGTTGGGGATCCACCACCAGGCGCTACGCCCGCCGAGGCAGAAAGGTGCTTCTCCGTGGGCCACACGCTCATCTCCACAGCGATCTCGGCCGGGATGACTCACGCTTTCACATGGGTAATAAGCTGATGCCCTTTCGGGCGCTGTGACGCAGCCCCAGATCGCGTCACGCCACGATGGAGGAAGTTATTTTATGAAAAGCACGTTAGTAGTATCGCTGCTTGTCGCACTCGGCCTCGCCGCTGCTTCTGTAGCCTTCGCTCAAGACCGAGCAGCGTCACAAGCGAAGCATGACAAAGCAAAGGTGGCAAAGCAAAGCCTTTACGAGCACCTCGGCGGCGGCGTCGGGATCGCCGCGGGTGTTGACCACTTCAGCGACGCGGTCGTGCAGAACCCGATCGTGGGGAAGACTTCCCAGAACCCAGCCCTCATGGAATGGCACACGAAGAACCTAGACCGATTGCCGGGCCTCAAGTTCATGCGAACCATGTGGGTCTGCGAAGTCACGGGCGGGCCATTCAAATTCTCGCCAACAAAGCCTGGTGAAACTCATTTGGGCCTTGAGGAGGCGCATCATGACCTCAAAATCTCACCCGAGGAATTCAACGAAGTGGCGGCCGAGTTGGGGCGCACCCTTGACTTCGCCAAAGTGCCTGCGCGTGAGAAGGGAGAAGTCCTAGCCGCCTTCGCGGCGCATAAGAAGGAAGTGACGGCAGGCTACAAGGCGAAGTGGTGACCCGGCAGGCGCCTTTCAACTCTGCCCCAAGGCGCGTATGTCCTCACTGTCAGCCTCATCCCCATTGCCCCGAAGCCGAGCTGCGCCTCCTCCGCATGGAGTCCAGCCCCTCCTTCGTCCGCGCCCCCGGAGGCAGCGGCTGCATCGAACGCCACAACCACCGGCCTCACGCCCAGATCCGCCAGGACCTCCTTGGCCAGGGAGCCGCCACATGAGTGCACTCAACCCACCGCCCAAGAAATGCCGGGCGGTTCAGGATCCCCCGGGGCCTGGGAGCAACCCAATGCGGCCGGCGCCAAAGCACCGGAGCCCCCAGGGGATTCCCCCCGGGGGCTCCGGTGCAATCAGCTGCTCGTTTACCTTAGTGCTCAACCATCGAAGCTCAGTGGATTCCCAGCAGGGGGTCGAATTGGTGGGGATCTTCCACATCGCTGCCGCTGAGGTTGAGGGAATCTAGAGAAGCTGGGGACTCGGTCTCGTTGGTGTGGTTCCTGACCAGGTCCGTCACCGTGGTGGCGAAGGGTGGCGGGGTGGTGGTGGTGGGCATGCTCGAAGTCGTGCTGCCGGAGCAGGCAAGGCCCACGATCAACAAGGCCGCCGCGAGGGTCAGTTGGAGGGGCTTCATCTCAACGCTCCCCATGCTTCGCCTGAGCGGCGGGCGTGTCATTGGGGGAACCCGCCAACGGAGTGCGCAGGTAGGGGAAGCTGGCGTCGAAAAAGGAATCATCCACGTAAGCGCCATCGGTGAAGGGCAGGTTGGCATTGGGAGCCTTGGGCGCATCCGCCGGATTCAGGATAGGGATGAGCTTGCCCATCACCACACGCAGGGCGATGTCCACCACGTCATCCCCCAGACGGCGCCCATTGGGGAACCCCGCGTTGTCGCCGCCGATGACGCCCAGGCGGTTCTGGGAGCCCTTCGCTGTCACGGCTGTGGAGGTATTCAGGCGGATCATTTCAGAACCCACGACATTGGGCGGCTGGTTCAGGCCGGGGACGCCCGTCAGAAAGGCCGTGACGAGATCAGTGCGGGGAATGAGTGTCGGCGCCTTCACGCCGGCGCCGCCATAGAGCAGTTCCAGGATGGCGGGCAGGGTGGGATTGGTGACGTAATCCGCGAACTGGGCGTCGTCCTTGGGGGAACTGGAGTTGAACTTGTCCTTGTCCTTCAGGCCGATGACCACCTCGTTCACGAGTGGGTTGCTGAGGCGGGACACCTGGACCCAGGCGCCTCCGGCGACATCAGGTTTGGCAAAGGTGGCCTGGGGATTCTGCACCGTGGCTTGGCGCAGCGAAGCTGTGGTCCACCCGCCGATGATGGGCGTTGTGGCGCTGGTGATGAAGCTGATGGGCAGTTCCATCACGATGGATGTGACGTTGTCGTCTTCCAGGCTGTCGCGCTCGGCATTCTCAGGCCCCAGGGGATTGGTGATGTTCACCAGGTCGAAGGTCTCGCCGAGGTTCACCACGAACGGATCCTTGCGCTGCCCCACGAACACGCGGCCCGTGGCGCCTCCCGGCAGGTTCAGGGTGTAGATGTACTGGTTGGCGTAGGCCGGGTAGTTCGGAATGGACTTCGCGCCGATGTTGTCGACGGGCTTCACGAAAGTCATGCCGCTGGCGGTGTTGCCGAGCTGGGTCTTGGTGCCGCTGCGGCGGTCCCCCTGCACCATGGTCACGGTGTAGGTTTCCACCGTGTTCATGTTGGTGGTGTTGCCGGCCGAGATCTGGCCCACGTTGATGACCGGCACCGCGATCATCTTGCCGCCGATGTTCAAGGCGATGCCGTTGCCGCCGTTGACCAGGGCGTTGGTGAAGCGGAACTGGAAGGTCAGATCCTCTTTGGCGTCGCCGTTGTTATCGATGTGGATCTCGTAGAGGGCCTCGGAATCCAAGGTGAAGAAATTGGGGCCCCCATAGGTGGCCTGCACCGGATTGTAGTTGGCCACGAACGTCACATAGCCCGCGCGGCCCGACTCATAGCTGCGGAACATGTAGAAGTCGGTGCCATCCACTTTCGGGTGCTTGGTGACGTTGGGGGCTTCACGATGGCTGGATGGCATGGGCATCGCCCCAGCGAAGGACGGCAGCGCCGCCACCCCCAGGATCAGGCCCAGACCGAACCGCGTGATGTTTCTCATGTTTCCTCCAGAGGGTGTAGGTGGTGATCCCTACTTGCCTGAACGGGGGGATTCATGATCTGGATTATATTTTTTGATTCTTCACGGAATTGAGGGGTAAGACAAACCACCTGGAGAGCAGCGGAGAACAGTGTCTGCCTTCCGTTCTCATCCGATCAGGCGGGGATAGAGGCTCAGCTGCCATCGCCAGAAATGTGGCGCATGGGAATCCCTGGAAATGACAAAGAGGGACGGTGCATTTGGGCCGGGGTGATGCGGGCCTTTGAAACCACCAATTTTTGGCTTTGTCCCCGCCAAGCCCCGTGTGTCCCCGGCAAAAAGCATTTTTGAGCCGGGAACGCACAGGGATGAACGGGGACAAAAAAACCAAAACCATTTCAACCACGGATGAACACCGATCAGGAAAGTGGATTTTTGCTTTTCTCCGCTTTTCTCCGCTTACCTCCGCTGCCCTCCGCGTGGGGTTTTGAAGAGGCCGCGACGGCGACGGCGGCAGATCCATTGAAAAAGCGGCCTGGAGCCGCTCTGCCTGCTTGCCCGGAATGGGAGGACCGGACTCCTGGCTCAAGGCTTGAATGTCAAAACTTCTGCACCCAGCCGCGCCAGCCATCGAAAGCCAAGGTGCCCCCCGCAACCCGCGTCAGCAGCCAGCAGTCTTCGTCAGGCAAGGCCATGGGCTGATGCTTTGTCCCGGCCGGGTTCTCCTGGTAGTCACCGGCTTCAAGCTGCACCCGGTGGTCCTGGGTGCCCCCCGAAAGGACCACGGCCTGCTCCAGCCCCAGGTGGGCGTGGCCCGGAAAAGCGCTGCCGGCCTTGAGGTGCACAAGGTAGACTGCCGCGTCCTTGGCCCGGTCTTCCATAAGGGTCAAGTAACGGATGCCCTTTTTCAGGAGGCCGTGCCATTTCAGGGAGTCCGCCCCCTTCATCTGAACCAGTTCCGTGGCCAGTGAAGCTGGAATGGGCAGAGCTTCCCCGCCGACGCGAAAGGTGGGCAGCGCCTTCCGATTGTCTAGGCGATCCAGACGGGCCTCGATGCGCTCCAGAAGGTCCGCAGGCGACCGACTGATTGCCCGCGATTTCAATCCGAGGCCCCCGGGCCCGGCCAGTTTCGACACGTCGTGGGCGCAGTGATCACAGACCCCCAGGTGGACTTCCAACAACAGCCGTTCACCGGTATCCAGCTGCCCTGAGACATAGGCCAGGAGGCGGTCTTCCGGCGGATGATGCTCAGGGGCCCTCAAGCATCACCTCCCAGGTATTCCCGCATCAATGAAAGGCTGGAGCGGATGCGGGATTTGAGCGTGCCCAAGGGCACCCCCAGATGTTCCGCCGCCTCCTCGTAGGTGAGTCCCCCAAAATAGGCCAATTCCAAGGGTTTCCGCTGTTGCGGGGACAGCTTGCCAAGGGCCTTGGAGAGGCTCAGGGTCAGCACCGAATCCATAGGTTGCTGGGGTTCCATCAGGGCCTCCAAATCCATCTCGCCAACATCCACTACGGGAGTTTGGCCCCGCCAGATGTCCACGACTTTATGACGGGTGATGGTGAAGAGCCAGGCTTCAGGGGCGCCCAGGGCGGGACGGTACTGGACCGCCTTTAGCCAGACGGTCACGAAAATTTCCTGGACGATGTCTTCGGCTGAACTTCTGGTCCCGCCGCGGCCGATCATGGCTCCCACATAGGCCAGCAGGCGGCTGCCGTAGCGGTTGTAGAACTCGCGGAAGGCCGCCCGGTTCTGCTCCGCCACGGCCCCCAGCAGCTCGGCGTCGCTATGGGTCACGTAGGCCCCATAGGCCCCGCTGGCAGTGTTATCCACGACTGCAGAGGACAAGCTCGACTCCCTGAGTAATCAAGTGGGATGCCAGCCGGATGAAGATTGTGAGGAGGAAACTTCGGCTCCTTGGATTCCTGGCGGCAACTCCGCTGATTTCACCTGGTCATTTCAGCCGCTTTCCCATCCAAATGGAACTTGGAGCCGTAGTGGCTTCAAAGGAATGGGTCCCATGAAACCTTCATATCTCGTCGCCCTGGCCTTGGGCGGAACCGCCGCGCCAGTGGCCTTGGCCCATGATCTGTGGCTCGAGCCATCAGCCTACCGGGTGGCCCCCGGAACCCCGCTGAAACTGCGGCTCCGGGTGGGCCAGGATTTCAAGGGGGAGCCCATGCCCCGCAATGGAAACCTC
>JANXPB010000105.1 GCA_025357545.1 Holophagaceae bacterium
CACCTCGCAACGCACCTCGATAAGATCATCGAAATAGGCCGGTGCGCGGTATTTCAGGTGCACTTCGCCCACCGTCAAATGTACGCCCGCCTGCTCCCACTCCCGGTAGCCCTGCCCGCGGGACCGGAGCATTTCCGTGCGCCCCAGCTCCAGCCAGGCTACGAAGGAAGCGTGATGGACAATGCCCATGGCATCGGTCTCGACATAGCGTGCGCGGAACTGGGCGATGGAGATCAACCTGTCACCTCTGAATTCCATCACCTGACCACCCCCCGATCGCCCAGTCCACTGGACTGGGCTCCCGCTCCTCGCTGCGCTCGGTCGCGGAGGGGGCCCCGTGAAGGACGATGCCCAGGGCATCGGGCTCGACGTACCTGGCGCGGAACTGGGCGGTGGAATCCATTGAATCAGGCTACGCCACCGGACATGAATAATGCCCCGCCTTTTCGGGCGGGGCAGGGCGGGGCTGGGGTGTGGGAACGCCCCCTTTCTGGATGCCTACTGAACGGCCACGGTCACGTGGTCGCCCTTGTCGGTGGTGACTTCCAGCAGCAGGTCGCCGGCATGGGCGGATTCCAGCAGCTTCACCAGTTGATCCAGCTTGAGCTTCTGGGTCTTGTTCACTTTCTTGGAGCCGCCGCCGTCGACGTCGATGCTGCCGTTGATGCTGATCTCCTGGTCGGAGATGGTCTCGAGGATGCCCTTTGCCAGGTTCAGGGGCATGCGCAGGTGGATTTCGGTGGGGCCCTCTTCGCCGTTATGGTGGTGATGGCCCCGCATGGATTTGCTGACCACATCCACCTTGATGAAGCGCTGGGTCTGGGCGGCCATGGGCAGAACGGTGACGAAGGCGAGAGCGAGGGGAGCTAGCAGGCGGGTCATGGAAGTCTCCGTAAGGGGTGGGGTGGACGACCGGGTCATGGGGAGTTACGGAGGGGTTGCCTATGGGGCTTAGGGTCGACTCGAACTTTCGGTATCGGCGCTGTGCGCTATCCTCATGAAACGAGGGAACACTGTCGCCCCTGCCGGCATCTCATAGCTTGAACGGAGTCCCACATGCGCCTTGCCACTGCCCTTTTCGCCGCCACCCTGCCGATGCTCGCCGCCAGTCCAGCTGTGGGCTGGGAACATGGCTTCGCTGCCGCCCAGGCCCGGGCCAAGACCGAGAAGAAATTGATCCTCATGGACCTGTGGGCTGAATGGTGCGGACCTTGCCAATTCCTCCAGAAGAAAGTTTTCCCCACGCCTACCGCCCAGGCTGCCTTGGCCAAGGTGGTCCCTCTCTCCATCATGGTTGAGACCAAGGACGGCACCCCCAGCGCCGAGGGCAAGAAACTGGCGGAACAGTTCAAGCTGCGGGGCTACCCGACCCTGGTGATGCTCGATGCGGACGGCCATGAACTGCGCCGGGTGGTGGGCGCCCTGGACCCGGACGCCCTGGCGAAGTTCATCGAAGGAAAATAACAGGGCTGTTCACGTGCGGGCCTGGGGCGCAGCCCCAGGCCCGCACTGTCTTTGGGGCGGAGGGTTGATGCCGGGTCGGCTCCCTCGACCCGCGGACCGTCAAATGTCCTTCACGCCGCCCGGGGGCGTGGGCTTCTTGGGCATGCGCTGCTGGAAGCCCTCCAATTCGTCCTGCCGGGCACCTTGGCTGGGCCGTGGCGGGGGCGGTGATTTGGGGTTGGGGGGGGGCGGTGGCTCGGGGTTGGGCAACAGGCTCTGAAGATCGTGGACAGCTTCGGCCCGGCCCGGCGATTCCAGGAGCAGCCGCTCCAGCAAGGCCTTGGCCAGGTCCGCCTGGTTCAGTGCCACCTGGGCCCGGGCTGCCATGAGCAGGGCGGGCACCCGCCAGCCGGGCAGCGGCCGCGGCGCCCCCTGGCCCGTGAGGGGCCCGAGGATTCTTAGCGCGTCCGCGGGGTGCTGAGAGCGCAGATCGATTTCCGCCGCCAGCAGGCGATGGTTGGGCCTTACGCCGCGGGGCCGCCATTTCCGCGCGGTGGCGAGGTCGCCCTCTTCCAGGGCGCGCTGGGCCAGCCAGGCCTTCACGCCCTGGGGAACCAGCGGCAGGGGCAGCTCCGGCAACTGGGCCCGGGCGGAGGAACCCAGGGCACCGACCCCCACCCAGAACATCGCCAGTAAAATAGGACGCCATTTCACCAGGGGCTTCCCCGCCGCCATGAGCCACAGCAGCAGGCCCACGATGGCGACCCAGGCGCCCCATTCGGGGTGAGCGGGAATGAGGGACCGGGACACCGGCAGCGCGGCCCTGCCTTCCGCCAGTTTTTGGAACAGGTCGATGGGGGCTTCGTCGGGCCGCAACAGGCGCCCACCGCTGCCTTCCGCCAGGCGGCGGAGGAAGTCCGGATTGGCGGTGGTCGCCAACAGTTCCGGAGCCTGGCGGGGATCATCCGGCGGGGGGCCTGCCAGGGGGATGGGGCTGTCCTGGCCGAAGGCGAGTCCGTAGAGAGGCACCGCCGAAGCCTTCAGGGCCGCCGTGGCCCGTTGCAAAGCGTCGGCCTCGGCCAACCAGCTTTCTTCGCCGTCGCTCAGCACGAACAGGATGGCGGCTTCGTTGGCGGGCAGTCCCTTGAGAACCTGCGGAATGCCGCGGCCAAAGCTGGTGCCCGGGGAACCGATGTCGCCGGGTTTGATGGCCCGCAGCGCGTCGCGCAGCAGCGTGCGGTCTTCACCGGGGGGCAGCAGGGGCACCGCGTCGCCCGTCAGCAGGTCCACGCTGAACCGCAGCCCTGGCGCCGGTTTGGCGAGGATCCGGTCAATGGCCCGCAGGGCCGCGTCCCAGCGGGTGCCGCCACTTTCATCCTTGGCGAGCATGGAGCGGGAGGCATCGAGCACGAGATGCACCGTGAGCCGCGGCGATTCCGGAACGCCCCAGCGGGGCTCGGCGAGGCCGAGGCCCAGACCGCCCAGCATCAGCGCCAGCCCCAACCCGAGAGCCCAGGGCCGCTGGCCCACCACCCGCACCCCCAGCCCCGCCCGCCCTTGGGCCCGGATGCCCGCCAGGAACGCCAGTATCGCCACTCCGGCGGTGGGCCAGAGATAGAGCGGGTGGGTGAAGGGGAGGGTCATGGCTCCACCCAGGCGGGCCGCTTGTGGCCGCGCTTGCGGAGCAGGTCCGCGGCCAAGGGCAGCGTGAGCAGGGCCGCGGCCAGCAGCAGCCATTGGGCCAGGGGTTCGCCTTCGGAAGGGGGATCCACCGGCAGGACGGTTTTTTCGAGGGAGCCGATGGCCTGAAGGCTGCGGGCCAGGCCCGCGGGATCGTCGGCGGCGAAGGCTTCCCCGCCGGTGAGGGCGGATATTTTCTTCAGGGTTTCGGGATCCGTGTCCACCTTCAGCCAGGCTCGGCCGCCCCCTTCCAGGGGATATAAGCTTTCGCCGCTGGCCTTGCCGATGGCCACCGTGTGGACGCGGATCCCCTGGGCTTTGGCCTCCTGCGCGGCTTCCAGGGCGCTCACGCGCCCGCGGTTCTGGGCACCGTCCGTGAGCAGCAGGATCACGCGGCTGCGGGCGGGGCTGTCGGCCAAGCGGCGCACACCGGTCATCAGACCCGAGCCGATGGCGGTGCCGTCGTCCCGGGCATCGATTTCGAGTTGGTCCAGGACCCGCAGCAGGCGCCCGTGGTCGGCGGTGAGGGGGCTCAGGGTCACGGGATGGGCACTGAAGAGCACCAGCGCAAAGCGGTCGTCGGCGCGCTTGGCGATGAAGGATTCCAGGAGCCGCCTCGCGGCGTCCCAGCGGCTTTCCTTGCCGTCGTCCAGCGCTTTCATGGAGCTGGACCCGTCCAGCACCACCGCGAAATCCACCACCGGGGCCGCGCCGCGCACCGCCAACCGCCATTCGGGCCCCGCCGCCGCCAGCACCAGCAGGGTGAGGAGCACCGGGGGTAGCAGTGTGGCGGACCACCGGGCGAATTTCGAAGCGGGCCGCGGGTTGGGGATGCCCCAGCGGTAGACTGCGCGAAGACAGAGCCAGATGCCGGGCAGCAGCAGCAGCAGCAGGTAGGGATGGCGGAGTTCCATCATGGCTGGCCGCCTAGGGACCGCTTGAGGTCCAGCAGCGGCGGGAAGGCCGGTGAAGTGCGGCCGAAGCGCGCCGCGTCCAGGCTCTCCGCCCAAGTGGCCCAGGGATCCAGCGCCTGGGCGCGGAATTCCTTTGGCCCCCAGGATCGGGCCTCATCCCCCACCGCCGCCGCGAGCCAGGCCCGGCCTGCGGCGTGGGCGGCGTCCAGGGCCTCGCGTTCTTTAGATGGCGGTGGCCATGCCCTGGCAAAGGCACGCTGGGCCTTCTTCTGCACTCGCTTGGAGGAATTCCGGCGCCACCGCCGCACCAGGCCAAAAGCCAGGAGGAGGAAAGGCAGCAACAGCACCGAGGCCCAGGCAAAAGGGAAGGGGATCTCCGGCAGCTCATCCTCGTGGCCGCCGCCCACGCCCATCCAGGGCGCGCCGAAGGGCACCTGCCGACCTACCTTCACACGCAGCTCCGGCGTGCGGCGGCCATCGCCGAGCTCCATGGCGGGGATGACCGCGACGCCCGGCGCCAAGGCCTGCACGGTGATTTTCCAACCCCGGCCGTCTGGCAGAGCTTCCACGCCGCGGAGGTACAAGGGCCCCAGCTTCTCCTCGCCGGGCCGCGGCAGAGGCGGTTGCTTGGGATCCTCCTCCCGCAATTCCAGTACCGCTAGATTGCCGAAGGGCAGTTCTGCCGGAGCCCGCCACACGGGCACTGCGCCCAAGGAAACGGTAGAACCCGCTGCGAGGCAGGCCCAGGCGAAGCGGCCAGCGCCGCGGTTCACGCCCCCCCCGCCTTCATCCACGCGCCCAACTTGACGACGGGATCCAGCAATATGTCCCAGGTTTGGCGCTCGATGGTGGCCGGGAAGCCTGGGTCGGGCCAGCTCGGCATCCGCCGCAGGGCCGGCATTTCCGGGCGGAACCACACCACGCGGTGCCTAGCGGCGACGGGCTTCAGCAAGGGCGCCAGGCCCTGCAGACCCGCGCCGTTGCTGAGGATCCACCAGCGATGGTCATGGCCCTGATCGCCCCAGTGGCCCAGGGCCTGGGTCCAGCTTTCCGGCGTGAGGATGGCCGGTCCCCGCTCCACCAGCCGCTCGATGAGTTGCAGGGCGTGCACCCGCCCGCGCTTCGGCGCCAAGCGCAAGGCGGGCATCCGCGCGTCGCCCGGCACGATGATGCCCAGGCGGTCGCCAGTGGCGTTGATGGTGGCCATGGCCGCGCCCACGATCTCCAGGGCCCAGCGCAAGGGGCTGACGGGATCGCCGAGGAACATGGAGGGCGAGGGGTCGATGACGAGCCACAGCACCAGGTCCCGGGCGGACTCGAAGCGCTTGATGATGGGCTCGCCCATGCGGGCCGTGAGCGGCCAGTTGATGAAGCGCGGATCATCCCCGGGCACGTAGGCCCGGTTCTCCACGAAAGTCAGGCCATGGCCTTTGAGCTTCGAGGGGTGCAGCCCTTCCATTCCCCCCGACAGCCGCGTGCGCAAGCGCAGCGGCAAGCGGCGCAGGCGCGCAAGGAACTTGGCGGGCAGGGGCATGAACCAATTTAGCCGAAATTCGGGGCGCGATTGATGCCAGCTGCCAGGACTCATCCACTCAGGCGCTATTCCAGCCCCAGTTCCTTCAGTCCAACGAGATCACCTTCCTTGGGCGCTTTAATGACAAGTCCCAAGCTGATGGTTTGTTTGCTCTTGGCGGGCAGGTTCAGAGTCCATGCCTGGACAAAGGGGCTGCGGGCTTGGGCACATGGAGTGGTGTCCGGCGTCGGCGAGATTTTCACGGACTCATGGACGCTCGCTACGATGCGGTCCTGGACCTCGACATCGAGCTGATCACTCGAATCGTTTGCCAGTGTGATGAGCTCCCGCAATTCCCAGACTCGGTCTGCGCCATGGACGATGATTTCTTCCTTCACCTGATCTTTGACACCGTTCTTCTGGTACTGGCGCGACTCCGTGACCTTGGTCATGCGGAAGGGGCGCTTTTCGCTCACGCGTTGCAGGCTCACACGAAGGCCTTGGTAAGGGCCGAAGCTCAGCTCGAAGGGCTGGTTCGGTGGTGGTATAGAAAGGCTGCCTTGGCCCATGCGCATGGTGCCGACGGAACGCAGGATGGAGGCTCCGGGAAACATAGGCATCCTGGCTGGCGGTACAAAGCGCACGAGTTGGTAAGGAGTTGGATCCAGTCGCGGGGCAACCACGATTTGGAGACGAGGTTCCAGATTTTCGCTGGTCACCAGGAAGCGGTGGGCATCCCCATCGGAAGGCACATCCTTCGGGCCTTCCAGATGCCAGGTTTGGGCAAGTCCCTTCGCCTCATCCAGGGACGCAGCTGGGGCTTCCGGCACAGGCAGTGGTTTGGGTTCAGGTGGTCGATACCCCGCCGGCAAGGAAACCAAGGATTCTGTGGAAGAGTTGACCCCTGCCTTAGTGTCGCTCGAATCTATGCCCGCTCTGGACCCGATGACTTCTACGGTCGTCGAAGCACCCCGGAAGGGCACGGGCGGGGGATTCCAACCAATGCGGGGGAGGTTCTTGAAGGTGGGCATTTCCTGAACCCGGCTAGGGTGGCTGTTGCTCAAGTCCATCTGTACGCCATCCCAGGCTTCGCCCGACCCTTGGGTGACTTCGGCGAAGAGCAGCAGTTCCAGCGCTTTTCCATCGGCCGAGAGGCGCGCTTCGTAGCTGGGTTTCCAACGGGCCTGGGCGGTGCGGTAGCTTACTTCCACTTCCATATCGCCAGAGCGAGGCGTCACCAGTTCAATCGTGACCTGGCTGGGATTGGGGTTGGTCTCCAGCTTGCCCTTGAGCTTTTGCCATTCGGTTTCCAGCTCAGTCATCTCCCTTTAAACTTTGGCCAGGGCTTGGGCTCGGATCTGGGACTGCGCTGCGAGCTCCGCGTAGCGTCCTTCCATGGCCCGGTTCAATTCCACTAGGGCCGCACCGGTTGGCAGGACGATCGACGTGTTGCCTGATCCACTGTTATGCGGGAGTGACTGGGCCCCAACCAGGAATTCGTAGGCCTTCTCACTCGCCTTCTGCTGTGATTCCAGTTGGATTTTCTGCTGATGGAGCGCTTCCAGTTTTGCGGCCATGCCCTTGGATTCAGGCGTTTCCGGCGCGATGTAGCGGTCAGGCCCCACGAGAATTTCACCAAGGCGCGTACCCTCCGGTCCCTTGGCCTGGATTCGCAAATCATCGGATTTCAAGTCGCTCGGAAGCTGTCCCAGTTTGAGTTTGTGAGTGCCTGAATTGGTGAGATGAACAATTCCCGTTCGAGTGACCCAGGCTTCCTCTGGATGAACCCGGACGCTGCGGATGGGGGCCTGAAGCGGGATGGGGGCTTCGGCGCAGAGTGCGGTGGGCAAAGCAGAAAGCACGGAGAAGAGCAGGTGTCTTCGCATGGGAGCCTCGTGTGAGTAGTCCCATCCTCACACACATCAACGGCTTCTACATGAGTCCAAAGGCTTCGAATCCTAATGTTTGACATCGGATTCGGCGCAAGGAACTACGATTTCAATGAACGGCTTATTACTGCGGAAGGTTCAGCCCTTCGAGACCAGAGATGTTGCCTTCCAGGGGAGCCTTGATGAGCGTGCCGAGGCTCACGATGCCAGTAGCTTTGGGGGCGAGGTGCAGGGTCCAGGTCCTCACGCCGGGGACCCGTTCTTCGGCACCCTGGGTGCTGTCCGGAAGGCTGCTGATCTTGATGGCTTCCACGGTGCTGCGGAGGGCGCGGTCATGCACTTCGAGGTCCAGCGATTCAGCGGTGTCGTTGCTGGCTTCGAGCTTCTCCCGGAGGTTCCACTGGCGTTCCTTGGTGAAGGCGCCGACTTGCTCCTTCCTCACATCCACGCGGGCGAAGCTGACCCGCAGCCCGCGGTAGGGGCCGAAGCCCAACTCAAACTTCTGGCCTGCGGGAGGCACCCCGAGCTGGGTCTGCCCCAACCGCTGGGTGCCCGCGTACTGCACGATCGCCGCCCCCGGAAACAGCGGAAAGGCCGAGGGCGTGGCGAAGCGCGCGACCTGGTAGGCACTGGGATCCAGGCGTGGCGTGGCGGTGAGCACCAGCTCCGGTTCGATGTCCTTGGCCAGCACCTTGAACCGATGGGGTTCGCCATCGGAGGGGACATCCTTGGTTCCGTCCAGGTTGAAGGTGGTGGCGAGGCCGGCGGCTTCTTCGATGACGGAGGTCACGCCTTCGGCCATGGGCTCGGGATCCTTAACATCAGTGCCGTCCACGATGTAGCTGTTTTGCATCGCGGATGCCCCTTGAATAGGCGGCGCGGGGGCTGATTTTGGGGCATTCATCGCACGCGAGAAACCATTGCCGGATACCGTACTTTCTTCCCTTTGCCTCAAGGGTTCCCAGGCCACGTCCTGTCCCCCGTTGTACCGTGGCACCGCCAGGCTCCGGCTGGCCCTCGTGTTGCTGATCTCCAGCTTAACGCCCTCCCAATCCTCGCCGCTGGTCTGGGTGATGGCGGCGAACAGGACCATCTCCAGCTTCTTGCGGTCGCTCGACAAGCGGGCCTCGTAGGCGGGCACCCACCGCGCGGCGCGGGTGCGGTAGCTCAGCTCTAGCACCACGTCGCCGGCCCGGGGCGTGGTCATTTCCACGATGACGCGGCTCGGGGCCCGGCGCTGGCCGCCACTCTGCTTGCGCATTTCCGCGTCGAGGCGGTGCTCCTCGAGCGTGAGCTTTTCCAGCTCCCGCTTGCGGCGGCGGTCCCGGGTGAGGATGTCGTTGGTACTGGCCTGAATCCCCTTGCCCATCTCCAGCAGTGTGGCCGTCGAGGGCGGCGCGCTCACCAGTTTCAGGGACACGTCCTTTTCGTAGGTGGATTGCAGATTGCGCAGGAAGGTGAGTTCCTGGTTCAAGGATTCGCCTTCGGCTTCCAGGGCGTCACGGCGGTCCCGCAGGCCCTCGCGTTCCTTCAGCAGCGCTTTGTATTCGGGTGTTTCCGTCACCAATCGCACTTCGGAATTCACCGCCAGATCCCCGAGCCGCGAACCCTCGGGCCCCTTCGCGCTGACCCGCAGGTCGTCCAGGGCCAACCCAGGTGGGAGATCCTTCACCACGAGCTTGGCCGTTCCCGCGCTGGTGATGCGCGCCCCGCCCACCCGCGTCACCCAAGCCTCGTCGGGGTGCAGCCGCACCCGCGTGATGGGCGCGTCCAGCATCGCGGGCGTCTGGGCCGCCAATGTGATGGAGAGAAGAGACAGAAAGGCGATGGGCTTCATGGCGGGTTCCTCAGAATGGACGAAGTGATTCAGGATTTGATTCGTACGCGGAAGGTCAGATTGGTCTTTCCCTTGGCGGGAATGGTCAGGGTGTAGCCGAGAATCTGGGCGCTCTCCTTCTTCCAGGTCTGGTTGCTTTCCAGCACCTGCCATTCGCCATTGACCGCGATCTGGACGTGGACCGTTTGAGCCTCGGCCTTGCGGTTGGTGATCTGGAGCTCGCGTTGCTTTTCTTCGATGGTGGATTTGCCCTCGGTTCCCTTGATGACCTTGTGGTCCAAACTGCGGCCCTTGGCCGTTATTTCCGAAACCGCCCCCAACGCGAGGCGGACCTGCATTCCAGAAACGCTTTCGGCCATCTGGGTCTCGCTCAGGAATTGCCGGACGCCTTTTAGGTCGGGTTTGTAGATGCGGAAGGTCCCGTTGGGCAGGGCATCTCCGAGATGGTTCTCCCGTGTGTTTTTAAAGGTGATGAAGGCATTGATAGGCAATTGGGCTCCGTCGTTTTCAGCTTCGTCGGAATCGCTACCGACATCCCAACCCAGGACATACTCCTTTTTCACCGGGACTTGCCGGCTTGGGATCAGAGCTATCTGTCGAGCTTGATTTGGAACCAGATTCACTGGTGTGGGCAGTGTATAGACATAGTGCTCGCCTAGGCTTGCGGAAGTGGGTTCTTCAGAATCTGGAGGTGGGGGTGACGGCGGTGGAGGCGGTGCACCGCCAAAAAAGCCGAAATTCACCTTGTAGCTTCTATTAGCAAGTTTACTGAAATTACCATATGGGTTCGCTGGAATTTCTCCCGCCACCAGCTGCACGGTCGCATTCTGAAAGGCAGTGTCAGTTCCATTTGCAAGGTTGGCCCAGGCTTCGAGCTGCAGCTGCGTTTCATCCTGGTTCAACACTCCAGCGTATTCCGCGCCCCAACTCATATCTCCGCAGAGGTAGCTCAGGCCGAGTTGGTGGGTGGCGGCTTGCGCGGCATTTCCTTCCAGATCCAAGACCTTTCGTGGCGAAAAACCCGCTGGCAGCGGGCGCAGGATCAGGCGACGCGCGGTGAAATCCATTACCTCCACGCGATCCGGGAACTGCAAAAGGATGGCGGGTGCAACATCCAGCAGGATCGCCTCTTCCATGATCTCGGAGCCGTTTCGCAGGCTGGCCACCTTGATTCGCTGCCCTTTGTAGTGGGGAAGCACCTGATTGAGATCCGGGCCGCCCAACTCGAACGACTTCGACCGGAAGGCCAAAGACTCCGGATGATCCAGGCTTTCCACCTGGGCGGTGTTGGCCATGATGCTTCTGGGAAGATCCTCGATGTGAAGGCGGAAGGGGCCGGAGGGGAGTTTGACGCTGCGCGTTTCCCGGATGTAGCCGACGCGGCCTTGGTACAACGTCAGGCTTGGTGCGGCCCGATCCAGCGCGGTCGACACCACCGTTTCCTGCGCGGACAAGCCAAGGGCCACCAAGGTCAGCAGGCATGGAATGCGCATGCATTTCTCCTATAAAACACTTGAAACACCAGGAATCGTCAATCAATAACCGTCAATCGAAAATCGGGTCACCATTTCGTTCGCACACGATAGGTCAGTTTGGCGCTGCCTTCGGTGGGCACGGTGACTTTGAATTTGGCGGCGCCGGCGGCTTCCTTGGTGTGCGGATGGCTTTCCTCGATGATCTCCCAGTCGCCGTAGATGGGCTCCAGCACGGAGATGGAGACGGCCTCCTTCTTGGCGTTCTTGAGCTCCACCTCGAAGGCGGATTCGGTGACGTAGTGGTACTTGCCCTGGGCGCCAAGGCTCTTGAAGTCCGTCTGCTTGCGGCGGGCGGTGATATCGAAGGCATCGCCGAGCTTCAGGCGCACGGTCTCATTCTTGGGCGTGTGGTCGATGGCGTCCTCGCCGATGAACTGGGCGCGGCCTTCGGAGTCGCGCTTGTAGACCCGCACGGTGCCCTTGGGCAGGGGCATCCCCATGTGGTTGGCTTCGCGGTTATCGAATTCCACGAAGACGCCGACTTTCAGCTTCGCGGCGATCTCGCCATAGCTCCCTTGGTAGTAATAGTTTTCGCCGCGCAGCAGGTATTCCTTGCGCACCGGCACGCCGGACGCGCTCAGCAGCGCCACCTGCTTGGTCTGGTCGGCCTTGATGGTCGTGGGCCGGTCCAGGGTGTAGAGGTGGTATTCGAAGAGGCCCTCCTCCTTCATCTGCGGCGCTGCGGCCTTCATGGCCACCACGGCCATCCCATCGATCTGGTAGCCACCGCGCCGCTCCTGCACCCGGTTCACGTCCCCCGCCACCAGCTGCAGAGTCGCATTGGGGTAGGCCGCGCCGCTGGTGTTGGTGAGCGTCACCCAGCCGCTCAGGTCCAGGGTCCTTTCGTCCGTGGCCAGGTTGGCCACGTAGTCCGCCCGCCAGGCCAAGCCGCCCGTGAGGTAGCTGAGTTCGAGCTTCTGGGCGGCGGCCACCGGGGAGTTCAGGGAGATCACCAGCGTGGGCCGTGCCCGCAGGTTCTCCGGCACTTTTGGGAAGACGATGCGCCCCACGTAGCTGGATTCGATGCGGTCGGCGAACTGGAGCACCGTACCGCCATTGGTGGCCAGCACCGTGGCCTCTTCGCGCTTCTCGACGGTCTTGCCGCCCTCCTCCTGGCGCATGGTGATTATCACCACCTTCTCGCCCACGTATTTCTCCAGGAGCTTCTGGGGGGTCAGCAGATCGAAGTCGAAATTCTGCTCCGCCACCCAGAAGCCCTCGGGATGTGTGAGGTTCCGCAGCAGCGCGGTCTCGGGCCGGATCTGTGCCGAGACTTCCTGGAAGGCCAGGGCGAGCTCCCCTTTGGGCAACCGCACCTCGCGGCTGTCCTTCACCAGCGCCAGGTTCTCGTTGTAGATGCTGATGGCCAGGGACTGCTGGTCTTTCTGGGTGGTGGGTATTTCCTTCAGCTGCGCGGCGAGGGGCAGCACGGCCAGGAGAAGGGCAAGTTGAGTGATACGCATCATGAAGGCTCCGGGGAGTGCCTTCATGATGCGTCGAGCTGGAACTGAGTGCCCGGTCTACTGGAAGATTTCCACGGTGCCCACGGCGTTGGTGCTGTTCGTGCCGCCCACCGCCACCACCTTGCCGTTGGGCAGCATGATGATGGGACAGAGACCACGGTTCATGCTCGGCAGGCCCGAGGCGGTGGGCAGGTAGGTGGCCGGATCCACGAATTCCGAAGGGATGACGGGGACGCCGTTCGAGTCGCCCCCGGCCACCACGATCTTGCCGTTGAGACCGAGGAAGGCGGCCAGTCCTCCTCGGGCGTTGAGCAGGTTGCCCACCGTCGTGCTGACGCCCGCGGGGGTCACGGCCTCGATGCTGGTGGTGTAGCCAGCGCCCATGTAGCCGCCCAGCACTGCCACCCGACCATCGGGCAGGAGCAACGAGGCCTGGTAGTCCCGGGCGGTCTGGAGATTGCCGACTTCGGTGAACTGGTTGGTGGCGGGGTCGTAGATTTCGATGCTGGCACCCGGGACGCCGCTGGTGGGCCGATGGCCGGTGAACATCACGCGGCCGTCGGCCAGCAGGGTGGCGGCGTGCTGGAAGCGGGCGTGCACCATGTTCCCCGCGGGGCTGAAGGTCCGGGTGACAGGATTGAAGATTTCGGCGGTGTTGGTGGCCCCAGCGGTGGGGACACTGTAGCCGCCGGCCATCAGGACGCGGCCGTCGGCCAGCAGGGTGGCCGAGTGCTGGGCCCGGGGCGTGCCCATGCTGCCCACGGGGGTGGTGGTGCCCGCGGCCAGATCCACCAGCTCCGCGGAAGTCAGATCCCCCGTGCCCGCAGCATTGTTGCCACCGGCCACCAGGAGGAGCCCCGAAGGCAGCAGGGTGGAGGTGTGGTTGAGCCTTGGTGTGCCCAGTGGCACCGACAGGGAAAAGGCGTTGCCACCGGCGGGCAGAAGTTCGGTGGAACCCATTCCAGCCCAGCTGAAGACGGGGCTTCCGCCCGAGACCCAGAGGCGGCCATCGGCGGTGGCCGAGGCGGCGGAGCGGTAGCGGGCCGCGTTCAAGGAGCCCAGGGTGGTCCAGGTGCCCGCATAGGTGTAGCTGGACTGAGTGACATGCACTTCCGCCATGGCCTGGAGCCGTGGATCCACGAGACTCTTCACCACCACGTGGTAGAGGCCGGGTGTGGCGGGCGCGGTGTAGGCGCCGGTGCTGCTCATGGAACCCGAAGCGCTGCCTTCCAGCACGGACCAAGCCAGCGCTGTATCAGTGGTACCTGTTAGGGTCCCCGCAAAGGTCTGGGCTCCGGCGGTGCTGACAAAAGCCACCGCGGGACTCACCTTCAGACCGACGGGTGTGGTGATGACGTTGACGGTGGCCTGGGCGGTGGCGCCCGGGACCGAAGCCGTGAGGGTCACCGCGCCCGCACTGGCAGGCGCAGTCAAGATGGCGCTCAAGGTATCACCGCTGGGGGCGAGGGTTCCGGCGGAAGCGGTCCAGGTGACTTGGGACGTCGTGCCGCTGAGGGCCGCGGCAAAGGTGCGGGGTTGGCCAGCTTCCAGAGTGGCTGGGTTGGGAATGACGGTGATGGTCGGCGTGGGTTGGGAACCGCCACCGTAGCCGCTGCCCCCACCGCTGCAGGCCAGGCTGCTCAGCAGCACCGTTCCCACGAGGACAGGGGTCAACCTCCAGAACTTGAAAGGGCAAGAATGGCACATGAGGTTCTCCGGCGGTTCCAACCTAGAGCATAGGCCGGGGCGGAAACCTCGCCTTGGCCACTTCGCCCTTTTCTCCCTGGACCAGTCGGGCCTGCTGGACGACTGGACGCCGATGCAACGGGAGAGGCCTGTCCCAGGCTTCCATCAGGGCGTCCGTGAGCCTTCCTGTCAGCAGCCTTGCGAATCGCTGCGTCGGCAACGTTCCATTTATTCCCACTCCGGGCCGCTGTGTCAGTGGCGATGGGGCCTCCCGCCCTTTGCTGGATACACGTCGGAGTCGCGTCCATGGCAAGGGCCAGGTTGGAGTCCTTCAGTGAAGGTTCCCAGGCCAGCGGTCCCAGACCTGAGCAGGAAGCCAGGGCCCCGCCAACTGGTCCAGGGAGAAAAGGCGGCACTGGTCCATGGTGACTGCGGTCTTTGGCGTTACCTTTACATTCCAATCCACTTGGAGGATGTATGAATCGGCGGCTCCTGTCCTGCCCTCTGCTTGTAATTGCTGGCCTGATCACTGGCTGCAGCGGCGGGGGAAGCGGCTCCACCGCCACCCCAACTTCGGGGCCGACCATCAGTTCCTTCACGTCCAGCGCCGCCCAGGTGAACCAGGGGCAGAGTGCAGTGTTGACCTGGACTCTGAGTGGAACGCCGACTTCCCTCACTCTCGATGGCGTGGCCTTGGCGGTCAGCCAGACATCCGCCACGGTGACGCCGACCCGCCGCCAGACCTACACCTTGGTGGCCGGTGGCGCCAGCGGCTCGGACACTAAGACCACGACCGTCGTGGCCCGGGGGCTCTCGCTGTTGGCTGGGGACGTGAACACGGCGGGGACCGCGGATGGCAGCGGTGCAGTCGCTCGATTCAACCGGCCCATCTACGTGACCGCTGATGCTTCCGGCAATGCGTTCCTGAGCGACCAGTCCAACCACGCCATCCGCAAGGTCACGCCCGCGGGCGTGGTCTCCACGGTGGTAGGGACGCCGGGGACTTTCGGCTACCAGAATGGCCCAGTGGCCAGCGCCCAGCTGTACCTGCCCCGGGGCCATGCCTTCGATGGCGCCGGCAACCTCTTCATCATGGATGCCTTCAACAATGTGCTCCGCAAAATGAGCAGCGGCACCGTGAGCACCCTTTCCGGCACCTATCTCACCGAGGGTTCCCTGGATGGTGCGCCCAGCATCGCGCTGTTCAAATATCCCAATGGCATGACCATGGACACCGCGGGCAACCTCATTGTTGCCGACAGCAACAACTACACCATCCGCAAGGTGACCCCTGCGGGCGTGGTCACGACCCTCGCCGGAACCGCGGGGGTTCTGGGTTCAGCGGATGGAACCGGGCCCGCGGCCTCCTTCGGCTATGTGGAAGGGCCCGGAATGGATGCCGCGGGGAACCTTTTTGTCTCGGATGCGACCTACCATACCATCCGGAAAATCACGCCCGGGGGCGTGGTGACCACGGTGGCCGGCAGCCCGGGCCAGGCTGGATCCCTGGACGGGTTGGGCAGTGCAGCCCGCTTCAATTCGCCCGTTCAAGTAGCCGTGGACAGCGCCGGCAACCTGTTCGTCGCGGATGCGAACAATGCGACCATTCGCAAGATCACCACCGGTGGCCAAGTCTCCACCATCGTCGGCCAGCCTGGGGTGCAGAACGCGGTACTCGGGCCCTTTCCGGCCTCGCTCAAAAATCCGCTGGGGGTCGCGGTGCTGCCCTCGGGGGACCTGGTTATCCTTGCGAATCATGCGGTGTTCCTGGCTACGGCGCCCTGAAGGTCCACCCCGGTTTGAAGCCGTAAGTCCTCATCTCAGTGTGATGGAGGTCGCGCCTGCACCGCCTTGGGTGAGGGGCGCGTCCTCGATGGTCTTGATGCCGGGATGGCCCTGCAAGGCCGCCCGCACGGCACTCTTCAGCCGCCCGGTGCCGTGGCCGTGGACGATGCGGATGTGCAGACGGCCCCCGGCGATGGCCGACTCCACGAAACGATGCACTTCGGTATCCACGTCATCGCTGGCCCGGCCGATGAGATTCAGCTCGGCCTCTGAATCGCTCCCTTCGGCCTGGACCCGGACCCGGCCCTCCTTGGGTTTGGGGGGTTCCAGCTCCTTGCGGTGGAGGGCCACCAATTCCCCCGCCCGGGCCTCGAAGCGGCGCCCCGGCGAGCGCTCGAGGCTCACACGGTCGCCTTTGATGTCGAGGATACGGCCCTCCAGTCCGAGGCCCCGGTGCCGGGCGAAACCGCCCACTTTCAAGGTGGCGGGCTCCTCGCTGGGCCTTGATTTAGGTGTCTTGGCACCCAGGCTCCGCAACTCGGACCCGGCGATCTGCGCGATCAACTTCACGCGGTCGTGGGTCTCCGCGCCCAGGCGGTCGGCGTTTTCTTCGGCCTTGGAGTTCGACTTCAATTCCTTTACCAGCCGCTTGCTCTCGTGGTCCAGGAAATCCAGCACCCGCTGCACCTTCTCCCGGTCCTCGCGGTGGGCCTTGTCCTGGGCCTCGCGCAGCTGCTCCTCCCGCTGCTGGAGGATGCGGCGGTCCTTATCGAGGAGTTGCTGCCCCTGCCGCAATGCCGTTTCCAGCTCCAGCACGCGCAGGCGGTCCCCCTCAAGCTGGCGCAGGAATTCCCGCCAGTCCTGCTCCCGCCGCCCCAGCACTTTGTTGGCGTGGTTCAGGACATGGGGGGGCAAGCCCAGGCGCTGGGCGATGGCCAGGGCGCGGGATTGGCCCGGCAGGCCGACCATCAGGTGGTAGGTGGGCGCCAGCCGCGCCTCATCGAACTGCACCGAAGCGTTCTGGAACCGGGGTTGGGCCAGAGCCCATTGGCTGATTTCGCCGAGGTGCGTGGAACACAGCACCCAGGCGCTCCGGCGGCTCAGGGCCTGCAGGAAGGCGATGCCCAGGGCCGCGCCTTCCTTGGGGTCCGTGCCGGTGCCCAGTTCATCCAACAGCACCAGCCCGCCGGGCCGGGCGTGCTGGAGGATGTTGCGCACATGGACGATGTGGCTGGAGAAGGTGGACAGGCTGCCCAGCAGCGACTGGTGGTCGCCAATGTCGGCGTGCAGGCTGGGCAACGGGGGCAGGGCGCTGCCGGGCTCGGCAGGGATGGCGCAACCCGTGTGGCCCAGGCAGGCCAGCAGACCCACGGTCTTGAGCACCACGGTCTTGCCGCCGGTGTTGGAACCCGAGATCACCAGGTTCGGACGCTCCGCGTGGAGGTCCAGCGACAGAGGTACCACCTCATGGTCCAGCGCTTCCAACGCCAGCGCCTCGCGCACCTTCCCCAGCAGCAGCGGATGGCGGGCGCGGGCGAGATGCAGGCGGTCGGCGTCCAGTTCCGGCAGCGTGCCTTCGCAGAGGTCCTGCCAGCGCAGCAGGGCGAGGATCTCGTCCACCTCTCCCAGGAACTTGCCCCACCGCGTGAAGTCCTCGCGGCGCTCCCGCAGTTCCTCCAACATGCGGCGGAGAAAAGCCTGGACTTCCTGGGTGTAGGCGCTGTCCGCCTCCACGAAATCATTGTTGAGGGCCACGGCCTCGAGGGGTTCCAGAAAGAGCGTCGCGCCGGAGCTGGAACGGTCCAGCACCAGGCCCTGCACCAGGCCCCGGCGGTCCGAGCGCACCGGCAGGCAGAAACGGCCGTTGCGTTCGACGATGGAGTTTTCCTGGAAGGCTTCCGCCTGGTCGCGCAGCAGCTTGCCCAGCTTGGCCTGCACGGACTGGAAGGCGCTCTGGCGTTCCCGGTACAGCTGCGCCAGGCTCGGCACCCGCAGCGGGTCCAGCTGGCCATCCTCGTTGAAAGTGCGCCGCACCTGCTCGGCCAGCGGGGCCGGATCCGGCAGCAGGGCGGCGGTGACCTGGAGGCAATCGATGGCGCGGTGGGTGCCAGGGGGCGCGGGGCGGTCTGCGGGCCAGGGAATGGCACCCACCGTTCCGAGCAACAGCGCCAGCGCCGGGAGTCCATCTCTGAGCGAACGCCACTGCTCGGGCAGCAGCCATCCTGCCGGATTGAGCAGTTCCTGGAAAGCCCCCTCCAGGGCGGGCACCGGGAGATCCTGAGGCCGCTGGCGCCAGCGGTCCTGGAGTTCCATCTGCCGCAGGCGCCGGAGCGGCGCCGCTCCATCGAAGGGGTGCATGGCCGCCAAGGCCGCTTGGCCCGCGCCGGTCCGCGCCCCCCGCTGGATCAGCGCCAGCAGGTCCGGGAATTCCAGGGCCTCTAGTTCAGCTTGGATGGGTTTGGGGAGAAGCATGGGTTGAGTATGGATTTGCGATCGGACCCGAGGCCCTCAGGTTCAAAGAAAAAGGCCCGCAGAAACGGGCCTTTTGGGAAAGCTGCGAATAGGCGCTGATCCTGAACCAGGAATCAAGCCCCCTTCATCAAACGGCGCTCTTGAGAGAGGCGCTTGAGGGTTTTCTTACGGGCGGCGAGCATTTTCCGCTTCCGCTTCGCGCTGGGCTTTTCGAAGTGTTGACGCTTCTTAAGCTCGCTGAGGATTCCGGACTTCTCGCACTTGCGCTTGAAGCGGCGCAGTGCGTTCTCGAAAGTCTCGTCTTCCTTGATTTTGACCAATGGCATGCAATATCCCTCCTTCCGCCGTAGATTCGCAGGACCCTTGAGTCGCCGCGGCCTTACAGAATACACGAGGGGACGCCAATCACCACGCGGAAATTCCATAGGGGCTGCGGGGTGCGCGCCACGTTTGTTGCCGCTATCGTCTTCCAAAGGCTACACTTTCGTTTTCTCCGAGAAGGCATGTCCCGACCTCTGCTCCTTATTGTGGACGGCGAGTCCCTCAAATCGCCCGCCCTGGTGGCTTCCCTCGAGCTGGACGGGTGGGATATCCGCTGGGCGTCGAACCAGGAAGCCCGCCACTACATCGATTGGGGTCTGGAACCGAGCCTGCTCCTCCTGGATCCGGCCCATGGCGGCGAAGGCTCCTTTGATGTGGCGAAGCTCTTCCTGGCGCGGCATCCGGGGTTGCCCGTGTTGGTGCTGCAAGGCGAGGACACGGCCCCCTATGCGAATTTCCCGAAGACCTTCAAAGGCTATCTGACGAAGAGTGATGCCACCGAAACCTGGCCCTCGGCCCTTCGCGGCTACAAGCCGAACGCCGCGAAATCCGCTATGAAGCTCAGCTCGGAGGACATCTTCGGGGACCTTCTGGCGGATCTTGAAGGCGAGGCGCCGCCCGTGGTCCCGGCACCAGTCCAGCGTGCGGAATCCCTGACCCCCGAGGCTCCTCTGCCCCCGGTCCCGCCTGCTCCTGCTGCCAGTGCGCCGCTATCAACGCCGGTATCAACGCCGCCTCCGACCCCCGCGCGCACGCCCGCCCAACTGGCTGGCGCCACCGCTGTTCCGGTCGCACCGGTGGCGCCACTCAGAGCGCCCGTGCCCAAGACGGCGGAAACGAAACCGGTGGTGCCGAGCATTCAACTGCCGAAATTCCAGGTGCCAGCCCCCAAGGCGCCCGCGCCTCCGCCCGTGGCGAAGATCCATGTGGATCCTTTTCCCCGGCTTCAGGTCCCCCAAGCTCGGCCGGCAGCGCCCGCCCCCGGGTCGACGCCCTCTCCGGTGGCCACCCAGGCCATGCAGATGGTGCCTTCCACCCTCGGGGCCGCCGGGGCCATGGAGCCGTTCGTACCGCCCCCGGTCGTGGCTCCGCCATCCCCCAAGACTGGCCTGGACAGCGACGATATCTTCGGGGGCCTGCTGGATGAATTGGAAGGGCCGCCGTCGTCACCACCCAACCCTGCCTTCGAGGGCCAGGGCTTTTCCCAGGCAATGGGCCAGCCCCAGGCTAAGCCCCTGGAACCTGGGGCCACGCCCCGGCCCTCGGCCCAGCCGCCGAGCCCCCCCGCGTTGCAATCGGCCATGCCCGTCACGGGCGGGGTGCCCGAGGAACCCGCTGCGCCGCATGACGACGAATACACCCTGAGCGGCATTTCAGGCATCCACGATCCGTTCGCGCTCGAGGCCCAGGCCACGGGCACAGCGGGCCCCACCACCGTGGAACGGCCCCTGGCGGCCCCGGTCCCGCCGACGCCCAGCCCGGTGGGTTCCGTGGCTTTCCCGGACAGCAGCGAACCTGCCCCCGCCAACGTGTTGGAAGAATTCGGAAACTATTACCTGCTGGAGAAGATCGCCGTAGGCGGCATGGCGGAACTGTTCAAGGCCCGGCAGCGGGGCGTGCAGGGCTTCCAGAAGATCGTGGCCATCAAGCGCATCCTGCCGCACCTGTCGGACAACGATGAATTCGTCACCATGTTCATCGACGAGGCCAAGCTGGCGGCCCAGCTCACCCATCCCAACATCGTGCAGATCTTCGATCTGGGGAAGGCCTCGGGCTCCTACTACATCGCCATGGAATTCGTGGACGGCCGCGACCTGCGCTCCCTGCTCCGCAAGGTACGGGAGTACCACCTGCCCTTCCCCGAGCCCGTGGCGGCCTTCGTGGCCATGAAAGTGGCCGTGGCGCTGGATCATGCCCACCGCAAGAAGGGCCTCAACGACAAGGAGCTAAAGCTCGTCCATCGGGATATCAGCCCCCAGAATATTCTTATCAGCTACGACGGCGCAGTGAAGCTGGTGGACTTCGGCATCGCCAAGGCCGCCACGAAGAACACCCAGACCATGGCCGGGGCCTTGAAGGGCAAGCTGCTCTACATGAGTCCCGAGCAGGCCCTGGGCCAGCCCCTGGACAACCGGTCCGACCTGTATTCCCTTGGCCTCGTGCTCTTCGAATTGCTGACAGGCGAGCGCTGCTTCCAGGCTGATTCCGAGCTGGGCGTGCTGGAAAAAGTCCGCATGGGCCGCGTCAGCGATGTGCAATCCCTGAACCCGGCCATCTCCCGGGAAATGGCCGCCATCGTCAACAAGACGCTCCAGAAAAATGTCGAGTCGCGCTATCCCTCGGCGCGCTTCCTCGAACGCGACCTCAAGGACCTATTGGTCCGCCAGTCTAGCGAGCCCACCGACCACGACGTGGCGGAATACGTGAATGCCCTGCTCAAGGGCACGAAGGAACAGGTGGAGGAAGTGCTGGCCGCCCGTTTCGCCATCCGGGCCCCCCTCGCCGCCAACCGGAGCCACGGGCAGCCCGGCTCGTCCATCCTGGAACGACCCGGGTCCAAGTTGGAGGATCAGCAGACCGCCACCGCGGTTGTTCCCAAGCCAGGGCTCGCGCAGATCCCCATCCCGCTGCCCGAGATGGAACACCTGGAGTCCAACCGCCCAGGCTGGCTGGTGCCTGCCATCATCGCTGTGATCCTGGTCCTGGTTTTCCTGTTCTACATCTATGGGATGGCGACCCACCGCTAACCTTTGTATGCTGGGAGCCCTTGCATTACCTTTGATAGCTCGATTCCTTTTGAAACCCTGCCCCATCCACCCACCATTTTCCAGGGAGGCCCCCCATGGACCTGAGCAATGACCAAACCCAGTTCTACGAACAGACCCGCGGCCGGTGCCGGGCCGAGGTGGAGCAGATCAACAACACCATCGCCTCCGAAGTGCAGCGGGTGAAGGACCTCCTCACGAACCTGAGCAATCGCAAAGCAGCGGTGCTCCAGATGTACAGCGCCTCTTGCGCGGTGTTGGGCGTGGACAACGACCTGGCCGGCGAAGAGGGCATGGACATCGAGTTCTAATGAAGCCCTGAGCGTTGGGCCCTGATATTAGAACAGCGCGCCTTTGAGCGCGCTTTTCTAATATTGCCCACGGCCTACCGCCCGCCAATCCCGAACAGAGGCGCCGAGCACCTCGTGCAATGGGCCCGGTGCGATGGGTTCCGATGGCCGCAGTGGGAGCAAACGTGGTCGCGCTGCCGCTTGCGGCGCCATAACCGCAGGTAGAGCAGGCCGCCGATGGCCACGATCAGCAGGATCTTGGCGGACCCGGTCAGAACGTACCAGGGCCGAGGGCCGGGAGGTTTGGGGGCTTGCTGTTGGAGTTCGAGGGTGGGCTGGGACATGGGGGCTATGGGCTAGTGGCAGTAGATGGCGATTGATTTGAATGGCTCCGACCTTGGGGATTGCGCCTTGCCTAAAGCCTTCCGCTCACAGCTCATAGCCGACATCTAGCTATCGACCTTCAAAATTGCCAGGAAGGCTTCCTGCGGGATCTCCACGTTGCCGATGGACTTCATCCGCTTCTTGCCTTCCTTCTGCTTGTTGAGCAGCTTCTTCTTGCGGGAGATGTCGCCGCCGTAGCACTTGGCGGTGACGTCCTTGCGGCGGGCCTTCACGTTGGTGCGGGCGATGAACTTGGCGCCGATGGCCGCCTGGATGGCCACGTCGAACATCTGCTGGGGGATGACTTCCTTCATTTTCGCGCACAGCGCGTGGCCCAGGGTGGTGCTCTTGGCCCGGTGCACCAGGATGGACAGGGCGTCCACGGGCTCGCCGTTCACCAGGATGTCCATCTTCACCAGGTCAGATTCGATGTAGTGCTTCATGTGGTAGTCGAAGCTCGCGTAGCCCTTGGAGAGGGACTTCAGCTTGTCGTAGAAGTCCATCACCACTTCATTCAGCGGCAGTTCGTAGACCAGCATCACGCGGTCGCTGGAGACGTACTCCAACCGTTGCTGGATGCCGCGGCGGACCTCGCAGAGTTTGAGGAGGCCCCCCACGAAATCCGCGCGGGTCAGGATCGTGGCCTCGATGATGGGCTCTTCGATGCGCGCGATCTTTTGGAGAGGCGGCAGCTTGGACGGGTTGTCCACGATGACTTCTTCGCCGTCCGTCAGGTACACGTGGTAGCGCACGGAGGGCGCCGTGGTGATGAGGTCCAGGTTGAACTCGCGTTCCAGGCGCTCCTGGACAATCTCCATGTGCAGCAGGCCCAGGAAGCCGCAGCGGAAGCCGAAGCCCAGGGCCATCGATGTCTCAGGCTCGTAGGTGAAGCTGCTGTCATTGAGTCGCAGCTTGTCCATGGCGTTGCGCAAGTTTTCGAAGTCATCGCTACTGGTGGGGAAGATGCCGGCGAAGACCACCGGCTGGATCTCCTTGAAGCCCTTGAGCATCTCCGTGGCGGGCTTGGTGGAAGTGGTCAGTGCGTGGGTGATGGTGTCGCCGACCTTCACATCCACGAGCTGCTTGATGGAGGCCACCAGGTAGCCCACCTCGCCCACGGACATCTCGGGGCGCTTGTTCATCTTGGGATCAAAGACCCCGATCTCGTCCACACGGTACTCGGAGCCGTTGCTCATGAAGCGGATCTGGTCGCCCGACTTGAGGGTGCCGTTGACGATGCGGATGAGGTTCACGATGCCGCGGTAGGGATCGTAGTAGCAGTCGAAGATCAGCGCCTGCAGCGGACCCAGCTTGTCGCCCTGGGGCGGCGGGATGCATTTGACGATCTGCTCCAGCACCGCCTCGCAGTTCTCGCCGGTCTTGGCGCTGACGTTCACCGCGTGGGCCGTGTCCACAAGGCCGATGACCGTGTCGATCTGCTCCAGCACCCGGGCGGGATCCGCGCTGGGGAGATCCGTCTTGTTGAGCACCGGAAACACTTCGAGCCCGTTCTCCAGCGCGAGGTAGGCGTTGGCCAAGGTCTGGGCTTCCACGCCCTGGGTGGCGTCGACTACCAAGATGGCGCCTTCGCAGGCCGCCAGGCTGCGGCTCACCTCGTAGGTGAAATCCACGTGGCCGGGCGTGTCGATGAGGTTCAATGTGTAGGTCTTGCCGTCCTGGGCGGTGTACATGCACGTCACGGCGTGGGCCTTGATGGTGATGCCACGCTCCCGCTCCAGGTCCATATCGTCCAGCATCTGGGCCTGCATATCACGGTGGGCCACGGTCTTGGTCAATTCCAGCAGGCGGTCCGCCAACGTGGATTTGCCGTGGTCGATGTGCGCCACGATGGAAAAATTGCGGATCAATTGCGGATCGGTCACCGAGTACCCCAGAACCCGCCATTGTAACGCTGACGGGCCTTCTCGCGAAGCGGGAATGCAATCCGGTAGACTGGTTCATGCGCCTTTCCGCGATCTTCCTGATGTGCTGCCTCTCCGTTGGCCTTGAGGGCCAAGCGGTGTTGCTCCGCCCAAGCCGGGGACCGCTGCCCCTGGCTGGCCAAGTCACCGATGGCGAACGGGCGGTGGCGGGGGTGCGGGTTTTCGTGGACGAGGGCATCCATAGCTCCCGGGGCCAACACACTTTGGCGCCGAGCCTGCGGGGGTTTTCCTGGGACCTCACCGGCGAGGACGGCCGCTTCTCCATGCTGGGGTCTGCGGAAAACAACCATCCGGTGCTGATCTTCGAGAAGGATGGCTGGGCCCGGGACCTGGTGCCCATGCGCCATGGCGCCGCTTCCACCATCGTGCTGCGCCGGGCCAAGGAATACCGCGTGGAGAGGGTGCTGGTGGTGCGCCTGGCCTTCGCCGACGAGCCCGTGGAGCTGCCCGAGGAGGAACTGCGCCACCTGCTCTTCAGCCGGGAGCCCGGGCAGGCCAGCGCCGCCAACTACCTGTATGAAGTGTCCAAGGGCAGCCTCGTGCTGGAGGAAGGCGCCATCATCAACCTGAAGGACCCGAGGCACGTGAAACCCCGCAGCGACTCGCAGCGGGCCGACATGGTGCGGTTCGTCCTGGAGCAATTGAGGAAGCAGGACCTCCGGGAGTTCGACCGGGTGAACAACCGCACCGGCGCGTTGAAACCTGACGGCAAGCCCGACCACCTGTGGATCTTCACGCCGGGACCGCCCAAATCCATCACCAACGATGACGGGCACCTCAAGGCTGTGACCTTCATGATGCCGCTGCCCTGGAACGAATCGATCACCTGGCCGGTGGTCTTCATGACCGAGCAGGCGCCCCTTGGGAACATCGTCCACGAAGCCTTCCACGCCATGGGTGAGCATCGGGTGGACGATCTCTACTTGGGCTGCGACGACCCCAACACCGCGGGCATCTG
Organism: Holophagaceae bacterium; assembly: GCA_025357545.1. GTDB lineage: Bacteria > Acidobacteriota > Holophagae > Holophagales > Holophagaceae > JANXPB01. Next base: position 24,879 of record JANXPB010000105.1, read on the forward strand.
GGATCTTATGGATGCAGGCGAGTACCGTGGCTGGGACGCGGCCCATGGGGACAAGGGCCCCTGGCAGGGGGACACCGGCTACAGCCCCTCCCACCCCGGTCCGTGGGTCACCGGAGAGCTGTGGTACAGCGGCCGGTTCAAAGACCTGGTGCCGAAGGAACGCATCAAAGGCCTCGCCTGGGATGGCTGGATCGCACCGCTGGAGCGGGCCCCGGGCATCGACTCCCAACGGCTCATTGTGCCGGACCCTCGGAGGGCGAATTCGTTCTGGGAATTCTCCGTGCGGCGGCCCTGGGGCTTCGATGGTGGCCGCGTGGGCAACCGTTGGGGGCCGGGCTTCGAGGGCCTCATCGTGGAGCACATCGATCCGGACCTGTTCATCGAAGCCAGCGATAGGGCGGAGTCCCGCGGCCCGATCCGCATCGTGGACGCCCATCCCCACAGTCCCGAACCACCCCAACCCCGGTTTCCCTGCGGCCGCTGGGAGCTGGATGACGCAGCCTTCAATCTGGGGCCCGGCGAAGTGGCCAAGGGCAGCGACGGACCCGTCTCCTGGGAGGTGGTGTCCGTGGATTCCTTTGGCAGCCTGCGGATCCGCGTGAAACTGAGGGGAAATTGAATAAGTTCTGGAGGTCGCCATGATGACTATATGGGTTCCCGCGCTGCTGCTGCTGCTGCCCATAGCCGCCACCCCGGAGAGCGTGCTGGACGCCTGGCACCGGGCCGCCGCCAAGGCCGACGCGGATGAATACTTCAGCCTGATGGCGCCCGAAGCGGTGTTCCTGGGGACGGACGCTACCGAGCGCTGGACCAAGGCGGAATTCAGGGTGTGGGCAGAGCCCTATTTCAAGAAGGGGAAGGCCTGGACCTTCAAGGCCGTGAAGCGCCGCGTCAGCTACTCCGGCGACGGGACCACAGCCTGGTTTGACGAGGAGCTGGACACCCCGAATCTAGGGCCCGCGCGGGGTTCCGGCGTGCTGGTGAAGCAGGGCAGGACTTGGCGCATCGCCCAGTACAACCTGAGCGTGCCCATCCCGAATCCCCTGATGAAGCAGGTGAAAAAGGAGATCGAGGAGCACCTGAAAGAGACTGCAAAACAGTAGGAATAAATGGTTCTTCACGGAACTGAGGGGGAAACCAACCACGCGGGGATTGAGGTTCATCTGCCATCACCGGAAACGTGGCGCATGGGAATCCTAAGAAAACGCCGAAGAGGGATGGTGCATTTTGGCCGGGGTAAAGCGGGGCGTTGAAATCATCTTGTTTTGTCTTTGTCCCCGCCAATCCCCGTAGGTCCCCGGCAAGAGCTTTTTAAGCCGGGGGCGCTCGGGGATGAACGGGGACAAAAAAATGAAAAACCAAAGCCATTTCGACCTCGGAGGAGCACCGATCTGGAAAAGGATTTATTGTTTTCTCCGCTGCCCTCCGCGCCTCCGCTACCCTCCGTGTGGTGTTTTGAAGAGGCCACGACGCCAGCCCCTATATGATTCAGTCGCATCGTGCCACTTCCCGCAATTCCGGGAACAACGCGAATGGCCTCAGGCTTGGGAGTTCGTTGTCTTGACAGATCGTCAGCTCATTCCTGGTTTTCCTTCCTGCCGGGCCTCTACCCAGTAACATGAGGCCCAGGAGATCCCCATGCGTGTGATGGTTAAGGCGGTCCTGGTTTCTTCAATGCTTCAATGGGTCCCCTTCGCCGCCCAGGCGCAGTCGGCAGCGGACCGCTTCCGCCCTGCCGCCGCACGGATCCTGGGCACGTCGCTGCAATCCTCCACGGCCTATGACCAGTTAGGCGAGCTCTGCGACCAGGTGGGCAACCGCATCAGCGGCTCCGAGCGGCTGGACCAGGCCATCGCCTGGGCCGTGAAGACCATGAAGGCCGATGGCCTCCAGAACGTCCACACCGAAAAAATCCTGGTGCCCCATTGGAAGCGCGGCGTGGAAAGAGCCTGGACCCTGGCGCCCCAGCGCCACGAGCTGTCCATCCTGGGCCTCGGCATGAGCGTTCCGACGCCAAAAGGCGGCATCACCGCCGACGTGGTGGTGGTGGGCAGTTTCGATGAGCTGGACCGCTTGGGCGAAGCGGGCGTCAAAGACAGGATCGTGCTCTACGACGTGCCCTTCGCGGGCTATGGGCAGACCGTGGGCTACCGCGTGGCCGGCGCTTCCCGCGCCGCGAGATACGGCGCCGTGGCTTCCCTGGTGCGTTCGGTGGGGAGCCTCAGTTTCGACACGCCCCACACTGGAACCCTGGCCTACGACGAAAAGCTGCCAAAAATTCCTTCCGTGGCCGTCACCATTGAAAACTCAGCGATGATGCGGCGCATGGCCCAGCGCGGCGAACGCATCCAGCTGCACCTTGAAATAGAGAACGAGTTCATTACCGACCAGCCTTCGGCCAACGTGGTAGGCGAGATCGTCGGCTCCGATAGGCCCCAGGAGGTAGTGCTCATGGGCGGCCACCTGGACAGCTGGGATGTGGGGCAGGGGGCCCAGGACGATGGTGTGGGCTGCCTGATCACGCTCGGCGCCGCCAAGGCGATCCTCGATGCGGGCCTGCGTCCCAAGCGCACGATCCGCGTGGTCTTCTTCACCAACGAAGAGAATGGCGACAAGGGCGGCAAGGGCTACCGCGACGCCCACAAGGCCGAGCTGGGGAATTTCGTCGCGGCGCTCGAAAGCGACAGCGGCAACGGCCCCGTGAAGGGCTTCACGCTCGACTTCCATGGTGAAGGCCGCAACAAGGCCGTGATCACGACGCCCGAGGAGAAGGCGCGGGCGGAAAAGGGACTCGCCCTGTTGAAGTCCCTGGCGCCGCTGCTGGAGCCCCTGGACGCCGCCAAGATGGAGCTGGGCGGCAGCGGCACCGATGTGGGGCCCACCGTCGCCGAAGGGGTTCCCGGCCTCGGCGTCGGCCACGACACCACCCACTACTGGGAGATCCACCACACCAAGGCCGACACCTTCGACAAGGTCATCAAGCTCGACATGCAGAAGAACATCGCCGCGGTGGGGATCCTGGCCTATGCGCTCGCGGAGATGGAGGGATCGCTGCGGTAGGGATTCTTTAAATCAAACGTCTGCATGGTTTTGTATGTCACGCATTAAAGCTAATCGTCATAAGCAGTTACCGTCTCCCGATTCCCGCTCTAGACTCGGTGATTCTATGGATGCTTGGTTGCGGTCATCACGCGCCCAATGCATGAGCCCATATTCAATTGTCGATACAGTTTTCGCATACATTCGTGTGGTCTACCAACCTCCGACCCTCCCAATATCCGCGATCCCCCATTCAGAGGGTGTGTTTCAAAATAATCATGCAGCCAGCCTCGCCAGCATCAGGCGAGTCATCGCAAGGTAGATCAAGGATTCCACTGACTCACAGAGTTGTTCGTAGTCCTTGCTGAAGCGCCGATAACGGCCTATCCACGCGAA